>NZ_JAIUIL010000019.1:0-93458 GCF_020165595.1 Mesorhizobium sp. BR-1-1-10 | reverse complement strand
CTCTTGCCGGAGCCCCCACCACCGATGATGAAGGTCAGCCTGCCGCGATCAGGCAAAGCTGTCGCGCAGGCTGGTCGCCATGCCGGTGAAGCGCCTGCGCACCACGCCCACGATCGCGCCGAGCACCAGCCAGAACACCAGATTGGTCACCGTCACCGCCACCACGAACTGATGGTGCAGGCCTTCCGGGATCGGTGTTTCGAAGCTGTCGGGCTGCGGCGCGCCGACGACATGCGGCGCGACGATCAGCAAGACGGCGAGGATGGTCAATGGCAGCGATCTGCGAAAGACGATCAGGCCTAGGCCGATCGCGGTCGCGGCCGCCGTCGCCGTCCACCAGATCTGGCGCGGCAGAAGATCGGCCGCCGGCATTGCCGGCAGTTCCGGCTGCAGTCCGAGACCCGGTGCCAGTGTGAACACGGCAAAGCCGGCCAAACCCCAGAACACACCCTGGCGCCAGTTGCCGACGCCGCCGAAGAACTCGGAAACCGCGACCAGGACCAGTGCGAAGCCGATGCCGGTGACGATATTGGCAACCACGCTAAAGGCGAAACGCTCGAAACCGTCGGCCGGCGCCCAGCCTTCGTCTTCCTCCGCCGGTGTCACGGCATCGGTGCCCGCGGGCGCGGCAGAGCTCATGGCATTCCCAGCGGGCGCCACCGTGCTCATGGCATCATTGGTCGCCGCTGGTGCGGCCGCGTGATCATGGTGGTGGCCGCCGCCGGCCTTTTCGTAGACTTCCGCCTTGAGGATCAGCGGCACGGTGGCATAGGCCTGCATGCAGGCGAGAACGACACCGGCCACGAGCCCCGCGATCGCCGCGACGAACACGACGTTGCGAAACAGATTCATGATGTCGGATCCTCGTTAGTGGCAGGGAAACGCCATCGAGTGGCGATAGTCGTGGGCAGCATTGTGGACCGCATCGATATGCGAGAAGCCGACAAAGCCGACGACGAAGATGCCGAGCAGCGCCGCGAGCGCGAGCTGCATGAAGCGCGACTGCGAGGAGACGGAGGCGCCGAGGGAGACGGAAGCGGTAGTCATGTCTTGTCCTTTCGCCCTCCACCCGAGGGCATCGAAGTCAGTTTCCTGTCGCCGGCAGGTCTCCTGGCTCGCGGATAAGCGCCCTTCCCCACCTTCCCGAAGAAAAATCTTCAGTGGCATATGGAGAGGACTACCGCACACAGTTGCGGGGGCAGCCACGGCATTGGGCAGGAATTCCTGCCCGCACCGCATTCCCTCTTGGCTCCAAAAAGGAACCGACGACATCGGTGACTATAGGGAAATTCGCCGCGCCCGGCAAACCAAATTCCGACAGCCGCCAGCGCAGGAGCGCCGTATCGGCGAAGCTGCCCTCCTCCCGTCCCGATTGACAAACTTCATGGCCGGGTGTCGGCTGGCACCCCTCACGGGAAGCCAGCCATGCAGCCCAATGCCAGCGAGCGCGAGCCCTACAACGGCCTGACTCGAACGGAGCCGACGCTGCCCTCGTCGGCCTATTGGGACCAGGACAACTATCAGCGCGATCTCGACGCCATCTGGTACAGGAACTGGCTGCTCGTCTGTCGCGAGGCCGACCTTGCCCAGCCTTTGGCGTTCCGCACCTTCCGCGTCGGTACGCAGGAAATCCTCCTGCTGCGCGACGACACCGGCGAGTTGCATGCCTTCCACAACACCTGCCGGCATCGCGGCTCGCAGCTTTGCCAGGAAAGCCAGGGCCGGCTGAAGGCGCGGCTGATCACCTGCCCGTATCACGCCTGGTCCTATTCGCTGCGTGGCGATCTGGTGCGCGTGCCGTCGAAATCGCTGCCTGACGGCTTCGACAAGGCCGATCACCCGCTTTATCGCGTCGCGCTCTCGGTGTGGCGGGGCTTCGTCTTCGTCAATCTTGCGGAAGATGCCGCCAGCTCGGCGCAATCCTCCTTCGACCCGGCCTCCGGCGACTTCGGCAACTGGCCGCTGGAAACGCTGGTATCGGGCCACGTGCTGCGCAAGGTGATGAACTGCAACTGGAAGATTTTTTGGGAAAATTTCAACGAGTGCCTGCACTGCCCGGGCGTCCACAAGGACCTGTCGCGGCTGGTGCCGATCTATGGCCGCGGCCTGATGAGCCGGCATGACGATCCCGAATGGCTCCGCCACGCCGACAATGACGCGCCGGAATTTTCCGGCGGCCTGCGCACCGGGGCTGAGACATGGTCGCGTGATGGGCAGGCGCACGGGCCGGTCTTCCCGGGCTTGACGCCGGCGGAACGAACCGCCGGTCAGACTTACTCCACCAACCTGCCGTCGATGTTCATTGTCGGCCATGTCGACTATGTCAGGACCGTGCGGCTTACGCCGCTCGGTCCCGAACAGACCGAATTGACCGCGGAATGGCTGTTCGCGCCCGAGGCGCTCGCTGAGACCGACATCGACAACATCGTTGCCTTCGGCACACAGGTGCTGGAGGAGGACGCGGCAATCTGCGAGGTCAACCAGAAGGGCCTGCGCTCGATGCGTCATACAGCTGGCGTGCTGATGCCCGAGGAGTACGACCTGGACCGTTTCCACAACTGGGTGCGCGAACGGCACGCTGCGCGCTCACCCGAGGCCTGAAGATCACAGCGACTTCGGCAGGTATCGCCAGGTCATGAAGCCGCAAAAGGCTGCCAGTAGCCCAAGCGTGACGAACACCGAGCCCAGGCCGAAGAAGGCCAGCACCACCGAATAGACCAGCGGCGGCGTCAGTTCGGAAAAATCGAGATAGGTGCGGTAGACCGCCGCCATCTGCGCGCGCTCATAGGAGCGCACCGAGCGCATGAAGGCGGTCGAACCCAGCGCGTCGAGCGCGATGGTGAAGAAGGCGCCGCACAGCAGGAAGGCGCCGGTGAGCAACGGCACGGTTTCGCCCACGGCACCGGCCGCCAGCAGCGTCGCCGACATAGCGAAATAGGCAAATGTCATGGTCCTGCGGCCGCCCAAGCGTTTCCCCGCCTTGCCCCAGAAGATCGCCATGAACAGCAGTGCGTTGCCGGCCGAGACCAGCAGACCGCCGGCCAATTCGCCTTCGCCGGTGATGACCATGAACAGCGGACCATAGACGAAGAAGGTCGTCCAGAAGCAGGAGCGGCCGAAGGCTATCAGCCAGGCGAGCCTCAGCCTCGGCTGCGCGACGAAGCGGCCGATGTTGGCGAGCGGATTGGCCGGTCGTGTCTTGCCCGGGCGGATCGACTGGTTGTCGCTCAGCCGATAGGTCCAGAACAGCGCCAGCAAGGCCATGGCGAACACCGCCACCGCGCCATGCGCGGCATAAATGCCGAAGCGCGTATAGAGAAAAATGCCGAGCGTCGGCCCGCAGGTCCAGGCAACCATCGACCACGCCATGCGCAGCGATTCGGCCTGCATGAAATCGGTCTTGCGGATGTGATCCATGATGTAGAGGTTGAGCGTGATCGACAGCGCGCTGGCGCCCATCACCCGGCACAGCATTCCGGCCAGTTGCCCGGCGAGCGTATGGGTGACGAAGAACAGCGAGCCGATGGCGAGCAGGCAGGCGCCCGCCGTGTAGACCCAGCGCCGCGCGAAGCGGCGGATCAGCATCGGCATGAACAAGGTCACCGACAGGCCGAGCAGGGACACGGCGGTGTAGAGTATCGAGACGATCTGCTCGTTGCGGAGAATCTCGTAGGCCTGGATCGGTATGACGCTCGACACCATGGCGCGGGCGAAGGATTCGACAGCGTACAGCGAGGCGAAGGTGCGCGCATCCGCGGCCTTGAGGGCCGGAAGCCAGATCGGATGGCGAACATGGGTGGACATTGCTTCCCCAAAGCAGAATCGAGGCGTTAAATCTGCCGTGGACATTTCAGGCCCATTAAGAGGAAACCGACGCACATCCGGCAAAAAGCGAAGCCGGTCAAAGGCTTTTCCGCGCTGGCCCAACCCGGCGGCTGGCGCGGACCCCGCCGCGCGGTGCAGGCCAAGGCGCCCGGTCTTCTTCTATCCGGTGCAACCGTGATAGTCGTCGTGGAGGGGCTGAATCAGATCGCGAGACCATGAGCATCCACACGCCGACCGTACCCGTCCCGCAGCCATCGAAGCGCATCGTCGCCATCGATATCTTGCGTGGCATCGCGCTGATCGCGATGGCGAGCTACCACTTCACCTGGGACCTGGAATTCTTCGGCTACACCGATCCCGGCCTCACCGCCTTCGGCTGGTGGAAGTTCTACGCCCGCTGCATCGCATCGACCTTCCTGTTCCTGGTCGGGGTCAGCCTCTATCTCGCCCATGGCCGACAGATCCGCTGGAACGGCTTCTGGAAGCGGTTCGCCATGATCGCCGGCGCGGCGGTCGCCATTTCGGTCGTCACCCGCATCGCCACGCCCGACGGATTCATCTTTTTCGGCATCCTGCACGAGATCGCGCTCGCCAGCCTGCTCGGCCTCGCGTTCCTGCGCCTGCCGGCGCTGCTGACGCTTGCCGTCGCCGCGCTCGTCATCGCGGCACCAGTCTACCTGCGCTTCGAGGCCCTCGATCATCCCTGGCTCTGGTGGATCGGCCTGTCGGCGATCAACCCGCGCTCCAACGACTACGTTCCGCTGTTCCCCTGGTTCGGCGCCGTGCTTACGGGCATTGCGGTGGCCAAATTCGCTTCCACTTCCGGCATAAGGGCACGCCTGGCGAACCTGGCGCCCGGACGCTGGTCCAACCCGCTGGTCTTCATCGGCCGCCACAGCCTGGCTTTCTACCTGATCCACCAGCCGCTGCTGATCGGCTGCGTCTGGCTGTTCTCGCAAGTGATGCCGGCGCAAGTCGAAACCCCGCAGGTCAATTTCCTGAAAACCTGCCAGCGATCGTGCGAGCAGATGCGCAACGCAACCTTCTGTTCGAGCTATTGCGGCTGCATGCTCGAAACGCTCGAAGGCGAAGCCTCTCTTGATCGGCTCTTCAACAACGACCAGACTGCGGACTTCAGGGCGCATCTGTCCGATCTTGCCGCAACGTGCACCGCCAAGACCGAGGACAAGATGACGGAGGGAGGGACACAATGATCGGGCCAAAACCTGGGATCGAACCGAAGCCTGGGACCGGGCCGAAGCCTGGGCTGGTACCGTGGCCGCCGGTGATCTACGCCGCCGCCATCCTCATCAGTGTCGTGCTCGGCCTCTACATCCCGCTGCCCTGGATCGGCGATCTCCTTGGCGACATCCTGTTCGCCGCCGGCTGGGTGGCATTGTTCGCCGTGGCCGTACTCTGGTTCACAGCGATCCGCACCATGATACGGGCCAGGACCACGCTCAATCCCAACGCCGTGCCCGATCATCTCGTCACGACCGGCCCCTTCGGCGTCAGCCGCAATCCGATGTACCTGGCCAACACGCTGCTGTTGATCGGCGTCGCCTTCGTCTCGGGCATCGCCTGGTTCTTCCTGCTTGCCTTCGTCGCTGCCTTCGTCACCCAGAAGGTCGCGATCGAGGGCGAGGAAAAGATATTGGCGGCGAAATTCGGCAAGAAATACCGCGACTATGCAAAAAGAGTCCGGCGCTGGATTTGAGCAGGGCTACGTGTTGACGCCGAGCTCGACCAGCCGCTCGACGCAAGACTCCTCGGCCTGGTCGAGTTCGGCCAGTGTCTCCTCGAGGTCGCGACGTTTCTGCCTGAGGTCTTCGCGCTTTTCCTCGATGCGTTTGATCATCAGCTTGAGCTGCCCGACCTCGCCCGGCGGCTCCTTGTACATCTGGATGATCTCGCGGATCTCGTTGATCGAGAAGCCGAGGCGTTTTCCGCGCATGATCTGCCGGATGAGGTGGCGGTCGGAAGGGCGAAACAGGCGTGTGCGGCCGCGCCGCACCGGCTGCACCAATCCCTCGTCTTCATAGAAACGCAGTGTCCGCGTCGACACGTCGAATTCGCGGGTCAGCTCGGTGATCGAATAATATTCCCGCATTGTCACTCCCTGCCGGAATTCCAGGCGATCGCCATGCGGCGTCTCCCTTCTGTCCCGAACCAAACCCTTGTCCGCCGGAATCGACGCGACACCCCGCACAAGCCTCGCACGGCATTTACGTAAAAGTCAATTGAGACCGTTACCGGACACCGAACCACCAGCTCGCGAGGCCGAGGAAGGCAAAGAATCCAACAACGTCGGTGACCGTGGTGACGAAAACCGCCGAAGCGACCGCGGGATCCACCTTGAACCTGTCGAGCAGCAGCGGGATCAGGATGCCGGCAAGGGCCGCCACGAACATGTTGATGATCATAGCCGCCGCGATGATGCCGCCGAGATTAGGGTCGTGGAACCAACTTGCGGCGACGATGCCGATCAGCACGGCGAAGACGATGCCGTTGATGAAGCCGACGCCCATCTCGCGGCGGATGATGCGGCCGGCGTTGTAGATGTCGAGATCCCTGGTCGCCAGCGCCCGCACGGTGACGGTCATGGTCTGCGAACCGGCATTGCCGCCCATGCCGGCCACGATCGGCATCAGCACGGCGAGTGCCACGATCCGCTCGATCGTGTGGTCGAACAGGCCGATCACCGATGCCGCCAGGAATGCCGTCAGCAGATTGACGAGCAGCCAGGGAACGCGCGAGCGCGAGGTCGCCAGAATGCTGTCGGAGAGCTCTTCGTCACCGACGCCGCCCATGCGCAGCAGGTCTTCCTCCGCCTCCTGCTGGATGACGTCGACGACATCGTCGATGGTCAGCACGCCGACCAGCCGTTCGTTTTCGTCGACGACCGCGGCCGACAGAAGGTCGTATTGTTCGAATTCCCGCGCCGCCTCTTCCTGGTCCATGGTGGCGGGAATGGCGTGCCGCGTCTCATGCATGACCTCCCCCACCTTGACCGCGCGCTTGGCGCGCAGGATCTGGTCGAGATCGATGGCCCCCAACAACTTGAAGGTCGGATCGATGACGAAGATCTGGCTGAAGCGGTCCGGAAGGTTCTTGTCCTCGCGCATGTAGTCGATGGTCTGGCCGATGGTCCAGAAAGGCGGCACAGCGACGAACTCAGTCTGCATGCGCCGCCCGGCGGTCTCTTCCGGGTAGTCGAGCGAGCGCCGCAGCCTGATCCGCTCGGTGAACGGCAGCTGCGACAGGATCTCGTCCTGGTCTTCCGGCTCGAGGTCTTCGAGAATGTAGACCGCGTCGTCGGAATCGAGTGCCTGCACGGCCTGCGCGATCTGCGCATTGGGCAGATTGTCGACGATATCCATGCGGATCGCCTCGTCGACTTCGGTCAGCGCGGAAAAATCGAAGTCGGCGCCCAGCAGTTCGACCAACGCGCGCCGCTGCTCGGGATGCAGCGCCTCGATGAGGTCGCCAAGTTCCGACTGATGCAGGTCGTCGACTTCGCGCTTGAGGGTCAGCGTATCGCGGTCGGCGATCGCCGCACCGATCTGGGCAAGGAAGGACGAAAGAACCGCGCCGTCCTCGCCATAGATGTCGGCGTGGGCGTCGTCAGCCGCCTTGGCGGAGGTCGTCTGCTTGTCCTGGCCTTCCACCAGCGTCTCCAGCCATCAGAATCCCGGAAAGGTTGCCAATCAGGTCTAGACCATGATTCCGAAAAGTGGAAATCGGTTTTGGGTCCGACCACAAACAAGAAATTTGGAGCGGCGGCATGATTCGATTTCGCAGCCCGTCGCTCCAACGCACGGGAATTCCAGCCGAAAAATCCCGCTTGCGCAAAGGCGTCGTTTTCCACCGACGCGACATTGTCCGGCGTGCGCAACCTAGTCGATTCCGTCAAAGCGGGTGTGCTTGTGGCCCGGCCACGCGACAGCGCATGTCGCTGGGGAAAGAGCACCCGTGCGCGATTGGGGCAGAATTGTCATGATGCAGGTCCAGGCATCGGCTGGACCCCCAAGCCGCAACAAAAAAGCCGGAAGCCCTTGAAGATCAGGTCGCGGACAGAAAACAAGGCAATCCACGAGCGGCGCGTTCGCGTGGTCGTGGCCGAACGCAATCCGCTCGTCATATCGGCTCTGCGCGAAATGCTGGACTGCGACGGGCGCTTCGAGCTTTTGGCTTCCGTACAAAGCGGCAGGCATTTCCTGGAGCTGGCAGCGGTCCAGGAGTTCGATGTCGCCGTGATCGGCTGGAAGCTCTCCGACATGGACGGCGCTGATGTCCTGGCCGAGGTCCAGACCCGCAAGCTCGACGTTCGCATCGCGGTCTTTTCAAACGACCATGACATCGGCATCCTGAAACAGTGCGTGCGCCTGGGGGCCCAGGGCTACTGCTTCCAGTTCGACGATCCCGCCATCATCTTCGACACGATCCTGGCTGTCGCGCACGGCCGCATCTGCATCCCCTATATCGACATCAACAAGATCAACGATACGCCTCTATCCCGGCTTACCGTGCGCGAGCGTGAACTGCTGGCGGTATTGTCCGACGGCTGGACCAATTTGCAGATCGCCACCCGGACCGGCATCTCCGAAAACACCGTGAAGTACCATCTCAAGAATCTGTACGACAAGCTGGACGTCCGCAACCGCGCCATGGCGGTCGCGCTCTATTCACGAGAGAGGCGTAGCCAAAGGCAGCCTTTCGGGTAGGGCGACCGGGTAGGCCATACCCACCCGCATGCGGTGAGATCTTACCCGCCAAGGTGTTGTCGGCATCGGCCGTCGAAACGAAACTCCCACCACCGCTTTGCTGGATCAGGAGGAGTTCGCATCATGGCCGGTTTCACCCATCTTTTCATTCCCGGGCCGACCAACATCCCCGAGCAGGTACGCCAAGCGATGAACCTGCCGATGGAGGACATGCGCGCGGCCACCTTTCCCGACCTCACCCTGCCGCTGTTCGAGGACATCAAACGGGTCTTCAAGAACGAGACCGGCCGCGTCTTCATCTACCCGTCCTCGGGCACCGGAGCCTGGGAAGCGGCGATGACCAATGTGCTCAGCCCAGGCGACCGCGTTTTGATGTCGCGTTTCGGCCAGTTCTCGCATCTGTGGGTCGACATGGCCGAACGGCTCGGTTTCGAGGTCGACGTCATCGACTGCGAATGGGGAACCGGCGTTCCGCTGGAACTCTATGCGGAGCGGCTGAAGGCGGACAAGACGCACCGCATCAAGGCGATTTTCTGCACACAGAACGAGACGGCGACAGGCGTCACCAGCGACGTCGCCGGCTGCCGCGCCGCGCTCGACGATGTGAACCACCCTGCCCTTCTTTTCGTCGACGGCGTCTCGTCGATCGGCTCGATCGACTTTCGCCAGGAAGAATGGGGCGTCGACTGCGCCGTCAGCGGCTCGCAGAAAGGCTTCATGCTGCCGGCCGGCCTCGGCTTCCTGTCGGTGAGCAGGAAGGCGCTCGTCGCTTCGAGAACCGCCACCCACCGGCGCTGTTTCTTCTCCTTCGAGGACATGATCCGCGCCAACGATGCCGGCTATTTCCCTTACACCCCGGCGACACAATTGCTGCGCGGCCTGCGCGCCTCGCTCGACCTGATCGCCGAGGAAGGGCTGGAGACCATCTTCTCCCGCCACCATCGCCTCGCCGAAGGTGTGCGCAAGGCGGTCGACGCGTGGGGGCTGAAGCTCTGCGCCAAGGCGCCGAAATGGCATTCGGACACGGTCAGCGCCATTCTCGTGCCGGACGGCATCGACAGCGGCGACGTCGTCAAGCGCGCCTACCAGGCCTACCAGACCTCGCTGGGCGGCGGCCTCAACAAGGTGTTCGGCAAGGTTTTCCGCATTGGCCATCTCGGCTGGCTGAACGAGGTGATGGTTCTGGCCTCGCTTTCGGCGGCGGAAATGGCGCTGCTCGATTGTGGCGTCCGGCTGGCGCCGGGCTCCGGCGTCGGCGCCGCCATCCAGCATTTCCGCGCCTCGGCCGCGCTGCCGGTCGCCGAAGCCGCCTGAGGGAGTCGACGATGAGCCACACCATTAACCACCTCAAGAAACTCAGGCTGCAGCGCAGCGAACTGGCGGTTCCAGGCTCCAGCCCGGAGATGATGGACAAGGCGGCCAACAGCGCCGCCGACTTCGTCTTCCTCGACATTGAGGACGCCGTCGCGCCGCCCGACAAGGAACGCGCACGCAAGAACATCATCCAGGCGCTGAACGACATCGACTGGCGCGCCAAGGGCAAGACCGTCTCGGTGCGCATCAACGGGCTGGACACGCACTACATGTACCGCGACGTTGTCGACGTCATGGAGCAGGCCGGCGACCGGCTGGACACCATACTGGTGCCCAAGGTCGGCGTTCCGGCCGACCTCTACATGGTCGAGGCCATGGTCAACCAGATCGAGATGGCCAAGGGCTTCAAGACCCGTGTCGGCCTGGAAGCTCTGATCGAGACCGCGCTCGGCATGGCCAATGTCGAGGCTATCGCCGCCACCCCTGGACGGCTGGAAGCCATGCATTTCGGCGTTGCCGACTATGCGGCAAGCTGCAAGGCGCGGACCGTCAATATTGGCGGCCTCAACCCCGACTATCCCGGCGACCAGTGGCATTTCGCCCTGTCGCGGATGACCGTCGCCTGCCGCGCCTACGGCCTGCGCGCCATCGACGGACCGTTCGGCGATTTCTCAGATCCTGAAGGCTACAAGGCGGCCGCCAGGCGCGCCGCCGCGCTCGGCATCGAAGGCAAATGGGCGATCCATCCCTCGCAGATTGCCTTGGCCAACGACGTCTTCTCGCCGCCGGAGAAGGAAGTCACGCGCGCCCGCCGCATCCTCGAAGTGCTGAAGGAGGCGGAGGCGCAGGGCAAGGGTGCCGCCGCACTCGACGGCAAGATGATCGACGCCGCGTCGGAACGCATGGCGCGCAACGTTCTGGTGGTCAACGACGCCATCGAACGCGCCGGCCAACAGCACGTCGCGGCACTTTGACGATTTGGGGAGGAGAAAAGAATGGACATCCACGAATACCAAGCCAAGGAACTGCTCGCCCGGCATGGGATCCATGTGCCGCGTGGCGGCCTGGCCTACAGCCCCGAACAGGCGACCTACCGGGCGCGCGAGATCGGCGGCGGCAAATGGGTGCTGAAGGCGCAGGTTCATTCCGGCGCGCGCGGCAAGGCCGGCGGCATCAAGCTCTGCGCCAATGATGAGGAAATTTCCAGCGCCGCCGAAGCCATGCTCGGACGCAAGCTGGTGACGCACCAGACCGGCCCGCGTGGCAAGCTGATCTCGCGCCTCTATCTGGAGGAAGCCGTCGACATCGCGCAGGAGCTCTATCTCGGCTTCGTGCTCGACCGCAAGGAAGAGCGCGTCATGATCGTGGCCTCGGCCGCCGGCGGCATGGAAATCGAGGAGATCGCCGAGAAGGCACCCGATTCGATCATCCGCGCCACCGTCGATCCCGGCGTCGGCATGCAGCGCTTCCAGGCGCGCGAGATCGCCTTCGGGCTCGGCCTGGAGGACAGTCTGATCGGCAAGGCGACCGAGACCATCTTCAGCTGTTACCAGGTGTTCCGCGACTACGACGCCTCGATGCTGGAGATCAATCCGCTGGTGGTGACCCGCGACGGCAGCCTGGTGGCACTCGACGCCAAGATGTCGTTCGATGAGAACGCGCTGTTCCGGCGGCCCGAAATCTCCGAATTGCGCGACAAGAGCCAGGAAGACCCGCGCGAAACCTTCGCCAGCGATCGCGGCCTCTCCTATGTCGGCCTCGACGGCAATATTGGCTGCATCATCAATGGCGCCGGGCTCGCCATGGCGACGATGGACATGATCAAGATCGCTGGCGGCGAGCCGGCCAACTTCCTCGACATCGGCGGCGGCGCTTCGCCCGAGCGGGTCGCGAAATCCTTCCGCGCCGTGCTCGGCGACAAGAATGTCGAGACCATCCTGGTCAACATCTTTGCCGGCATCAACCGTTGCGACTGGGTCGCCGAGGGCGTCATCAAGGCGATCCGCGAGGTCGGCGTCAACGTGCCGCTGGTGGTGCGGCTGTCCGGCACCAGGGCCGAGGAAGGGCGCAAGATCCTGGCCGATTCCGGCGAGGCGGTGATCGTCGCCGACACGCTCGCCGAGGCCGCCGAAAAAGCCGTCGCCGCCTGGCGCGTGGCCGCCAACAAAAAAGCAGCCTGAGGGAGGACGGAAAAATGGCAATCCTGCTCAACCGCAGCACACGCGTCATCGTGCAAGGTTTCACCGGCAAGATCGGCAGCTTCCATGCCGAGGACATGAAGCGCTACGGCACCAAGCTCGTCGGTGGCGTCACGCCCGGCAAGGGCGGCCAGACGCATCTCGGCCTGCCCGTCTTCAACACGGTCAAGGGCGCTGTGCGCGAGACCCGTGCCGAAGCCAGCATCGTCTTCGTGCCGCCGCCCTTTGCAGCCGATTCGATCATGGAAGCGGCGGATGCGGGGATAAAGCTCTGCGTCTGCATCACCGACGGCATCCCCTCGCAGGACATGATGCAGGTCAAGCGCTACATGCGCCGCTACCGCTACGAGGACCGCATGCGGCTGGTCGGGCCGAATTGCGCCGGCATCATCACGCCGGGACAGGCGCTGATGGGCATCATGCCCGGCTCGATCTACCTGCCCGGCCGCATCGGCATCGTCGGCCGCTCGGGAACGCTGGGCTATGAAGCCGCCTCGCAGATGAAGGCGCTCGGCATCGGCGTGTCGACCAGCGTCGGCATTGGCGGCGATCCGATCAACGGCTCCTCCTTCAAGGACGTTCTGAAGCTGTTCGAGCAGGACGACGAGACCGACGCCGTGGTCATGATCGGCGAGATCGGCGGACCGCAGGAAGCCGAAGCCGCGATCTGGGCACGCGACAATATGAGGAAGCCGCTGATCGCCTACATCGCCGGCCTGTCCGCCCCCAAAGGCCGCCGCATGGGTCATGCCGGCGCCATCATCTCGGCCTTCGGCGAGTCCGCGCAGGAAAAGGTCGAGATCCTGAAGGAGGCCGGCGTCATCATCGTGCCGACGCCCTCATCGTTTGGCGAGGTGGTGGCCGATACGCTGGCGCGAAGGAAGCAGGCGGCGTAGCCGCAGGGTCGGACGAAAGCCGACGCGGCGACGCAGTCTCCAAGACGCGCCGCCGCCTTCGTTTCCGGGCGCGCAAAGCGATTGATCCGTTATAGCCATTCCCAGCGATTAAATACTCGTGGCGCACTTGTTTCGCTGGAAACGATTTGCTACACGCCGCGAGCCGGTCGGTTCCGGCTCTACCACGTGCGGTCGTGGCGGAATTGGTAGACGCGCAGCGTTGAGGTCGCTGTGGGGCAACCCGTGGAAGTTCGAGTCTTCTCGACCGCACCAAATCATCCTGACGACACAGCTGCGAACTGAACCGGCAAGCACTCATCGCCTTGCCGGCGCGTCGGATGCCCGGCGCCCAAGCGCACGGCGAACTGGACGTTTCTGCTTGATATCGCCATATGGAAGGCGACAAGAGAGACCCCATGACAGAACGCAGCCAGATTGCCACGTCGTTCCTGCCCTTGCCCGGTTCGGCCCCGGTGGAATGGCTGGTCGAGCCGGGCCTTGTCGCCTATCCCGATGCGCTTGCGTTCATGGAGACGCGCGCCGAGGCGATCCGCGGCGGGGCTGCCGGCGAAATGGTCTGGCTGGTCGAACATCCGCCGCTCTACACCGCCGGCACCAGCGCCCGCATCGAGGACCTGATCGAACCCGATCGCTTTCCGGTCTTTGCGGCCGGACGCGGCGGCGAATACACTTATCATGGGCCAGGCCAGCGGGTCGCCTATGTCATGCTCGACCTGAAGCGCCGGCGCGAGGACGTGCGCGCCTTCGTCGCGGCGCTCGAACAGTGGATCATCGGCACGCTCGCCGCCTTCAACGTGCGCGGCGAACGCCGCGAGGACCGGGTCGGCGTCTGGGTGGTACGGCCAGATCGCCCTGCTTTGCCCGACGGCTCACCTGCCGAGGACAAGATCGCGGCAATCGGCATAAGGCTGCGGCGGTGGGTGAGCTTCCATGGCATCGCCATCAATGTCGAACCGGAGCTCGAGCATTTCGGCGGCATCGTGCCGTGCGGGGTCCAGGACCACGGCGTCACTAGCCTCGTCGACCTCGGCCTGCCCGTCGGCATGGCCGATCTGGATCTGGCGCTGAAATCAGCCTTCGAGGATGTTTTTGGTCCCGTGGCGGCTTTGCCGGTCGAGGCTGCCCGCAAGACGGGTTGATCCTTTCGGACCCAACCAGCTCAGAGCAACTGCCCTGACGCCCACAACACGCCGCAGCCGTGGATGGCGAACACCGCCAGCAAGGCCCCGGCGATGACCAAACGATCGACAGTGCCGATCGGCTCCAGTTCGTGGCGTGGCTTCACCCCGCTGCCGACGGTGAGCAGGCTGAGAATCGAAAATACCGCACCGGCCGCGAGCAGGAAGCCCAGGGAAAAACCGGCCCGCCAGCCAAGCGCCAGAAAGGCCGAGAGCAGCGAGAAGGACGCCAGCGCCAGGACGACCGGCCCCGGGCAGATCTGGCGCAGCACCTGGCCGCCGTCGAACTTCCACACCGGCACCAGATTGGCGATGTTGAACAGGGCAGCGCAGCCTGCGAGTGCGGCGAGTAGCGCGGCAGCCGCCTTGTGACCCTCGCCGCCGGCAAGAACGCTGGCGGCGATGACGATCGGCACCAGGAAGGCGGAAAACCCCGCCCCCATCAACGCCACGAAGGCCACTTCGAAACGGCTGTTATAGGGCCGGCCGCCAATGGCGATGCCGCCAAGCAGCGGGATGAAGATCATCCGCGCCCTGCGATGGCCCGTCAGCCGGAACGCCGCCATGTGGCCGAGTTCGTGCAGCGCCACCACCGACGTCAGGATCGCGGCCAGCGCCAGCCCGCCGAGGTGAAGGCCGAAGAACGGCCACAGCATCAATGCCGACAACACGGCAAAGCCGACCTGGCTCAGCGGATGCTCGAACCAGCCACCCTTGCGATACTGCCCGGTCCTTGCCCAACGCTGCAGCTTGGAGAGCTCGCGGCGCATGGCGAAATAGCGAAACACCAGGAAAGCCACGCCGCGGTAGCGGTCGGTCCGGCTGAGCGTCACGCGCGTGCCGCTTCCCTCCGAAACCAGTTCGGCGGTCTCGCCATAGTCCTTCCAGAACGAGCTATCGAGCGCGGTGTCCTCGATCACCTGCATCGAGAAGCGGCTGCCCTCGACGACATCTTCAAACTGCGCCCTGCGCTCTATCGGCTTGCCATCGCGGCCTCCCCAAGAGAGCGTGATGCGGGCGACGCCCTCTTCGTCCAGCGGCTGCGCCGACAGGATCTCGCCGGACCAGCCGGCATTGCTGCCGAGCGGCCACAGCGCCTGCCACAGGCGCTGCCGGTCCATCGCCACGATGCGGCTCGACCTGACCGTGCGCAAACCAAGCGGCACGGCCATCAGGAGAAAGATCAGCCCGAGATTGCTGGCCACGAGAATGGCCGTGACGATGGGCGACACCTGGACGTTGCTCCCTGCCTTGGAGCCGCACCCTAACTTTGCTGCGGCAAGAAAAGCTTAACGGCGGGGCGGCATTGGTCATCGAGAAACAGCGACGGCCGACGCTGCCAAATCACATGGCTCCGATCCAGATCGCCATGGAGACAAGAAACGCGCTCATGCAAACCAGCGAGATGACATCCTGAACCAGATCGGTCATAACTCTCTCCTGTTGTTGATATGTTTCTAGTTTGTTCTAATTTTGTTCCAGTGTCAACCGCTGGGAGGTATGGCCATGGGCGGGGAACTGTGCACGGTTAGTGAAACGTTAATTGGTCGCTAAGAGAGGGAGTTGGAAGCTTGCCAGGGTAGGCTTCAGCCCGGGAAGAACAAATTAGCGACCGCTTGTATTAAATTTTGGCTGAGCCGAAAATGCCTGGGCCTGAGGCATTGCTGAGCGATCGACATGGGGAAATACGGAGGCGCAAATCAAGGGAACGCTGGCGAAAGCGTATGCGACAAGGTCGCCGGCGGCGCCTCTCTCGCAATCTCGTAATTTGGTTGGCCATCCTGGCGACGAGCGCGATATCGTCCACTCTGATCGCAATGAGCGCTCACTGGCGGTTCTAAGCTACCCCCGCGCGGTACACGTCGGGTGAGAATCGTCCTTAGAGCGGCACCACCTTGCCGTCGGCCAACGTGACGCGCCGGTCCATGCGCGATGCAAGCTCGTGATTGTGGGTGGCGATCAGCGCCGCGAGGCCCGATTGCCGCACCAGTGCCTCCAGCGCCTCGAACACGTAGGAGGCTGTGACCGGGTCGAGGTTGCCGGTGGGCTCGTCGGCGAGCAGCACCAGCGGCGCATTGGCGACCGCACGCGCGATGGCGACGCGCTGCTGCTCGCCGCCGGAAAGCTCCGACGGCCGGTGCGACGCCCGTTTGCCGATCTGCATGTAGTCGAGCAGTTGCGCCGCTCGCTCGGACGCTTCCTTGCGCGGCAGGCCCTTGATGAGCTGCGGCATCATGATGTTTTCCAGCGCGGAAAACTCCGGCAGCAAATGATGGAACTGATAGACGAAGCCGACATCGTTGCGGCGGATCGAGGTGCGCTCGTCGTCGGACAGCCGGCCACAGGCGCGTCCGGACAGGATCACGTCGCCGGCATCCGGCCGCTCCAGCAGCCCGGCCGTATGCAGCAGCGTCGATTTGCCGGTGCCCGACGGGGCCACCAGCGCCACCATTTCACCGCGCCGCAGCGCGAAATCGGCGCCGTTCAGGATGGTGAGCTTGCGCGGCCCCTGGACGTAGTGCCGTTCGACGCTCTTCAGCTCGATAATGACTTCGGCCACTACTCGTACCTCAAGGCTTCGACCGGATCGAGGCGGGCCGCCCGCCATGCCGGAAACACCGTAGCCAGGAAGGACAGCGCAAGCGCCATGATGATGACATAGGTCGTCTCGCGCGGATCCATCTTGGCCGGCAACTGGCTGAGGAAATAGAGCTCGGGGTTGAACAGCACCTTGCCGGTCATCCAGGAGAAGAACTGGCGGATCGATTCGATATTGGTGCAGATCACGACGCCGAGCAGCACGCCGGCGAGCGTGCCCGTCACGCCGATCGCCGCCCCAGTCATCAGGAAGATGCGCAGGATGGCGCCGCGCGAGGCGCCCATGGTGCGCAGGATGGCGATATCATGCCCCTTGTCCTTCACCAGCATGATCAGTCCGGAAATGATGTTGAGTGCCGCCACCAGCACGATCAGCGTCAGGATCATGAACATGACGTTGCGTTCGACCTGCAGAGCCGAAAAGAAGGTCTCGTTGCGCTGGCGCCAGTCGACCATGTCGATCGGCCGCTGCGCCGCCGCTTCCACCTTGGGTTTCAGCGCGTCGACATCGTCGGGATTGTCGACATAGATCTCGATCGTCTGCGCCCGGCCGTCCATGTTGAAGTAGAGCTGCGCTTCGGAGAACGGCATGTAGACGATCGACGTGTCATATTCAGACATGCCGACCTCGAAGATCGCCGCGATCTTGTAGCCCTTCATGCGCGGTGTGGTGCCGAGCGGCGTCACATCCCCGTCCGGCGAGATCAAGGTAATGGTATCGCCGAGCGTCAGGCCGAGATTCTCGGCCATGCGCTTGCCGATGGCGACACCCTCGCCGGTATCGAAATCGGCGAGCGTGCCTTGCTTGATGTTGCTGGCCACGATGGCGATCTTGCCGAGATCTTCACCCCGGATGCCGCGCACCAGCGCGCCGGTGCCGCCGCCGACATTGCCTTGCGCCAGCACCTGGCCGTCGATCAGCGGGATGGCGTATTTGACCCCGGGTACGCCGTTGATGCGGCTGGCGACCTGGGCATAGTCCTCAAGCGGTGAATCGAGCGGCTGCACGATCAGATGGCCGTTGACGCCAAGGATGCGCGTCAAAAGCTCGGCGCGGAAGCCGTTCATCACCGCCATGACCACGATCAGCGTGGCGACGCCCAGCATGATGCCGAGAAAAGAGATCGAGGCGATCACCGAGATCACCGTCTCCTTGCGCCGCGAACGCAAATAGCGCCAGGCGACCGTGCGCTCGAAGATGGAAAAAGGGCCGGCGCCCGCCGATCTCGCTGCCGCCGCATCGCTCATGCGGCGGCACCGAAGTGTTTGGCCGCGTCGGCGATCGGCAGCGTCACGCGCTCGCCGGTCTTGCGATTCTTGATCTCGACCTCGCCGGCGGCGACACCGCGCGGCCCGACGATCACTTGCCAGGGCAGGCCGATCAGGTCGGCGGTGGCGAATTTGCCGCCCGGCCGCTGGTCGGTATCGTCGTAGAGCACATCCTTGCCGGCGGCGGTGAAGGCGGCGTTGAGTTCGTCGCAGACGCGATCGCAGTCGGCATCGCCCGCCTTCATGTTGATCAGGCCGATATCGAACGGCGCCACCGCTTCCGGCCAGATGATGCCGTTCTCGTCATGGCTGGCCTCGATGATCGCCGCGACCAGCCGCGACGGGCCGATACCGTAGGAGCCGCCCGAGGCGAAATGATCCTTGCCGTCGGGCCCCGTCACCTTGGCCCCCATCGGCTTGGAATATTTCTCGCCGAAGTGGAAGATATGGCCGACCTCGATGCCGCGCGCCGAGACCCGGTCGCCAGTCGGAACCTTCTCCCACGCCGCCTCGTCATGCATCTCGTCGGTGGCGGCGTAAGGCGTCGTCCACGTCTTGACGATATCTGCTATCTCGCCGTCATTGGCGAAGTCGGTGTTCGCGCCGGGCACCGCAAGCGACAGGTAATCGCGATGGCAGAAGACCTGGCTTTCACCAGTGTCGGCCAGGATGATGAACTCGTGGCTGAGATCGCCGCCGATCGGACCGGTGTCGGCCCGCATCGGAATGGCCTGCAGGCCCATGCGCGTGAAGGTCCTGAGATAGGACACGAACATCCGGTTGTAGGCGGCTCTCGCGCCTTCGAAGTCGAGATCGAAGGAATAGGCGTCCTTCATCAGGAATTCGCGCGAACGCATCACGCCGAAGCGCGGCCGCACCTCGTCACGGAACTTCCACTGTATGTGGTAGAGGTTGAGCGGCAGGTCCTTGTAGGATTTGACGTAAGCGCGAAAAATCTCGGTGACCATTTCCTCGTTGGTCGGACCGTAGAGCATGTCGCGGTCCTGCCGGTCCTTGATGCGCAGCATCTCCTTGCCGTAGTCGTTGTAACGGCCGCTCTCGCGCCACAGATCGGCCGACTGGATGGTCGGCATCAGGATCTCCAGCGCACCGGCGCGGTTCTGCTCCTCGCGGATGATCTTGCAGACCTTGTCCAGCACCCGTTTGCCCAGCGGCAGCCAGGAAAAACTGCCTTGTCCCTGCTGGCGGATCATGCCGGCGCGCAGCATCAGCCGATGCGAGACGATTTCGGCCTCGCGCGGATTTTCTTTGAGGATAGGCAGGAAATAGCGCGACAAACGCATGGACAGGTCCGTGAATGAGAATGGCCACGCCAGAATCGGCGCGGCGCAGGCTTGCTTGCCCCGGCTTCATAACGATTTCATGACCGAATGGAAACCCGGCCATCCCACCACGTAGGCCCCTTCCGAGCCCGAATCCCTCGCTTCCGGATCGACCCGCGCCGACAATGGAACGCACCGAACCTCTTCGGGTTTGGCCGTCAATTCTTTGCGCGCGTCAATTGCGAACATGCCGCAAAGGCTCTGTCGAGCCTGACTGGACGTTTCAAAAGCAAAGCCTGCCGCACTATTGTGCAGTGCAGCACGAGATTGCCCGTTTCAAGGCAAAATTCTTCGTGACATTTTCATTTCCGTTGGGCTAATGTGCCCCGATAACCGAGAGGGCAGAAAAAAATCTGCTCTCCTACGCGGTCAAAGTCTTGGGAGGATGCGATCTAGGCGCGGTTACTCGCTGCCGCCGGATACCGGAAACAGATCGGACGCGTTTAATTGCAAGGCCTTGTGCCTTGCATTTTTTTTGTGCAATCATCTGGTTAGCGCTGCGAATTGGCAGCCTACATGACCTTGCGTCAGCAGCCAGTAGCCGCCGTACAGGGCGGCATCTCAATCCCATCCGCAGCGCTCCGACCTTATCGGAGCACCCTTGCCGCCACGTCTATTTCCCTGGGGTCGGACTGAGTTCCGGCACGATGTGCGGGATGTCGTTGAGGCTGTATCCCAGCCCGTGCGTCAGGCCGTAGAAAATGCCCATCAGGACCGCCGTTGCGATGGTGGTGCGGATCACGGCACGCAGCATATGCGGCCCGCGCGGCGCGCTCGGCACCGTGCCCAGCGTCACGTCGTGATCGTCGTCCTGCGTTCTGACGCTGAACGGCAGGACGGCAAACAGCACCACCCACCAGGTCGCGAAAAACAGCGCGGTGAACGAGACCCAGCTCATGATTGCTCCAGTTCGATCAGCGTGCCGAAGAAATCCTTCGGATGCAGGAACAGCACCGGCTTGCCGTGCGCGCCTGGTTTGGGATTGCCGTCACCAAGCACCCGGGCGCCGGCGGCCTTGAGCTGGTCGCGCGCGGCCAGGATGTCGTCGACCTCGTAGCAGAGATGATGCATGCCGCCCGACGGGTTCTTCTCGAGGAATGCCGCGATTGGCGAGCCCTCGCCAAGCGGCTCCAGCAACTCGACCTTGGTGTTGCCGACATCGACGAACACCACGGTGACGCCATGCTCCGGCAACGCCTGCGGCTCGGTCACTTCGGCGCCGAGCGTGTTGCGGTAAGCTGCAACGGCGGCGGTCAAATCCGGCACCGCAAGCGCGACATGGTTCAGCCGTCCGAGCATGTCCGAGCTTTTCTCCCAGGTCCAACGACTGGCGTCATACGTCAAATCAGCCGAGATCAACAGCCTTTCGCGAAGAGCGCACTGTCGCACCTGTTGCAACCAGCAGCCACAAAGTACAAAGGCCAATGTCCGGAATCAGCCCTGCCCGCCCCCGCGTTTTCACCTTCGATCTCGGGTCGTTCAAAATTGCCGCTCTGCTCGATGCCGTCGATGTCAGAGACGGGCTTGCATCGGCCTTCGCGGCCGGACAGCCGCCGGCGGCCGTGCTCGAACTCGCGGTTTCGAACTTCATCGACCAGGATCGCTACGAGCATTGCTTCATCCCGACGCTGATCGATACCGGTTCCGAAAAGATCCTGTTCGACACTGGCTGCGGAGATGAAGACAGTTCACTCCTGGAGTGTTTGCAAGCCCTTGGGCTCGGCCCTGATGACATCGATGTGGTGGTCATCACCCACGGGCACCCGGACCACATTGGCGGGCTTGTCCGGAATGGCGCATCCGTTTTCAGCCGCGCACGCCTGGTATTCGGCGCAGCGGAATTCGCCTTCTGGACCGAAGGAAATGCGGTGCGTCCGGCCAGGTTGGCCAATCGTGATCTCTTTAGGCGCATTTGCACTGGCCTGGCCGACCGCGCGACGTTCATAGCGCCTGGAGACGAAGTGGTGCCGGGCATCACTGCCATCGACGCGGCCGGTCACTCCGCCGGGCTCTTGGCCTTCCTTGTCGAAAGCGACGGACAGCAATTGCTGATCTGGTCGGACGCTTTCCTGCATTATGTCGTGTCGATCCAGCGTCCGCAGTGGCATGCCGATTTCGACGACGACAAGGAAAAGGCGATCGAGACCCGCAAGCGGCTGCTCGGCATGGCTGCGGAGCAGCGCCTGCTCGTCGCCGGCCACCACATGCCGTTTCCGGGCCTGGGCTATGTCGAGCGGACAGACCATTCCTTTCGCTGGATTCCGGTCAGCTATCAGCTGAACATCCGAGCCCCCGACGCCTCCGTCACCGGGTGACGAAAACCGTCACCAGCGGTTTCTTGCCCCACGCTTCGTTGGCCGCGCCGCGCACCGCGCGCCGCACCGCCTCCTGCACCAGGTCGAGATCCTTGCGGCGCTGGCGGGGGATCGAATCGACCGCGCCGACGGCCGCATCGATCATCAAGTCCTCGAGCGTCTCGCCACGGGCGTCGGTTTCGGCGACGCCAATGGCGACCAGGTCGGGATCGCCGGCCAGCTCGTACTTGTCATCAAGCACGACATTGACCGCGACATGACCGGCAAAGGACAGCTTGCGCCTGTCGCGAATACCCATCGCCTGATCGGTGCCGATCAGATTGCCGTCCTTGTAGACGCGGCCGAACGGCACCTGGTCGATGATCGTGGCGGGACCGGGAGCGAGCCGCAGCATGTCGCCGTCGCGCACCTGCGCCACCTGGCCGATGCCGGAGGTGGACATCAGCGAGCCCTGCGCCACCAGATGCGCCGCCTCGCCATGCACGGGAACGCCGATTTGCGGACGCACCCATTCATACATCTTGCGCAGTTCGCTGCGGCGGGGGTGGCCAGAGACATGCACCAGCGCATCGCCGTCCTCGATGATCTTGATGCCGAGATCGATGAGGCGGTTCTTGATCTCGAGGATCGCCTTCTCGTTGCCGGGAATGGTGCGCGAGGAAAACACCACCGTGTCGCCCGCTGTCAGCGACACCGATTTCATCTCGTCGCGCGACAGCTTGGCAAGTGCCGCCAACGGCTCGCCCTGGCTGCCGGTGCAGATGATGACCAGGTTCTCGCGCGGGATGAAGCCGAAATCCTCCTCGGCGATGAACTCCGGCAGGCCGTCCATGTAGCCAAGTTCGCCGGCCACATCGATGACGCGCTTCAACGAGCGGCCGAGCACAAGGCACTGGCGGCCGGCATCGCGCGCTGCCCTGGCGATGGAAACGATGCGTCCGACGTTGGAGGAGAAGGTGGTGACGGCGACGCGGCCCTTGGCCGCCTGGATGACGCCTTTCAGGCCCTCGCCCACGGCCACTTCCGAAGGCGACTCGCCTTCGCGCAGCGCATTGGTCGAATCGCAGATCAGCGCCAGCACGCCCTTGTCGCCATAGGCGCGGAACCGCGCCTCGTCGGTCTTGGGACCGATCGTCGGCTCCGGATCGATCTTCCAGTCGCCGGTGTGGATGACGGTGCCGGCCGGCGAGGTGATCGCCAGCGACATGGGTTCGGGAATGGAGTGTGCCACCGGAATGGCTTCGATCTCGAAGGGGCCCACCGTGAACTTTTCGCCCGCCCGGTAGATCGTCAGCGGGATCTTCGGCGCGCCCTGCTCGCCCTGACGCTTGGCTTCCAGCAGCCCGGCGCTGAACGGCGTCATCCAGACCGGCGCCTTCAGCTTCGGCCAGATGTCGAGCAGCGCGCCGTAGTGGTCCTCATGCGCGTGGGTGATGATGATGCCGCGCAGATTGGCGAGGTTCTCCTCGATGAAGCGCGTATCGGGCAGGATCAGGTCGACGCCCGGATGCGCCGCGTCGGGAAAGGTGACGCCGACATCGATGACGATCCATTCGCGCGCGCTCGGCGGGCCATAGCCGTAGAGGGCGAAGTTCATGCCGATCTCGCCGACGCCGCCGAGCGGCACGAAGACGAGTTCGGCGTTGTCCGCTTTCGCCATGACTTTTTCCTTCCTGACCCTCGGGCCAAGCCGTTAAAGCAATTCCAGCAAGTGCCTACCGGTTTTCCGTCCGGAATTGCTCAAAAACAAATTATATCCGCGCGGACGCCACCGCGCCGAAATGCACATCGCCGGCGGCGACCGTCAGAACAGACCCGTCATCGTCGCGGATCACGAAACGGCAGTCCTCGTCAATGGTCTCGAACACGCCACGCACCACATTACCGTCAATTCTGACAGCAACCTCGCCGCCAATGCCCGCCGCGCGGGCCAGCCAACGCTTCCTGATGGCGGCAAGGCCACGTCCTTCGTCCCACAGGCGGGCATTCTCGCTCCAGGCATCCGACAGCGCCAGAAACAGCGTTTCGGCATCGCAAGCCGCGCCCAACGCGTGAAGCGATGTCGCGGGATAAGGCAAATCCCGCGGATGCGCCACCACATTGACGCCGATGCCCACCGCCACCGCGAAGCGGCTACCGTCAAGCATCGCCGACTCCAGCAGGATGCCGGCCAGCTTGGCGCCGGAGGCGAGCACATCGTTTGGCCATTTCAGCTCGAAACGGTTCTGTCCCTGGCTCGCTCCGTCGAGGCCTATCGCGATGCGGCCCTTCGGCACCACCGCGTCGAGCGCGTCGGCCAGCGCCAGCCCCGCGACGAAGCCGAGCGTCGCGGCAAGGCGCAATTCGCCGCCGGTGATGAGGAGCAGCGTCGCCGCCAGATTGCCTTCCGGCGTTGCCCAGGCACGGCCACGCCGGCCGCGCCCGCTTTCCTGCTTCTTGGAAACGACCCAGAGCTTGCCCGGGTCGCCCGCCCGGGCATGGTCCAGCGCCAGCGCGTTGGTGGAGCCGACACTGTCATGCGCCTCGAGCCGGAACCCTTCCGACGCCGAGGTTGGAGCCAGCCGAAATGCCATCCCGTCAGAAAAATGTCTTGGCGGCGGCTTCGGCATAGGTCCCGATCGGCCCGCCGATCAGCACGTAGAACAGCACGAAGGCGCCACTGACGCCGAGCACGACACGCAACTCGCTGGCCATCGGCACAAAGCCGCCGACCGGCTCATCGAACCACATGATCTTGATGATGCGCAGGTAGTAGTAAGCGCCCACCACGGAAGCGAGCACGCCGATGATTGCCAGCGCATAGAGGTTGGCGTTGATGGCGGCGAGGAAGACGTACCACTTCCCCCAGAAGCCGGCGAGCGGCGGAATGCCGGCCAGCGAGAACATCAGGATGGTCAGGATCGTCGCCATGATGGGGTTGGTCGACGAGAGGCCGGCGAGATCGCTGATCTGCTCGACATTGCCTTCCTTGCGCCGCATGGCAAGGATGAAGGCGAACGTGCCGAGCGTCATCACCAGGTAGATCAGCATGTAGATGGCGACGCCGCGCACGCCGGCCTGGCTGTTGGCGGCAAGGCCGACCAGCGCGTAGCCCATATGGCCGATCGAGGAATAGGCCATCAGCCGCTTGATGTTGGTCTGGCCGATCGCGGCGAAGGAGCCAAGCGCCATCGAGGCGATCGAGATGAAGACGATGATCTGCTGCCAGTCGGAGGCGATCGGCTTGAACGCACCCATGGTGACGCGCACGATCAGCGCCATCGCCGCCATTTTCGGCGCTGCCGCCAGGAAGGCCGTCACCGGTGTCGGTGCGCCCTCATAGACGTCTGGCGTCCACATGTGGAACGGCACCGCCGATATCTTGAAGGCAAGCCCGGCCAGCACGAAGACGAGACCGACGACAAGGCCAAGCTGGCGCTCGCCGCCGCCCAGCGCCGTGGCGATCTCCTGGAAGCCGGTGTTCCCGGTATAGCCGTAGACCAGGCTGATGCCGTAGAGCAGCATGCCCGACGACAGCGCGCCGAGGACGAAATATTTCAGGCCGGCTTCTGTCGAACGCAGATTGTCGCGATTGATCGCCGCCAGCACATAGATCGCAAGCGACTGCAGTTCGAGGCCGAGATAGAGCCCGATCATGCCGTTGGCCGAGATCATCAGCATCATGCCGAGCGTGCAAAGCAGGATCAGCACCGGATATTCGAACTTGTCGAAACGCTCCGCCTTGGCAAAGCGCATCGACATGATGAGCGTCACCGCCGAGCCGATCAGCGCCAGCACCTTCATGAAGCGGGCGAAGGAATCCTGGATGAAGGCATTGCCATAGGCGCTGCCCTGCCCTGCGTGGAAGATCAGCCAGGCGCCTGCGATCACCAGCACGGCGACGGCAAGGCCGGTCACGGTATTGGCGGTGTTGGAACGCGAATAGGCCCCGACCATAAGCAGCGCGAGCGCGCCGATGGCAAGGATCAGCTCGGGCGTCGAGAGCGACAGGCTGGAGAGAAGGTCCGGCGTCATGGTTCGCAAAACCCCTGGGTCAGTTCGCCGCCGCGGTCTGCGCGGCGCCGATGGATGCGGTGACATTGGTGACGAGCGACTTGACCGACTGGGCCGTCGCGTCGAAGACGGGTGCGGGATAGACGCCGAAGAAGATGACCAGCACGACCAGCGGATAGATGATCGCCTTCTCGCGGGTCGACAGGTCGAGCAGCCCCTTCAGGCTGTCCTTGGTCAGCGCGCCGAAAATCACCCGGCGGTAGAGCCAAAGCGCATAGGCCGCCGACAGAATGACGCCGGTGGCGGCGAAGAACGCCACCCAGGTGTTGACCCGGAACACACCAAGCATGGTCAGGAACTCGCCGACGAAACCTGACGTGCCCGGCAGGCCGACATTGGCCATGGTGAAGATCAGGAACACGGTCGCGTATTTCGGCATGTTGTTGACGAGACCGCCATAGGCGGCGATCTCGCGGGTGTGCATGCGGTCATAGATGACTCCGACGCACAGGAACAGCGCGCCCGACACCAGACCGTGGCTGAGCATCTGGAAGATAGCGCCCTGCACGCCTTCCTGGTTCATGGCAAAGATGCCCATGGTGACGAAGCCCATATGGGCGACCGACGAATAGGCGATCAGCTTCTTCATGTCCTCCTGCATCAGCGCCACCAGCGAGGTGTAGATGATGGCGACGACCGACAGCGTGAACACCAGCGGCGCGAACATTTCGGAGGCCAGCGGGAACATCGGCAAGGAGAAGCGCAGGAAGCCGTATCCGCCCATTTTCAGCAGGATGCCGGCCAGGATGACCGAGCCCGCCGTCGGTGCCTCGACGTGGGCGTCGGGCAGCCAGGTGTGCACCGGCCACATCGGCATCTTCACCGCGAAGGAGGCGAAGAAGGCAAGCCACAGCCAGGTCTGCATGTTGGCCGGGAAGCTGTGCGTCAGAAGCGTCGGGATGTCGGTGGTGCCGGACTGGAAGAACATCGCCATGATGGCGAGCAGCATCAGCACCGAGCCGGCCAGCGTATAGAGGAAGAACTTGAACGAGGCGTAGACGCGCCGCTTGCCGCCCCATACGCCGATGATGATGAACATCGGGATCAGGCCGGCTTCGAAGAAGACGTAGAACAGCACGATGTCCAGCGCGCAGAACACGCCGATCATCAGCGTTTCCAGAAGCAGGAAGGCGATCATGTAGGCCTTGACGCGCTTCTCGATCGCTTCCCACGACGCCAGGATGCAAAGCGGCATCAGGAAGGTCGTCAGGATGACGAACAGCATGGAAATGCCGTCGACGCCCATATGGTAGGAAATGCCGGAATCGAGCCAGGCGACCTTTTCGACAAACTGGAACCCGGCCTGCGAATTGTCGAAGCCGGTCCAGATGAACAGCGACACCAGGAAGGTGAACGCCGTGGTGATGAACGCAATGGCGCGGATGTTGCGGCGCGCGTTTTCGCTGTCATCGTTGATGAACAGGATCAGCAGCACACCAACCAGCGGCAGGAAGGTGACCAGCGAGAGGATTGGCCAGGCGGTCATCAGAGCATCATCCAGGTGACGAGTGCGGCAACGCCGATCAGCATGGCGAAGGCGTAGTGGTAGAGGTAGCCGGTCTGCAGCTTGACGACGCGGTTGGTGACGTCGACGACGCGCGCCGAAATGCCGTCAGGCCCGAGCCCATCGATGATGGTCCCGTCACCGGTCTTCCACAGGAAGTGACCGAGACGCTTGGCAGGGCGAACGAACAGGAAGTCGTAAAGCTCGTCGAAATACCACTTGTTGAGCAGGAAGGCGTAAAGCCCGCGATGCTGGGCGGCCAGATTGACCGGCATCTCCGGCGAGCGGATGTAGAACTTCCAGGCCAGAGCGAAACCGATCAGCATGGCGATGAAGGGCGAGAGCTCCACCCACAGCGGCAATTCGTGGATCTCGTGCAGGATATGGTTGTCCGGCAGCGTGAACAGCGACGCCTTCCAGAATTCGGCATAGCCTTCGCCGATAAAGGAATTGTGGAAGATGACACCGGCAAACAGCGCCCCAGCCGCCAGGATGAACAGCGGCACCAGCATCACCGGCGGCGATTCATGGACGTGGTGCATCACCTCGTGGCTCGCCCGCGGCTTGCCATGGAAGGTCATGAAGATCAGCCGCCAGGAATAGAAGGAGGTGAAGCAGGCGGCGATGACCAGCAGGATGAAAGCCAGGCCGGCGACCGAATTGTGGCCGGCGAAGGAGGCCTCGATGATGGCGTCCTTGGAGAAGAAGCCGGCGGTGCCGATGACGGTCACCGGAATGCCGACGCCGGTCAGCGCCAGCGTGCCGATCACCATCATCCAATAGGTGGTCGGGATCAGCTGCCTCAGGCCACCCATCTTGCGCATGTCCTGCTCGTCGGAGACGGCGTGGATGACCGAGCCGGAACCGAGGAACAGCAGCGCCTTGAAGAAGGCGTGCGTGAACAAATGGAAGATCGCCGCGCCATAGGCGCCGACGCCAAGCGCCACGAACATGTAGCCGAGCTGCGAGCAGGTCGAATAGGCGATGACGCGCTTGATGTCGTTCTGGACCAGGCCCACGGTCGCCGCGAAGAAGGCGGTGAAGGCGCCGATTAAGGTGACCACCGTCAGCGCCGAGTGCGACAATTCGAACAGCGGCGAAAGCCGCGCCAGCATGAACACGCCGGCCGTCACCATGGTGGCGGCATGGATCAGCGCCGACACCGGGGTCGGGCCCTCCATGGCGTCCGGCAGCCAGGTGTGCAGCGGCACCTGCGCCGACTTGCCCATGGCACCCATGAACAGCAGCAGGCAGACGACGGTCATTGCCGCCTGCTTGTCGAGCGCATGGCCGAGGAAGGTGAGCACGGCGGCACCTTGCGGCGCGCCTTCGGCCGGGATGAACGTCGCCGCATTGGCAAAGATCGTGCCGAGATTGACCGAGCCGAACAGCACGAAGACGCCGAAAATGCCGAGCGCAAAACCGAAATCGCCAACGCGGTTGACGACGAAGGCCTTTATTGCCGCGGCATTGGCCGACGGCTTCTTGTACCAGAAGCCGATCAGCAGGTAGGACGCGAGGCCCACCCCTTCCCAGCCGAAGAACATCTGCACGAGGTTGTCAGCCGTCACCAGCATCAGCATGGCGAAGGTGAACAGCGACAGATATGCGAAGAAGCGCGGCCGGTTCGGATCGTGGTGCATGTAGCCGATCGAATAGATGTGAACCAGCGCCGACACGGTGTTGACCACCACCAGCATCACCACCGTCAGCGTGTCGATCCTGAGCGCCCAGGAGACGTCCAGCCCGCCGGACTGGATCCAGTGCAGCACCGGCACGGTGAACACCTCGCCGTGGCCGAAGCCGACGGAAAAGAAGGCGACCCACGACAGCACGGCCGCGATCACCAGCAAGCCGGAGGTGATGTATTCGGATGCCTTGGCACCGAGCGCATTGCCGAACAGGCCGACGATCAGGAAGCCGAGCAGCGGAAGGAAGACGATCGCTTGATACATAGTCGCCCCGTCAACCCTTCATCATGTTCACGTCTTCGACCGCGATCGAGCCGCGGTTACGGAAGAAGACGACGAGAATGGCAAGCCCGATGGCGGCTTCAGCCGCCGCGACCGTCAGCACGAACAGCGCGAACACCTGGCCGACCAGATCGCCGAGCGCCGCCGAAAAGGCGACGAAATTGATGTTGACCGCCAGCAGGATCAGCTCGATCGACATCAGGATGACGATGATGTTGCGGCGGTTGAGGAAGATGCCGAACACGCCGAGCGTGAACAGGATCGCCGATACGGTCAGATAATGTGCGATGCCGACGACCATCTCAGACTCCTTCGCCCGACTTGACCTTGCGGATTTCCATGCCGGTCGCCGCGGTGCGGCCGACCTGGGCTGCGATCGACTGCCGCTTGACCCCTTCCTTGTGGCGCAGCGTCAAGACGATGGCGCCGATCATGGCGACCAGCAGGATGAGGCCCGAAATCTGGAAGTAGTAGAGGTAGTCGGTATAGAGGATGTCGCCGAGCGCCGCCGTGTTCGATCGCGCGGCGAGATCCGGGATGGGCTTTGCGACCGTCGAGGCGAGCTTCGGCGCGAAGGTGTAGCCGCCCAGCACCACGATCAGCTCCGCCGCCAGGATCAGCCCGACCAGCGCGCCGATCGGCGCGTATTGCAGGGCGCCGCTCTTCAATTCGGCGAAATCGACGTCGAGCATCATGACGACGAACAGGAACAGCACCAGGACCGCGCCGACATAGACGACGAGCAGGATCATCGCCAGGAACTCGGCGCCGGTCAGCATGAACAGGCCGGCGGCGTTGAAGAAGGTCAGGATCAGGAACAGCACCGAATGCACGGGGTTGCGCGACGAAATGACCATGAACGCCGACGCCACGGCGACAAAGGCGAAGAGGTAGAAGAAGGCCGCCTCTAGTCCACTCAGCATTGGGGATCCCCCGGGTTCCTGTCCAAACAGGACGCTCGTCCTGTTTGATGTTTGCGACCGCCTCCGGTCGGCAAGTTTCGTTGTGTCCTATCGCATGTTCCGATCGGGTTGAAATACCCGATCAAAAGAAACATGCGACACTTTTGTCTTCCGGAGGATGATCTTGTCCGAAAAGTCCGCAACTTTTCGGGATCATCCTCTGGACGAGGCCCCTCGCCCCGTCCATGCGTCAGATGTCAGCGATAGGGCGAGTCCAGTGAGATGTTGCGCGCCAGTTCGCGCTCCCACCGGTCGCCATTCGCCAGCAGCCTGTCCTTGTCGTAGTAGAGTTCCTCGCGCGTTTCCGTCGCGAATTCGAAATTCGGCCCCTCGACGATGGCGTCGACCGGGCAGGCTTCCTGGCAGAAGCCGCAATAGATGCACTTCACCATGTCGATATCGTAACGCACCGTGCGGCGCGTGCCGTCATTGCGGCGCGGGCCGGCCTCGATGGTGATCGCCTGCGCCGGGCAGATCGCCTCGCACAATTTGCAGGCGATGCAGCGTTCCTCGCCATTGGGATAGCGGCGCAACGCATGCTCGCCGCGAAAGCGCGGGCTGATCGGGCCCTTCTCGTGCGGATAGTTGATCGTCTCCTTCGGCGCGAAGAACTGGCGCATCGACAGGAAGAAGGCGCTGACGAAATCCTGCAGCAGCAGCGATTTTGCGGCCTGGGACAAAGCGGACATCACGCAAACCCCGTGATCTTGAGGAAGGCGGCGGTGGCGACCACCATGAACAGCGAGATCGGCAGGAACACTTTCCAGCCCAGCCGCATCAGCTGGTCGTAGCGGTAGCGCGGCACGAAGGCCTTCACCATCGAGATGCCGAAGAACACGAAACAGACCTTCAGCACGAACCAGATCACGCCGGGCACCCAGGTGAAGGGCGCGAAGTCGAAGGGAGGCAGCCAGCCGCCGAGGAACAGGATGGTGGCCAGCGCGCACATCAGCACGATCGCGACATACTCGCCGAGGAAGAACAAAAGGAACGGCGTCGACGAATATTCGACCATGTGGCCGGCGACCAGCTCCGATTCGGCTTCGACCAGATCGAAGGGTGGACGGTTCGTCTCCGCCAACGCCGAGATAAAGAAGATGACGAACATCGGGAACAGCGCCAGCCAGTTCCAGTCGAGGAACGTGTTGGGCAGGCCGAGCCGCGTACCAAGCCCACCCTGCTGCGACAGCACGATATCGCTGAGGTTGAGCGAGCCGGCGGTGAGCAGCACGGTGACGATGACGAAGCCGATCGAAACTTCGTAGGACACCATCTGCGCCGCCGAACGCAACGCGCCGAGGAACGGATATTTCGAGTTGGACGCCCAGCCGCCCATGATCACGCCATAGACCTCGAGCGAGGAGATGGCGAAGACATAGAGGATGCCGACATTGACGTTGGCGATCGCCCAACCCTGGCTGACCGGTATGACGGCCCAGGCCGAGATCGCCAGCACGGCGGAGACAAGTGGCGCCAGCAGGAAGACGCCCTTGTTGGCGCCCGACGGGATGACCGGTTCCTTGAAGACGAATTTCAGCAGGTCGGCGAAGGCCTGCAGCGTGCCCCAGGGGCCGACGACATTCGGGCCACGGCGAAGCTGCACCGCCGCCCAGATCTTGCGGTCGGCATAAAGGATGTAGGCGACGAAGATCAGCAGCACCACGATCAGCACGACTGACTTCAAGAGGATCAGCAGCGCCGGCAGCACGTAGAAGGAGAAGAAGGTGTCCATGCTTATTCCGCCGCCTGCTTGAAGCCGCTCTTGGCCAGTGCCGAGCATTCAGCCATCACGGCCGATGCGCGCGCGATCGGGTTGGTCAGGTAGAAATCCTTGACCGGCGAGGTGAAGGTTCCCTTGTTCAACCGCCCGCCGAGCTTCGCCACGCCGGCGATATCCTCGGCGTTGCCGGCCGCGACCTGGTCGATGCGGGCCAGATGCGGGTATTCGCCATAGAGCTTTGCGCGCAGCTGCGGCAGCGAATCGAACGGCAGTTTCTTGCCCAGTACGTCGGACAGCGCCCGCAAGATCGCCCAATCCTCGCGCGCGTCGCCCGGCGCGAAGCCAGCGCGGTTGGTCTGCTGCACGCGCCCTTCGGTGTTGACGTAGGTGCCGGACTTTTCGGTATAGGCAGCCGCCGGCAGGATGACATTGGCGCGATGCGCGCCGGCGTCGCCGTGCGTGCCGACATAGACGACGAAGGCGCCGCCGGTCTTGCTCATATCGATCTCGTCGGCGCCGAGCAGGAACAGGACATCCGTCTCGCCCAGCATGCCGGCGACGTTCTTGCCGCCCTCGCCCGGCACGAAGCCGAGGTCCAGGCCGCCGACGCGCGCCGCTGCGGTGTGCAGCACGGCAAAGCCATTCCAGTCGGCGCGTGCGGCATTCACGGCGGCGGCGAGCCTGGCCGCTTGGCCGAGCACGGCCGCGCCATCGGCGCGCGCCAGAGCGCCCTGACCGACGATAATAAGGGGATGCGTCGCCTTCTTCAGCGTCTGGAAGAACTTGCCGTTGCCGTCCGCCAGATCCTTCAGCGAATCCGGCCCGGCGCCCAATTGTTCGTAGTCATAGCGCGTGTCGCCGACATCGCCGATGACACCGACCGGCAGATTGCCGAGGCGCCAGCGCTTGCGGATGCGGGCGTTGAGCACCGAGGCCTCGAAGCGCGGATTGGCCCCGATGATCACCACCGCGTCGGCCTGCTCGATGCCTTCGATGGTCGGGTTGAAGATATAGCTGGCGCGTCCGAGTGCCGGATCGAGCGCCGCGCCGTCCTGGCGGCAATCGGTGTTCTTCGAACCGAGCGAGGCCATCAGAAGCTTCAGCGCGTAGATTTCCTCGACCGCCGCGAGATCGCCCGCGATGGCGCCGATCTTGTCGGGGGCCGCCGCCGAAACCGCGCCCTTGATCGCCGCGAACGCTTCGGCCCAGCTCGCCGGAACCAGCCTGCCGTCCTTGCGCACATAGGGGCGATCGAGGCGCTGCGTGCGCAGGCCGTCCCAGATGAAGCGGGTCTTGTCGGAAATCCATTCCTCGTTCACGGCTTCGTTGACGCGCGGCAGGATGCGCATCACTTCGCGCCCACGGCTATCGACGCGGATCGCCGAGCCGACGGCATCCATCACGTCGATGGATTCGGTCTTGGTCAGCTCCCACGGCCGCGCCTGGAAGGCGAAGGGCTTGGAGGTCAGCGCGCCGACCGGGCAGAGATCGATCACGTTGCCCTGCAACTCCGAGGTCATTGCCTGTTCGAGATAGGTGGTGATCTCGGCATCCTCGCCGCGGCCGATCAGGCCGAGTTCGGAAATGCCGGCAACTTCGGTGGTGAAGCGGACGCAGCGCGTGCAGTGGATGCAGCGGTTCATCACTGTCTTGACCAGCGGGCCGATATACTTGTCTTCCACCGCGCGCTTGTTCTCGTGGTAGCGCGAGGAATCGACGCCGAAGGCCATTGCCTGGTCCTGCAGGTCGCACTCGCCGCCCTGATCGCAGATCGGGCAGTCCAGCGGATGGTTGATCAGCAGAAATTCCATCACGCCTTCCCGGGCCTTCTTGACCATCGGCGTGTTGGTGAAGATTTCCGGCGGCTCGCCGTTCGGGCCGGGGCGCAGGTCGCGCACACCCATGGCGCAGGAGGCCTGCGGCTTGGGCGGTCCGCCCTTCACCTCGATCAGGCACATGCGGCAATTGCCGGCGATCGACAGCCGCTCATGGAAGCAGAAGCGCGGCACTTCCGCGCCCGCGTCCTCGGCCGCCTGCAGCAGCGTGTAATGGTCGGGTACAGTGATTTCTTTCCCGTCGACCTTGAGCTTTGCCATTCGCCTCAAACCCCTGCGGATTTCCCGCAATCTCATTTTCCGGGCGCGACAGACGCAGCGCCCGAGATTTCATTCACTTCTTCGCGGCCAGCGCCGCCGCCTGGGCAGTCCAGTCGTCACGGCCGATGCGGCCCTTGAACGACAGATAGTCGTCGACCCAGGCAATCTCTTGCGGCGACCATGCGGCGATCTGGGCAAACGTCCAGATACCGAGGCCGTTCAGCACCTTTTCCAGCTTCGGGCCGATGCCCGATATAGCCTTGAGGTCGGACGGCCTCGTCGGCTTCTCCATGGCCTTGGGCTGCCTGAAATCTTCCGGCAGCAGCACATCCGCCGCCTCGCTTGTTGCCGAAGCGGCATTGGCGGCCGGCGCGGTGGTGGCGGCTTCCCTGGCTGCGATATCGGTGACTTCCTGGGCGAAGGACTGCGCCTCGGCAATCATCGTCTTCGCGGTCGCCCGCGCCCTGATGGACGACGAGTTCGCATCCTCGAATTGCTCGACGCGTGCCTCGAAATCCTCGATCAGCGGCTGCATGAGGCGTTGTGATGCCTCGGCGGCCCCCGAAAGCGCGCCCATCCAGACGCCGAACGCATGATTGGCGAGCCCCATGCCAAGCGCCGACATCGCCGCCGCACCCGCGACAGGGTGCGCGAAAAGGTTGACGGCGCTGGCCATCTCCTTCGGCATCATCCTGGTCAGGTCCTGGTTCATCTTCTCGATCTGGTCCAAATTGGGCATCAATGGGTAGGGTGTCGAATACGGCGCCATAGAGTTCTCCTGGTCGTTTCTTCGTTCGCCCCGCCCCGTTTCTTCCCGCGTTCAAAAGTTTCTTGTTATTCCGCCGCCACCATCACCGATTCGGCCCGGTGCGCGTTGCGCGAAAACTCGTCGATGCGCCGCTCCACCTCGCCGCGGAAATGCCGCATCAGGCCCTGGATCGGCCATGCCGCCGCATCGCCCAGCGCGCAGATCGTGTGGCCTTCGACCTGCTTGGTGACGTCGAGCAGCATGTCGATCTCGCGCTTCTGAGCCTCGCCGCGCACCAGCCGCTCCATCACCCGCCACATCCAGCCGGTGCCCTCGCGGCACGGCGTGCACTGGCCGCAGCTTTCATGCTTGTAGAAGTAGGAAAGCCGCGCGATCGCCTTCACGACATCGGTCGACTTGTCCATGACGATGACGGCGGCCGTGCCGAGGCCGGACTTGAGATCGCGCAGCGCGTCGAAATCCATCGGCGTATCGATGATCTGCTCCGCCGGCACCAGTGGCACCGAGGCGCCGCCCGGAATGACGGCGAGCAGATTGTCCCAGCCGCCGCGGATGCCGCCGCAATGGGTCTCGATAAGCTCGCGGAACGGGATCGACATCGCCTCTTCGACGGTGCACGGATTGTTGACGTGGCCGGATACGCAGAACAGCTTGGTGCCGACATTGTTGGGCCGGCCGAAGGACGAGAACCAGGCAGCCCCCCGGCGCAGGATGGTCGGCGCCACCGCGATCGATTCGACATTGTTGACAGTGGTCGGGCAGCCATAGAGGCCGACATTGGCCGGGAATGGCGGTTTCAGCCGGGGCTGGCCCTTCTTGCCTTCGAGGCTTTCCAGCAGCGCCGTTTCCTCGCCGCAGATATAGGCGCCGGCGCCGTGATGCATGTAGATTTCAAAATCGTAGCCCGACGTGTTGTTCTTGCCGATCAGCTTGGCCTCGTAGGCCTCCTCGATCGCCCGCTGCAGCGCCTCGCGCTCGCGGATGAACTCGCCGCGCACATAGATGTAGGCGGCAATCGCGCCCATGGCGAAGCCGGCCAGAAACGCGCCCTCGACCAGCGTGTGCGGATCGTTGCGCAGGATGTCGCGGTCCTTGCAGGTGCCGGGCTCGGATTCGTCGGCGTTGATGACGAGATAGCTTGGCCGGCCGTCGCTCTGCTTGGGCATGAACGACCATTTCAGCCCGGTCGGGAAGCCGGCGCCGCCGCGTCCGCGCAGTCCCGACGCCTTCATCTCGTTGACGATCCACTCACGCCCCTTGGCGACGATGCCGGGCGTGTTGTCCCAGGCGCCGCGCGCCATGGCGCCGGCCAGCGACTTGTCGAAGAGGCCGTATATGTTGGTGAAGATGCGGTCTTTGTCCTGAAGCATTTTTCGTCCCTCAGACCGGCTTCTTGGTCGGCTTGGCGGCAGGCTGCTTGGTCTCTGGCGCCTTGAAGGCGCTGCCCGGTTCGGCCCGGTTCTTCGGCCCATTGCGTTGCTTTGGAGTCGCCTCGACTTCAGGAGCGGCCTTGTTGGCGTTGGCGGCCGAGTGGAGGGGTGCCGCAACGCTGGCCGCGTTCTCGGTGACCGGCGCGACCTTGGCCGGCGACGGCGTCTTCAACGTCGGGTTGGTCTCTGGCGCGGCGGTCTTCGGCCTGCTGGATTTCGACGGAGCAACCGGACCAGGCGCAGCTGGGGCGGCCGGTGCCGGCACCGGCGCAGCGATGATCGCGTCGGGCGCTGCCTTCGCGGCCCTGGCCGCTTCCCGGGCTTCACGGTCGCGGGTCGACTTGAGGATCGCCTTTTCGCTCTTCAACGTGGTCAGGCCGGAGGCCGGCTCCGAGCCGGTGCGGCCGTTCTGCGGTCCCGGCGTCACCGAGGCGCCCTTGCCCGCATCGTAGAGATCGATGATCTCAGCCAGCCGTTCCGGTGTCAGATCCTCGAACGTATCCTTGAACACCATGACCATCGGCGCGTTGACGCAGGCGCCGAGGCACTCGACCTCTTCCCACGACAAGGTGCCCTTGTCGTTGGTGTGGAATTGGTCGTGATGGATCTTCGAGCGGCACACATCCATCAGCGCTTCCGAGCCGCGCAGCATGCAGGGCGTGGTGCCGCAAACCTGGATGTGCGCACGGGTGCCAACGGGGTTCAACTGGTACTGCGTATAGAAGGTCGCGACCTCGAGGCCGCGGATACGCGGCATGCCGAGCATGTCGGAGATGGTCTCGATCGCCGCCTTGGTGACCCAGCCCTCCTGCTCCTGCGCTATCATCAGCAGGGGAATGATCGCCGACTGCTCGCGGCCCTTGGGATACTTCTTGATCCATTGCTTCGCCGCGGCCGCATTCGCCCGGTTGAAGGCGAAGGAGGCTGGCTGGACGCTGGCTTCTGCGAGACGGCGGACTGACATTTAGCGATCGACCTCACCAAACACGATGTCGAGGGAGCCGAGGACGGCGGTGACGTCGGCCAGCATGTGGCCGCGGCAGAGGAAGTCCATGGCTTGCAGATGCGCGAAACCGGGTGCGCGCAGCTTGCAGCGGTAGGGCTTGTTGGTGCCGTCGGAGACCAGGTAGACGCCGAACTCGCCCTTTGGCGCCTCGACCGCCGCATAGACTTCGCCGGCCGGGACGCGGTAGCCCTCGGTATAGAGCTTGAAATGATGGATGAGCGCTTCCATCGAGCGCTTCATCGCCTGGCGCTTGGGCGGCACCACCTTGCCGTCGAGGTTCGACACCGGGCCGGTGCTTTCCTTGCCGAGCAAGAGATCGATGCACTGGCGCATGATCCGTGCCGACTGGCGCATTTCTTCCATGCGCACGAGGTAGCGGTCGAAACAGTCGCCATTCTTGCCGATAGGGATGTCGAAATCCATTTCCGAATAGCATTCATAGGGCTGCGACTTGCGCAGGTCCCACGGCGAGCCCGAACCACGGACCATGACGCCCGAAAAGCCCCAGGCCCAGGCGTCGGCCAGCGAGACGATGCCGATGTCGACATTGCGCTGCTTGAAAATGCGGTTGCCGGTGAGCAGCCTGTCGAGATCGTCGAGCGATTTCAGGAAAGGTTCGATCCACTTGCCGATGTCCTCGACCAGCTGGCGCGGCAGGTCCTGGTGGACGCCGCCGGGCCGGAAATAGGCCGCATGCATGCGCGAGCCGGAGGCGCGCTCATAGAACACCATCAGCTTTTCGCGCTCGACGAAGCCCCACAGCGGCGGCGTCAGCGCGCCGACATCCATGGCTTGCGTCGTCACATTGAGGATGTGCGACATGATACGGCCGATTTCGCAATAGAGCACGCGGATCAGCTGGCCGCGCCTCGGCACCTCGATGCCGAGCAGGCGCTCGGCGGCCAGCGCGAAGGCGTGCTCCTGGTTCATCGGCGCGCAATAATCGAGCCGGTCGAGATAAGGCAGCGCCTGCAGATAGGTTTTTGCTTCGATCAGCTTCTCCGTACCGCGATGCAAGAGCCCGATATGCGGATCGACGCGGTCGACGACTTCGCCGTCCAACTCCAGCACGAGGCGCAAAACGCCGTGCGCGGCAGGGTGTTGAGGTCCGAAGTTGATGTTAAAGTTGCGGACGGAGGTTTCAGCCATTCTGGCGCCTCTGGCGAAGAGTCAGTAGTGAGTAGTGAGTAGTGATCATCAATCTCAATGCCTGCTTCATTCCGCCTGCTTGGCCTGCACCGTTCGGATAAGAGATCTCATCATTTTTCCAATCTCTTCGCATCGCAGCAGCAGTTCAATCTCATTGTCTTTTCGCAGCAAGCCGACCCGGCATGCCAGTAGTATGTGCGTTTCCAGTTCCTTCAACGAACCTTGCGCCATGCGCAAAAATTGAACGAACGAACCTCTGTTTTCGCGACCGTATCCCTCCGCGACATTCGCCGCGATCGAAACCGCCGATCGGCGCATCTGAGAGGTCATGCCGTAGATCTCTTCTTTCGGGAAGTCCTTAGTGTGGCGGTAACAGTCTTCAGCGAGCGTCATCGCTGATTGCCACACCTTCAAGTCGCGATAAGATTCGATCCGTCGCTCCAACTTTTCTCCTACTGACTACTCACTACTTCCCTACTCACTGTTTCGCTTTTTCGTCGCCGGGCAGGACATAGTCGGTTCCCTCCCAGGGGCTCAAAAAGTCAAAGTTCCTGAATTCCTGCTTCAGTTCCACCGGCTCGTAGATGACGCGCTTGGCTTCGTCGTCGTAACGCACTTCGACGAAACCGGTCAGCGGGAAATCCTTGCGCAGCGGATGGCCTTCGAAACCGTAGTCCGTCAGCAGGCGGCGCAGGTCCGGGTGGCCCGAGAACAGCACGCCATAGAGATCGTAGGTTTCGCGCTCGAACCAGTCGGCGCCAGGATAGACGCCGGTGATCGAAGGCACCATCGTCTCCTCGTCGGTCTGCACCTTGATGCGAATGCGCACATTCTGCTTCGGCGAAAGCAGGTGATAGACGACGTCGAAGCGCTTGGCCCGCGACGGGTAGTCGGCACCGCAGACATCGATGATCGAGATGAACTGGCAGCGCGCATCGTCGCGCAGGAAGGTCATCACCTCGATCAGGTTTTGAGGCTCGACGTGAACGGTGAGCTCGCCATAGGCGAATACCGCATCGCCGAAGCGGCCAGGCAGCTTCTCGCCGAGATAGGTCGACAGTTCGCTTAAGGAGGCGGCCATGGATTTACCGTTCGATCGTGCCGGTGCGGCGGATCTTCTTCTGCAGCAGAAGAATGCCATAGAGCAGGGCTTCGGCGCTCGGCGGGCAGCCGGGCACATAGATGTCGACCGGCACGACGCGGTCGCAGCCGCGTACCACCGAATAGGAATAGTGATAGTAGCCGCCGCCATTGGCGCACGAGCCCATCGAGATGACGTAGCGCGGCTCCGGCATCTGGTCGTAGACCTTGCGTAGCGCCGGCGCCATCTTGTTGGTCAGCGTGCCGGCGACGATCATGATGTCGGACTGGCGCGGAGACGCCCGCGGCGCGACACCGAACCGCTCCGAATCGTAGCGCGGCATCGAGGTGTGGATCATCTCGACCGCGCAGCAAGCCAGACCGAAGGTCATGAACATCAGCGAGCCGCTACGCGCCCAGGTGATCAGCGCCTCGGTCGAGGTGACCAGAAAACCCTTGTCGGCAAGCTCATTGTTGATTTCGAGGAAGAAGGGATCGTCCTCCCCTACCGGCCTACCGGTGTTGGGGTCGATAATACCTTTGGGCTTCGGCGCGACGAGGGTGCCTGAACTGTCGTTCAATCCCATTCCAGCGCTCCTTTTTTCCATTCATAGGCAAAGCCGATGGTCAGCACTGCCAAAAACACCATCATTGACCAGAAACCGAGCATGCCGATCTTCGAGAAGGACACTGCCCAGGGGAAGAGGAAGGCAACTTCCAGGTCGAATATAATGAACAGGATCGACACCAGGTAGAAGCGGATGTCGAATTTCATGCGGGCATCGTCGAACGAGTTGAAACCGCACTCGTAGGCGGAAAGCTTTTCGGGATCGGGGTTGCGATACGCCACCAGGAACGGAGCCGCCAGCAGCGCCAGGCCGACGACCAGTGCCACGCCGATAAACAGGACGATGGGCAGGTACGAACTGAGAAGTGCGTTCATGCAGCGGCTTTCCGTTGGCGCCAATCCACTTTGACTACAGCACCGAACCTTAATGCGGAAGCGTGACAGATTAACCGCTGAACCGTTTTAAGGGCCTATGCTGCAACGCGGCGAGGGTTAGCGCAGCACTTCCAGCGAAGCAAGTCAAACCTTGTTCAAAACACCGAGCTGGACGGCATTCCGGGAGAAACTGGTCCCATCCGCTCCTGTTTGATTTCCTTCGCCTTTAACTCCACTTTTCTCTCCTGACAGGGTTGCCGCCAAAACCCTGCTAGCATGGACGGGAATCACGCCGGGCAATGACGCCAGACAGGTCCATCAGGGACGCATACGCATGAAGGAAAAGATCTCGCTTGCCGCCGCCCGGCGCATCGCCCTCGCCGCCCAGGGATTTCTCGATCCCCGCCCCGCCGGCACGCCGGACCGCCGCCATTTCGCCCGCGTTCTGTCCCGCACCGGCCTGTTGCAGATCGATTCCGTCAGTGCGGTGGTGCGCGCTCATTACATGCCGCTCTATTCGCGTCTCGGCCCCTATCCCCTCGCTTTGCTCGACAACGCCGCCGTAACGCGCAAGCGCACCGTCTTCGAATATTGGGCGCATGAAGCCTCGTTCCTGCCGGTCGAGACCTACCCACTGATGCGCTGGCGCATGCAGCGCGCCGAGCAAGGCGATGAAATGTATCTGGGGCTGGCCAAATGGGGCCGCGAGCACGCCGCCTATATAGAAGAGATCTACCGCGAGGTCGTCGCGCGCGGGCCGATCGCCGCTTCGGCGCTCGAAGGCCAGAAAGGCTCCGGTGGCTGGTGGGGTTGGAGCCATGCCAAGCACGCCTTCGAATGGCTGTTCTGGGCCGGGCGCATCACCACCGCGCACCGGCGCGGCTTCGAGCGCTTTTACGACCTGCCGGAGCGCGTGCTGCCGCAGGCGATCCTCGATCTGCCGGTACCGACGCCTGAGGACGCGCACCGCGAATTGCTGCGCATTTCCGCCCGTGCCCATGGCGTGGCGACATCAGGCGACCTGCGCGATTATTTTCGGCTCTCGCCGGCCGACATGAAAGGCCGGCTGGAGGAACTGGTCGAACTCGGCGACTTGCTGCCGGTCCGTGTCGAGGGCTGGGACAAGCCGGCTTACCTTCACAAGGACGCCCGTATCCCGCGCAAGATCGAGTCCCGCGCTCTGCTGGCGCCGTTCGATCCGGTCGTCTTCGAGCGTTCGCGCTCGGAGCGGCTTTTCGACTTCCATTACCGCATCGAAATCTACACGCCGGCCGACAAGCGCCAATACGGCTACTATGTCCTGCCTTTCCTGCTTGGCGACAGGATCGTGGCACGCGTCGACCTCAAGGCCGACCGGCCGGCCAGTGTCCTGCGTGTCCATGCGGCCTATGCGCAGGCCAATGCACCGGCGGAGACTGCGGCTCAACTCTTCGAGGAATTGAAGCAGATGCAGGGCTGGCTTGGCCTCGAGCGGATGGAAATAACGCCTGCCGGCGATCTCGGCCCGGCGCTGTCCGACATCGCGGTGTCGTAAGCTCGCGTTGACACCACTGCCCGCAAGAGCCTAAATCCCATCCAGACGGTCTCCTCTCGGCAAAGGGAGGAGCCAAGAGGGAATGCGGTGCGGGATTGAAGATCCCAAATCCGCGGCTGTCCCCGCAACTGTGAGCGAAGAGCCAAGGCCGAAAGCCACTGGGATTGTCCCGGGAAGGCGGCTACCCAAGGCGATGACCCGCGAGCCAGGAGACCTGCCGTCTGGAATGCAAGAATCCGATCGCCTGGCGGGTTTTCCGGGCAAGGAGCCTGATGTGGATCGCGACAGCAGTTTTTCGGCTGAAACAACCGACATTTCGTCCGGCGGGGATCATCCCCTGGTCGGCATCACGGTCATCGTCTGCGCTTCCTGTCGCGACGAGACCGGCTCCGATGCCCATCCCCGGGCCGGCGAACTTTTGGCCGAAGATACGCGCCAAGCCGCCTCGGGCGAGAAGATTCGCATCCGCACGGTCGAATGCCTCGGCAATTGCAAGCGCCGGCTGAGCGCCGCGGTCCTGCGCGACGGCTGCTGGAGCTATGTGTTCGGCGATCTGACCACGACCAGCGGCGCCGATCTCGTCACCGGCGCGAAACTCTTCGCCACCTCGAACGACGGCCTCATTCCCTGGCGAGGCAGACCCGATAGCCTCAAGCGCGGCCTCGTTGCCCGCATCCCTCCCCTCGACATGCTGAAAGATTGATCATGACAACATCTCTGTCCCGCGTTCCCTGCACCGTCGTCACCGGCTTCCTCGGCGCCGGCAAGACGACGCTGGTCCGCCATCTCCTGGAAAACGCCGGTGGCAAGCGGATTGCCATCATCGTCAACGAGTTCGGCGACATCGGCATCGACGGCGAGATCCTCAAGGGATGCGGCATCGACACCTGCCCAGAGGAAAACATCGTCGAACTGGCCAATGGCTGCATCTGCTGCACCGTGGCCGACGATTTCGTGCCGGCGCTCGACCAGATCCTGTCGCTGACGCCTAAGGTCGACCATATCCTGATCGAAACCTCGGGCCTCGCTCTGCCCAAGCCGCTGGTCCAGGCTTTCCAGTGGCCGACGGTGAAGAGCCGCGTAACGGTCGATGGCGTCATCGCCGTGGTCGACGGTCCCGCACTGGCGGAAGGCCGCGTCGCCAACGACATGGACGCCCTGCAGGCGCAGCGCGCGCAGGACGAGAGCCTCGACCATGACGACCCGGTCGAGGAAGTGTTCGAGGACCAGATTGCCTGCGCCGACCTGATCATCCTGTCGAAGAGCGACCTGATGGATGCCGCCGGTTCAGCCCGCGCCAACGCCATTATCAACGAACACTCCGCCCGCGCCGTGAAGATCGTGCCGACGTCTCATGGCAAGGTCGATCCCTCGGTGCTGCTCGGGCTCGGTCTCGCCGTCGAGGACGACATCGAGAACCGCAAGTCCCACCATGACGGCGCATTCGATCACGAGCATGACGACTTCGACACGTTCATCGTCGACATTCCCTCGATCGCCAATCCCGACGAGCTGGCAAAGCGCGTCGCCGCGGCCGCCGAACAGGAAAACGTGCTGCGCGTGAAAGGCTTCGTCGAGGTCGGCGGCAAACCTATGCGGCTCCTGCTGCAAGCCGTCGGCCCGCGCGTCAATCATTACTATGACCGCGCCTGGACCGCTGGGGACGACCGCCGCTCGCGGCTCGTCGTTATTGGCCTCAAGGGGCTGAACCGCCCGGCGATCGAACGTATCCTCGCCGGCTGATTTTCAGGCCCGGGCCGCGATGCACATCCTCACCACGACCTCCGCCTCGCTCGACGACCTCGCCGAGCCTGTCGATCTCAGGCAGACGCCAGCGGATATCGTGGCCCTGTCCTTCACCGACAGCGATCTCGCCGGACTGGCCGCGGCGTGGAAGGCCGATGCCGGTCGCCTGCCCTCGATGCGGCTGGCCGCACTGCGCGACCTGCGCCATCCCATGTCCGTCGACCTCTGGATAGACAGCGTCGCCCGCCACGCCAAAATCATCCTGGTGCGCATTCTCGGCGGCTACGACTGGTGGCGCTATGGCTGCGACCAACTGGCGGTGATTGCCCGCGAACGCGGCATCAAACTGGCGCTGCTTCCCGGCGAAAGCCACGACGAGGATCTCAGGCTGGTCGAAGCGTCGACGCTGCCGCGCGCCGAACTGGACGGCCTGCTCGGCTATTTCCGCGAGGGTGGCCCAGCCAATATGGGCGCGCTGGTGCACAGGCTGGCAGGCCTGGCTGGACAGGATGCGCCCGTCGCCAACCCGGTGAGCGTGCCGAAGGCCGGTTACTATCAGGCTGGATTGGGGGTCGCGGAGGAGCCGGCCGGTTCCAATAGCGGCACTCCCATCATCCCGATTCTCTTCTACCGATCGATGCTGCTTGCCGCCGATGTCGCCCCGATCGATGCGCTGGCCGAGGCTTTGCGCTCCAGGGGATTGGCACCGGTCCCGATCTTCGTTTCCAGTCTGAAGGATCCGGTGTCGCTGGCGTTCGTCGAAAATGCCATCGCATCGCTGAAACCCGCCGCGATCGTCACCGCGACCGCGTTCGCTTCCGGCGCCGAGCCCGGCGTCGAAACCCTGTTCGACCGCGCCGGCGCGCCCGTCTTCCAGGTCATCGTCGCCACCACGCGCCGTGACATCTGGGAAAACAACCAGCGCGGCCTGGCGCCCGCCGACCTTGCCATGCATGTCGTGCTGCCCGAACTCGACGGCCGCATCCTCGCCGGCGCCATTTCCTTCAAGGCCGAGAGCGATATCGATCCGGCGCTTGGCCATCGTGCGTTGGCGAACCGGCCGGAACCGGATCGGCTGGAGCAAGTGGCGGGTCGAGTCGCGGCTTTCATCCGGCTGCGCGAAACGAAGCGGGAGGAGCGCAAGCTCGCGATCCTCATTCCCGATTATCCCGGTGCCCCCGGCCGCACAGGCTATGCGGTCGGGCTGGACGTGCCGTCCAGCGTGCTGGCCATGCTGCGCGACTTGAGCGAACAGGGCTATGCCGTGGAGGGGATTCCGCAAACGCCGCGTGAATTGCTGGATTTGCTGGAGCGGGGCGACGGTGGGCTGAGGCTGGAAGACTATGACTCCTTTTCGACGGAGTTACCGACGTCTGCAACTGCCGCTGTAGAGGCTGCTTGGGGCAGAGCGGAAAGCGAGACAGGTTTGCGCTCGCACACACCTTCGCTATCAGGCAAACACCACTTCCCCTTCCGCGCCGCCACCTTCGGCAATGTCACCGTGGCCCTCGCCCCCGACCGGGGCCGCTCGGCCGATCGCCGCGCCGACTATCACGACCCGACCCTCCCCCCGCGCCATGCCCTGATCGCCTTTGGCCTGTGGCTGCGCAAATCGCTCGGCGTCCACGCTCTCGTCCATGTCGGCGCCCACGGCACGCTGGAATGGCTGCCCGGCAAAACCGTCGCGCTGTCGCAAACCTGCTTTCCCGAGATCGTCACCGGCGCATTACCCGTCATCTATCCGTTCATCGTTTCCAACCCAGGCGAAGCAGCGCAGGCCAAACGGCGCATTGCCGCCGTCACGCTTGGCCATTTGCCGCCGCCGCTGGCAGGCGCCGGGCTGGACGAGGACCAGCACAAGCTCGAGCGGCTGGTCGACGAATACGCCCAGGCCGACGGGCTCGACCGCCGTCGCCGCGACCGGCTCGCCAGGCTGATTGTCGAAACCGCGCAAAAGACCGGCCTTGCCTCGGAAGCCGGCGTCGCCAAGACCGACGCGCCCGACGAAGCGCTGCGCCGCATCGACGCCTGGCTCTGCGACCTCAAGGATTTCGCCATCAAGGACGGGCTGCACATCTACGGCCGCGTCCCCAACGACGAACCAGACTCCGTGCGCCTGCAAAGCGCGAACGCCGAGAAAGCCTCCCTGCTCGCGGCGCTCGATGGCCGTCACGTCAAGGCGGGCCCGGCCGGCGCACCCGCGCGCGGTCGTTCCGATGTTTTGCCCACCGGCCGCAACCTGTTCACCTCGGATCCGCGCACCATGCCGACGCCGACCGCCTATGATCTTGGCAAAGCCGCAGCGGAAGAAGTGGTGCGCGGCTACATGCAGTCGCATGGCGACTGGCCGCGTTCGCTGGTGATCGATCTCTGGGGTTCGGCCTCGCTGCGCACCGGCGGCGAGGAAGTCGCGCAGGGACTGGCCTTGATGGGCTGCCGGCCGCAATGGGACACTGCCACCGGCCGCATCACCAGCATCGAGGTATTGCCCCCGGCGGCGCTCGGCCGCCCACGTGTCGACGTCACCTGGCGTATATCAGGTCTGTTCCGCGACATGTTCCCGACCCAGATCGCGCTGATCGACGCCGCCGCCAAGGCCGTTGCCGCGCGCGACGAGGACGATTCGGAAAACCCGCTCGCCGCCAAAACCCGCGCCGACGGCAAGGTCAGCCCACGGATCTTCGGCACTTCGCCCGGCACGTACGGCGCCGGCGTCGAAGACATGCTGTCGAGTGGCGACTGGACGGCGCGCGAAGAGATCGGCCGCGCCTATCTCGACGCGACCTCGCATGCCTATGGCGGTGCCGGCGGCGAAGGCGTCTCGGCACCTGGAGCGTTTGAAGGCCGCATCGCCGAGGCCGATCTTCTCGTCCACACCGGCGACGACCCCGGCCGCGACATTCTCGAAGGCTCCGCCGACGTCGCTTTCATCGGCGGCTTCTCGGCCGCCTTGGCCACACTTGGCAGGAACGCCGACATCATCGTGCTCGACACCACGGATCCGCAGAGGCCGAAACCGCGATCGGTCGCCGAGGCGGTCTCGCGCGTGGTGCGCGCCCGTGCGGTCAATTCACGTTTCATATCGGGCCAGATGCGCCACGGCCCGCGCGGCGCCTCCGAATTCGCCGAAACCGTCGACCGGCTGGTCGGCTTCGCCGAGACCACCCATGCGATTTCAGGCGCGCTGATCCAGGCCGTGCACGATGCCTATCTTGGCGACGCCGACGTCCGCGCCTTTATCCTGCGCGAAAATCCCGCTGCCGCCAAAGTCATTGCCGAGCGCTTCCTGTCGGCGCGGCGGCGCGGCCTCTGGCATCCCTTGCGCAATTCCATCGACGACGATCTCGCCGCGCTGATCGCCGAGGCCAACGCGCTCGGGGTCGCGGCATGAACGCCTTCTCGCGCCGTGGCGCCTGCCCTGCTCTGTCCGCACCGATGCAGACAGGCGACGGCCTGCTGGTGCGGCTCAACCCGGTCGCTGGAGGCCCATCTTCCGGAGGGTTGTCCCCGAAGCTCTTGATCGCCCTGGCTGAGTCCTCGTCGCGGCACGGCAACGGCATCATGGAAGTGACGGCCCGCGGCAGCCTGCAGATCCGCGGCCTGACAACGGAAAGTGCCGCGTTGCTGGCGGCGGAGGTCGATGCGCTGGGGATCGCCGTGCGCACCGGCGTACCGGTCGAGACCGGCCCGCTGGCGGGTATCGACCCACACGAGATTGCGGATCCCCGGCCGATGGCTGAGCGCATTCGGGTAGCTGTTGAAGAAGCCGGGCTGGCAACAAGGCTCGGGCCGAAGGTTTCGGTGATCGTCGACGGCGGCGGGCAACTGACGCTGGATGGGGTGACGGCCGATGTCAGGCTGAAGGCGGTTGGGGTCAGCGCTGGCACCCTTTGGGCCATATCAGTTGCCGGTGACCGCCAAAGTGAGAAGCGACTTGCGACGGCTGGCGAAGGTGCGGCGCGCGACATTGCTGTCGCGGCGCTTCGGATGGTCGCTGAGAAGGGTCCGGACGCACACACACGGGATTTGTCGGAGCGGCAGTTGGCGTCTCTCGCAGGTTGGCACTCTACGGCGCCCCCCTCTGAGGGAGGCGCCTCGCGCAAGCCTATCGGCCTTTTCTCCTTAGCCGGCGACATTTTCACCTTCGGCATCGGCCTCCCCTACGGCAGCATGCCGGCGGACAAGATCATCAGCCTCGCGCAAAAAGCTCTTGCCCTCGGTACGTCAGAAATCCGCCTCGCCCCCGGCCGCGCCTTGCTTTTCCTCGGCCAGCCGGCGGAAGCCAATCAATCCCTTCAAGATACCGCCGCCACCCTCGGCTTCGTCACCTCTCCCACCGACCCGCGCACGCGCATCGCGGCTTGCCCCGGCGCCCCGGCCTGCGCCTCCGGCCGGATTGCGACCCGCGACATCGCCGAGGCGATCGCCACCGAAAACGCGGACATCCTGGATTTCATGCTGCACGTGTCGGGCTGCGCCAAGGGCTGTGCGCATCCCGGCCCGGCAGCGCTCACAATTGTCGGCGGCGAAAATGGAGCCGGACTTGTCGTGAACGCGACGGCAAAGGCCCTTCCTGCCGGCTACAGGCCGGGTTATGACGCCGCGCGCGGCTTCAGCCGCGTCGCGGCGACGATCCGCGGCGCACGATATCAGGGCGAAACCGCCGCCGCTTGCCTGACAAGGCTTGGCACGGCAGCAATCGCCGAAATGTACCAACAGGAATGAGCATGGCCGCCTACGACTATATCCACGACGGCACGGCGATCTACGAGCGCTCCTTCGCCATCATCCGCGCCGAGGCCGATCTCTCGCGCTTTTCCGAGGCCGAGGCCGATGTCGCCATCCGCATGATCCATGCCTGCGGCCAGGTCGAGGCGGCAAGTCATTTCGTTTTCTCCCCCGATTTCGTCAGCGCCGCGCGCAAAGCTCTGGCGGCCGGCGCGCCGATCTTCTGCGACGCCGAAATGGTCTCGCATGGCGTCACCCGCGCCCGGCTGCCGACCGGCAATGAGGTGATCTGCACCTTGCGCGACCCGCGCACGCACGACATCGCGAGGCAGATCGGCAATACCCGCTCGGCGGCCGCCATCGACCTCTGGGGCGAGCGCATCGCCGGTTCGGTGGTCGCCATCGGCAACGCACCGACCGCGCTCTTTTATCTCCTGGAGAAGTTGCGCGATGGCGCGCCCAAGCCGGCAGCCATCATAGGCATGCCGGTCGGCTTCGTCGGCGCTGCCGAATCCAAGGACGCACTGGCCGAGAATTCCTATGGCGTGCCCTATGCCATCGTGCGCGGCAGGCTTGGAGGCAGCGCCATGACCGCCGCCGCGCTCAATTCACTGGCGAGGCCGGGTCTGTGAACGCGCTCCCCAAAGGCCGTCTCGTTGGTGTCGGCACCGGTCCCGGCGACCCAGAATTGTTGACGCTGAAGGCCGCGCGGGTGCTGGCCGAGGCCGATGTCGTGGCGTATTTCGCCAAGCGCGGCAACAACAGCAATGCGCGCGCCATCGTCGAGGCGCGCTTCCGGCCCGACATGCTGGAACTGCCGCTGCTCTATCCCGTGACCACCGAGATCGACAAGGATCACGACGATTACCGGTCGCAGATCACGGGTTTCTACGAGGAGTCGGCGGAACAGGTCGCCGAGCACCTCGACGCCGGCAGGGTGGTTGCCGTGCTGTCCGAAGGCGATCCCCTGTTCTACGGGTCCTACATGCATCTGCATGTCCGCCTTGCCCATCGTTTCCCCACCGAGGTCATCCCCGGCGTCACCGCAATGTCCGGTTGCTGGTCGCAGACCGGTGTGCCGATCGTCCAGGGCGACGACGTGCTGACCGTGCTGCCCGGCACGATGAGCGAGTTCGAGCTGACGCGCCGCCTCGCCGACACCGATGCTGCCGTCATCATGAAGGTCGGCCGCAACCTGCCCAAGATCAGGCGCGCGCTGGAGGCGACCGGCAAGCTGACGCGCGCCGTCTATGTCGAGCGCGGCACCATGGCCGGCAGCGCCTCGATGAAACTTGCCGACAAGCCAGACGACAAGGCGCCCTACTTCGCCATTGTGCTGGTTGCCGGCTGGTCCGGTCGGCCGGGCGCGGCTGGAGCCCAGATATGAGCGGCCGTCTCACCGTCATCGGCCTTGGGCCCGGCAATGCAGACCAGGTCACGCCGCAAGCCAGCCACGCTATCGCCGAGGCCAAATTCTTCTACGGCTACAAGCCCTATCTGGACCGGCTCGGCCTGCGCCCGGACCAGACCCGTGTCGCTTCCGACAACCGCGAGGAACTCGCCCGCTCCAAGGATGCCTTGACCAAGGCCGCCGAGGGTCACGACGTCGCCGTGGTGTCGGGCGGCGATCCCGGCGTCTTCGCCATGGCCGCAGCGGTCTGCGAGGCCATCGAGGCCGGTCCGGCCGAATGGCGCGCGGTCGATGTCGCTGTCGTGCCCGGCGTCACCGCCATGCTCGCGGTCGCCGCCCGCATCGGCGCGCCGCTTGGCCACGACTTCTGCGCTATCTCGCTGTCCGACAATCTAAAGCCTTGGGATCTGATCGAACTGCGTCTTCTGGCGGCGGCCGGCGCCGGCTTCGTCATCGCGCTCTACAATCCGATCAGCAAGGCGCGTCCCTGGCAGCTTGGCCGCGCCTTCGAATGCCTGGCCGCCATCCTGCCCGGCACGACGCCGGTGATCTTCGGCCGCGCCGCCGGCCGGCCCGACGAGCGCATCGAGGTCTATCTGCTGGCAGATGTCGACGCCGAAAAGGCCGACATGGCGACCTGCATCATCATCGGCTCGCCGGAGACCCGGATCATCAAGCGCGGCGAAAAGCCGGCGCTGGTCTACACGCCGCGCTCGGCGTCGGGCGCGACGAAATGACGGACCATCGCGGCCAGCGTTTCGACGGTCTCAGCCAAAGGCACATCCGGCAGGACGGGCCTGCGCACCATGATCACCTCGATGCCGAGCGTTCGCGCCGCGGCAATCTTCCCGTATGTCGCCGTGCCGCCGCTGTTCTTCGACACCACGACATCGATGCGATGCTTTTCGAGCAGCACGCGCTCGTCGGTCTCGCCAAACGGCCCGCGCGCCAGCAGATAGTCGGCATCGGGCACAACCAGCTTCGGCTCGACCGGATCGACACTGCGGATGAGGTAGTGGTGTTGGGGTGCGGCCTCGAAGGCGGTGACCTCCTGCCGGCCCAGCGCCAGAAACACGCGGCGCGGCACATCGCCAAGCGCCCGCGCCGCCCCGGCAACGCTGTCGACCTCAAGCCAGCGGTCGCCCTGGACGACATCCCAGCCCGGACGCCGCAAGGCAAGGATCGGCACGCCAATGGCGCGTGCCGCTTGCGCGGCATTGACGGAGATACGCGCCGCGTAGGGATGCGTGGCGTCGATCAGCAGACCAGTGCCTGTCTCCCTGAGATAAGCGACCAAACCGTCGGCACCGCCGAACCCTCCACTTCGCACGGGTACGCCCTGCGCGACGGGGTTTTCCGTACGGCCGGCCAGCGACAGCGTGACCGAGCAATCGGCGCGCGCCGCCAGTTTTCCGGCCAGTTGCCGGGCTTCGGTGGTGCCGCCGAGGATCAGAATGCGGTGGGTCATCATGCCTGCTGAGGGTCCCCGCGCCGCCAAGCCCAACCCGAGATGGCTCACAATCGTCGGCATCGGTGAGGACGGTTTAGCGGGTCTCGGCGACGAGGCCAAGCGGCGGATCGCCGAGGCGGAGTTCATCTTCGGCGGCAAGCGGCACTTGGCGCTCGTCGCTTCCTTCGCCAAGGGCAAGCCGCGTCCCTGGCCGGTTCCTTTCGATGCCCGGATGGCCGACGTCCTGGCGCTTGCCGGTAGGAACGTCTGCGTGCTCGCCTCCGGCGACCCGTTCTTCCACGGGGTCGGCGCCACCCTCGCCCGCAAGGTCAAGCCGCGCGAGATGCACGTCATACCAGCGCCGTCGGCGTTGTCGCTGGCCGCGGCGCGGCTTGGCTGGGCGCTACAGGATATCGAGACCGTCTCACTGCACGGCCACCCGATCGACCTGATCCGCCCACTGCTGCAGCCCAACGCCCGCATCCTGGCGTTGACATCCGATGGCTTCGCTCCGGCGGCGGTTGCCCGCCTGCTCGCCGAACTCGACTTCGGCACTTCGCGGCTGACGGTGCTAGAAGCGTTGGGCGGGCCGAAGGAGACATTGCGCTCGGTTCGCGCCGATGCCTTCGACCTCGAAAACATCAATCCGCTCAATGTCCTGGCCATCGAAATTGATTCGGCCCCGCAGGCGCGCGTGCTGTCGCTCACGGCAGGCCTCGCCGACCATCTGTTCGAGCATGACGGCCAGATCACCAAGCGGGAAATCCGCGCTATCACCCTGTCGGCGCTGGCGCCGAGGCGGGGCGAATTGCTGTGGGATGTCGGCGCCGGCTCGGGCTCGATCGGCATCGAATGGATGCTCGCCCACCCTTCGCTGCGCGCCATCGCCATCGAGGTCGACCCGTCCCGCGCCGCCCGCATCGCCCATAACGCCGTCGCCTGCGGCGTTCCCGGCCTCGTCATTGTGGAAGGCAGCGCGCCCAAGGCCCTGGCCAGACTGGAGACACCTGATGCCATCTTCATCGGCGGCGGCGGCAGCGACGCCGGCGTCATGAATGCCGCCATCAGAGCCTTGCGCGCCGGCGGCCGTCTTGTCGCCAACGCGGTGACGTTGGAAATGGAAGCCCTGCTCCTCGCCCAGCACACAAGGCGCGGCGGCGACCTCACCCGCATCGGCATCTCCCGCGCTTCGCCGGTCGGCTCCATGCAGGCATGGCGGCCGGCCATGCCCGTCACGCAATGGAGCTGGGTGAAGCCATGATGGTCGCGGGCATCGGCAGCCGAAGGGGCGTCACCGTCGAAGACGTGCTCGCGGCCATAGAAACCGCGCTCGAAACGCATGGCCTGGCGATGACAGCTCTTTCGGCACTGGCGACCGCGGCGCTCAAGAAGGATGAAGACGCCATCGCCGCCGCCGGTCGCAAGCTGAACCTTCCCGTCATTATCGTCGACGACGCAGCCCTTCAGGCCGCCTCGCCGGGGACGCTCAGCAGCTCCAGCCTCTCGCGGGAGCTGGCGGGCACGTCATCGGTCTCGGAAGCCTCCGCCCTTGCCGTCGCCGGCAAAGGCGCGACGCTGCTTGGGTCCCGCACCGTGCTCGGTCCGGTCACCTGCGCCATCGCCATCAGCGGAGACGCGCCATGACCGTCCATTTCATCGGCGCCGGCCCAGGTGCGGCGGACCTCATCACGCTGCGTGGCGCAAGGCTCCTGGCGAGTTGCCCGGTCTGCCTCCACGCCGGCTCCATCGTCGCGCCGGAACTGCTGCAGCATTGCGCGCCGGGAACGAAGCTGGTCGACACCGCGCCGATGTCGCTCGAAGAGATCGAGGCTGAATATGTGGCAGCCCACATGGCCGGCCATGATGTTGCCCGCCTGCATTCCGGCGACCTGTCGGTGTGGAGTGCCGTGGCCGAGCAGATCCGCCGGCTGGAAAAGCATGGCATCCCCTACACGCTGACGCCGGGCGTCCCTTCCTTCGCGGCCGCCGCCGCCGCACTTCGACGCGAACTGACCATCCCCGAAGTCGCGCAAAGCCTGGTGCTGACCCGCGTTTCCGGACGCGCGTCGAAAATGCCGCCGGGCGAAACCCTGGCCGGTTTCGGCCGCACCGGCGCCACGCTGGCCATCCACCTTGCCATCCACGCCATCGACCGTGTCGTCGCCGAGCTGACGCCGCACTATGGCGGCGATTGCCCGGTGGCGATCGTCTTCCGCGCCTCGTGGCCGGACGAACGCGTGATGACCGGCACGCTGGAATCCATCGAGGCACAACTGGCGGCCGATCCGATGGAGCGTACAGCGCTCATTTTCGTCGGCCGCTCGCTGGCGGCACAAGATTTCGGCGAGAGTTCATTGTACGACGCCCATTACCAGCGGCGTTTTCGCGGACGGGACGGATTGTGAGCGCCAGCACTGGAAATAACGGCGAAAACGCCACACTCGAACAGGCGCTCGCACGGCTGAACTTCAAGCCGCGTCCGCTCGAGCCGGGGCATGTCTGGCTGGCCGGCGCCGGTCCCGGCGATCCCGGCTGCCTGACGCTGGAGGTGCTGGCGGCACTGGCCGAGACGGATGCGCTGGTCTACGACGCGCTGGTTTCGCCCGATGTGGTTGCTGTTGCCGGAAATGCCGAGCTTTTCTTTGCGGGAAAACGCGGCGGCAAGCCCTCGATGAAGCAGGATGACATCACCGCTCTGCTGGTGCGGCTGGCGCGTGAAGGCCGCCGCGTCATCAGGCTGAAGGGCGGCGATCCCTATATTTTCGGCCGTGGCGGCGAAGAGGCGCTGGCGCTGGCGCGTGAGAACATCCCGTTCCGCGTCCTGCCAGGCCTCACCTCGGGTCTGAGCGCGCTCGCCGCCACCGGCATTCCCGCCACCATGCGCGGCATCAACAAGGCTGTCATTCTGGCGACCGGCCACGCCGCCGGCACCGATGACGATCTCGACTGGGCGGCGATCGCCCGTACCGGCCAGCCAGTCGTCGTCTATATGGGCATGGCCAATCTGCCTCTCATAGCAGCCGCCCTGCTCGACGGTGGACTGGCGCCATCGACACCGGCGGCCGTGATCGTCGCCGCGACGACGCCGCAGGAAAGGACCGTCGTCGCCACGCTCGCCACCATTGCCGAGGCAGCGGCGGCGGCCGGGCTCGCCTCGCCGGCATTGATCGTCGTCGGCGGCATCGTCGCCATGCGCGCGGCACTGGCGGGCGGGGCATGACGGCCCGGGCGATCATCGTCGGCGCGCCGCGCTCCGGTTCGGGCAAGACCAGCGTCACCATCGGCATCCTGCGCGCACTCACCCGGCGTGGCCTGAAAGTGCGCGGCGCCAAGTCCGGCCCCGACTATATCGACCCCGGCTTCCACACCGCCGCCACCGGCCTGTCCGGCGTCAATCTCGACAGCTGGGCGATGTCGCCGCCGCTGCTCAATGCGCTCGCCGCGCAAGCGGCCGACGACACCGATTTCGTCATCCTCGAAAGCGCCATGGGCCTGTTCGACGGCATCCCGGCCTCGCCTGGCCGCACCGGTTCGGCTGCCGATCTGGCCCGGCTCTACGGTCTGCCGGTGCTGCTGGTGCTCGACGTGTCAGGCCAGTCGACGACGGCGGCGGCCGTCGCCAAGGGTTTTGCCACGTACGACCCGGATGTGCGCATGGCCGGCGTCGTGCTCAACCGGCTGGGCAGCGAGCGCCATCGGAAGCTGTCCGGCGACGCCATCGAGGCGATCGGCCTGCCCGTCGTCGGCGCTATTTTGCGCGACCCCTCGCTCAATTTGCCCGAGCGCCATCTCGGCCTCGTCCAGGCCGGCGAATATGACGACCTGATGGCGCATCTCGACCGGCTCGCCGACACGGCGGAGAAGTCGCTCGACCTCGACGCGGTCATGGCCCTGGCAACGCCCTTCGCCCCGGCAGCAGGTTCCTTCGCCTACGCGCTGCGGCCGCCCGGTCAACGCATCGCGCTTGCCGAGGATGCCGCCTTCACCTTCCTCTACCCGCATGTCGCCGCTTATTGGCGCAAGGCCGGCGCGGAAATCGTCCCGTTCTCGCCGCTCGCCGACGAAGCGCCGGACGAGGATTGCGATGTTTGCTGGCTGCCCGGCGGCTATCCCGAGCTTCATGCCGGCAAACTCACGGCCGCCGCGAATTTCCATGCGGGGATGGCACGTTTCGCCACGACAAAGCCGATCCATGGCGAATGCGGTGGCTTCATGGTGCTTGGTGAAGCGATGGAGGATGCATCAGGCGAAACGCATCGCATGCTCGGCCTGCTCGGCCATTCCACCAGCTTCGCCAGGCGCAAGATGAATCTTGGCTACCGCGAGGCTCGGCTGCGTGCCGATTGCCCGCTGGGTTCGCAGGGCGCGCTGATCCGGGGTCACGAATTCCACTATGCGCAGATGACGGCCACCGGCAATGACGAGCCGCTGGCTGACCTTGCCGATGGCCAGGGCAATCCGCTCGGCGCCTCAGGCTACCGGCGCGGCCACGTCAGCGGCACCTTCTTTCATGCGATTGCGAGGAGCTAGGGCCATGAAGCTCCCGAAAATCACCCTGTCGCCCCGGCAAGTCCTCGACGACATCGCGCTTTGCCTGGTCTTCTTCACCCGCCTGCCGCTGCCCGTGTTTGATTTTCGCGGCCGCAACCTCGCCGCCGCGATCTGGGCCGCCCCCATTGCCGGCCTTGTCGTCGGCCTGATCGGCGCCATCGTTTTTGCCACGGCGGAACGCTTTGGCCTTGCCATTGGGCCGGCGGCTGCCCTTGCCCTTGTTGCAACCGTGGCTACCACGGGCTGCCTGCACGAGGATGGATTGTCGGACGTTGCCGACGGCTTCGGTGGCGGCAAGTCGCGCGGCCGCAAGCTCGAGATCATGCGCGACAGCCGCATCGGCGCTTATGGCGCCATGGCGCTGGCGCTGTCGCTGCTGATCCGCTGGAGCGCGCTGTCGCAAGTGGTGGAACCCACACAGGCTCTGTTTGCGCTCGTGGCGGCGCACGCAGCCTCGCGTGGCGTGCTCGGCGCCTTCATGCATCTCTTGCCACCGGCGCGGTCCGACGGCCTGTCGGCTGGCGCCGGCACCGTTTCGCTCGAAACGGCAATAGCCGGAGCCGTGCTCGGCGCGATACCACTGCTCCTGCTCGGGCTTGGCGGCGCCATTGCCGCGCTCATCCTGCTCGGCCTGTTCTTTGCCGCCTTCCACGCCCTTTGCCTCAACCAGATCGAGGGCCAGACCGGCGACACGGTTGGCGCCTTGCAGCAGTTGAGCGAAATCGCGGTGCTTCTCGTCGCTTCCGTCGCCCTTTCCTGACCCCCTTGACCTGATTCCCTTCCGGAGACATTGCCCCCATGCCCTTCAAATCCCTCGATGAACTGCGCGCCGCCTGCCTCGACCTGCCTGCCGGCAGCGAAGTGGCCGCCAGTGCCGTCGCTCGCCGCCAGGACACGCTGACCAAGCCGCAAGGCAGCCTCGGCAAACTCGAAGCGATCGCCGCCTGGCTGGCGCGCTGGCAAGGCCGCGACATGCCAAGGCTCGACCGCGTGAAAGTCTTCGTCTTCGCCGGCAACCACGGCGTCACCGCGCAGGGCGTGTCGGCCTACCCCTCCGAAGTCACCGTGCAGATGGTGGCGAATTTTGCCGGCGGCGGTGCCGCCATCAACCAGCTCGCCCGCATCGCCGGCGCGGAACTCGACGTCATCCCGCTTGATCTCGACCATCCCACCGGTGACTTCACGCAAGTGCCGGCAATGGATGAGAAGGCCTTCCTCGCCGCTGTCTCGGCGGGCTATGACGCCGTGACGAAAGACCTCGACCTGGTCTGCTTTGGCGAAATGGGCATCGGCAACACGACGCCCGCCGCTGCCATTTCGGCTGCCTTGTTCGGCGGCGGCGCCGAAAAGTGGACCGGGCGCGGCACTGGCGTCGACGATGCCGGCCTGAAGCGCAAGGTGGTCGCCATCGAAGCCGGCCTGAAGCGCCACGCCGCGGCCCTTGCCGACCCGTTGGGGGTCGCTGCCAGCCTCGGCGGGCGCGAACTCGCCGCCATCTTCGGCGCCACGCTCGCCGCCCGTCATCTCGGCATACCCGTGCTGCTCGACGGCTTCGTCTGCACCGCCGCCGCCGCGCCGCTGGCGAAGCTGCACCCGACCGGCCTTGCGCACACGATCGCCGCCCACGTCTCAGCCGAATCGGGTCATCGCGGCCTGCTCGAAGCGCTCGCAATGCCGCCGCTGCTTGATCTCGGCATGCGGCTCGGCGAAGGCTCCGGCGCCTGCCTCGCCGTCAACATCGTCCGCTCGGCGCTGGAGTGCCATGCAGGGATGGCAAGCTTTGCCGAGGCTGGAGTTTCGGAGAAATAATCGGTCAAACTTTTAACGTGATTGAGCCAAAATAATAACGTCGTTTGATTGTTACATGAGATCAGTGGATCTCATGCGGAGATCAGGCGATGTATTTGAAGGCGATACCTGTCATTGCACTGCTTTTCGGCACTGCTGCGCCAGCTTTTTCGCAGTATGTCGATGAGAACGGCTGCTTCCGGCACACGGGCGACGATGGGCTGGCCAAGGTCCAGTCCAGCCTGACCATGACCCTTCCGGTCAAGGACGAAGAGGATGTCGCCACACAGCAGCAAACCGCGCTGCGTTCGTTCTACAAGGTCGCTGCCGCCAGTTTCGCCATGGTGCTCGATGCCGTCGCCGACACGTGCGAGTAACCAGCGTGACCACGAACGTCAATGCCAGGGATCGCAGCATGGGAGGCGCTGCGGGATCGCAGATGACGGTGACCGGGCAGATCGCCATGAAGGTCAAGTTCAAGGCCAGTATTGGCAAAGCGGCGCAGTGAACGGCCATTGCGGTGCGAGACGCGCCAAACGCCTCTTGCCTTCAGGGTCTTTCCACCAAGTCTTCTAGGAATTTGGTGGGTGCGCACAGGATTGAACTGTGGACCCGCTGATTAAGAGTCAGCTGCTCTACCAACTGAGCTACGCACCCACTCGGCCGGCAAAAACCGGCGTTGGCGGGCATATAGCCGCCGATACCGGTCCTGTCCAGCCCTGCTGGAATCATTTCCCGACAAATCGACCGGGGCTCTCTCCAATCAGGCGAAAAGCTTGCCTTCCGCCACCTTGATCGCATGCCCGCCAATGCGCGCGGACGCCAGTTTTCCGCCTTGCACGGTCAGTTCGAGGCGGATGCGCGACGGCCGGCCCATCTCCAGTCCCTGTTCGATCCATAGCTGCGAAACCCCGTCCGTCGGGCCGTCGAAATGCATGATGGCGCCGGCGAAGGCCGCCGCTGCCGAACCGGTCGCCGGGTCCTCATAGGAAGGCGTGCCGGGAACGATCATGCGGACATGGAAAGCGCTTTCGTGGTTCACCGTCTCGCGGCAATAGACGTACGGGCTGGCGAAGGCCCACTCGCTCTTGCGCGGCGCCAGTTCCGACCATGCCTGGTTGTCCAGCCGGATGCGGCCCGCCGCTTCGAGATTGGCGACAGGAATGGTCACATAGGGCACGCCGGCCGACCAGAAGGCGATGCGGTGATTCTCGAAGCCGATCTCGTGCGGCGCCAGGCCAAGGGCAGCGCCGATCGCCTCCGGATCGGCCTCCAGCTTCAGCGGCTCCGGCAGTTTCGCCAGGTCGAACTCGGCGAAGGTGGCGCCATCATGCGTGCTGACCGCGCAACGCACCGGGCCGATGTTCTCTTCAAGCACGAAGATGCCGGCGCCGCCCTCGCCCGCCAGTTCGGCCAACGCGATGGCCGAGCCCACCGTCGGATGGCCGGCGAATGGCATTTCATAATCGGGCGTGAAGATGCGGATGCGGTTGCGGTGCTTGGGATTGTCCGGCGGCAACACGAAAACCGATTCGGACAGGTTGAACTCGCGCGCGATGGCCTGCATCGCTGCCGTGTCCAGACCTTTGCAATCCAACACCACGGCCAGCGGGTTGCCGGCCAGTCGCTCGGTCGTAAACACATCGTAAAGCAAGTAATTCCGGGTTTGCATCCCTGCCTCAATCCCAACATGGGCGAAATTTAATTTGATATTCGAACCGGTAAGCCTGATCTGTGCACAGACAGGGACATTACGCATCATAGGGGTCCGACGTGGACCAGATTGTCAATCAGCCAAAGACGGAATCGGATTCCGCCATCGAGACGGCGCTTGGGCTCGACCAGACCGGTCGGCGCAGGACGCGCCGGCGTGGCTGGCTCTATGCGTTGCTGACCCTCATCGTGCTTGCCGCCGGCCTTGGCCTCTATCAATGGTATGCGGGCACGCCGACCAGGATTGACTACACCACGGTGCCGGCCGCCAAGGCCGACCTCACAGTCCAGGTGTCGGCGACAGGCACGCTGCAGCCGCTCACCCAGGTCGACATATCAAGCCAGCTCTCAGGCATCATACGCTCGGTCGCGGTCAACGAGAACCAGCAGGTGAAGAAGGGCGACGTGCTGGCGGCCCTCGACACCGCCAAGCTGCAGGTCCAGATCGAACGCGCCGAAGCGTCCGCTAAGGGAGCGGCCGCCAATGTGGAGGACGCCAGGGTGACGCTCGCCGAGAACGAGAGTGCGCTTGTCCGCGCCGCGGCCCTGACCAAGCGTGGCATGGCAACCGACCAGTCGCTCGAGGCGGCGACGGCGACGCGCGACCGTTCCAAGGCGGCACTCGATAGCGCCGAGGCCAATCTCGCCATCGCCAATGCCGATCTCAAGTCGCAGCAGACCGACCTTGCCAACAGCACCATCTACGCGCCGATCGACGGCATCGTGCTGACGCGTTCAGTCGACCCCGGCCAGACGGTCGCTTCCTCGCTGCAGGCGCCGGTGCTGTTCATCATCGCCGCCGATTTGAGGAACATGGAACTGGTGGCGGCGGTCGACGAAGCCGATATCGGCGCGGTCAAGTCGGGCCAGCATGCCCGTTTCACCGTCGACGCCTTCCCGGAGCGGCCGTTCGATGCCAAAATCCGCGACATCTCCTATGCCTCGGTCACGACGGACGGCGTCGTCACCTACAATGCGCGGCTCGAAGTCGACAACAACGAGTTGCTGCTGCGGCCCGGCATGACCGCCACCGTTTCTGTGGTCACGAGGGAAGCCAAGGGCGTGCTCACCGTGCCCTCGTCCGCTTTCCGCTATCGCCCGGCGCAGCAAGCGGCGCGCGGCTGGAGCCTGAGCGACCTGTTCACCGGCCGCATGGGCCGCGGCAATCGCCAGCGCCCGGTGGCGAAGGCCCCGACCGATGGTTCCCGCACGCTCTATGTGCTGGAGAACGGCCGCCCGCATCCGGTCAACGTCAAGATCGGTTCGACCGATGGCGAACTGACCGAGATCACCTCCGGCCTGGAGGAAGGCGCGCAGATCATCACCGCTTCGCAGTCGCGGAGCTGAGGCAGTGGCCGCGGGCGCCCCCCTCATCACCTTCGACAAGGTCTGGAAGAGCTACGGCCAGGGCGAAGCCAAGGTGCATGCGCTGGCCGGAGTCGACCTTGCCATCCGGCGCGGTGAATTCGTCGCCATCATGGGCCCATCGGGCTCCGGCAAGTCGACGGCGATGAACATCATCGGTTGCCTCGACACGCCTACGGCCGGAACCTATTCCTTCATGGGCGTCGATGCCGGCCGGCTCGACCGCAACCGCCGCGCCATGCTGCGCAACCTCTATGTCGGCTTCGTCTTCCAAGGCTACAATCTGCTGGCACGCACCACCGCGGCCGAAAATGTGGAACTGCCGCTGATCTATCGTGGTGTCGCCGCCCGCGAGCGCCGCGACCTCGCCATGCAGGCGCTGGCCGAGGTCGGCCTTGTCGGCCGCGAGCATCACACGCCGGCCGAACTCTCCGGCGGCCAGCAGCAGCGCGTGGCGATCGCACGCGCCATCGTCACCAGGCCGACGCTGCTCGTCGCCGACGAGCCGACCGGCAATCTCGACACCGCACGCACGCATGAGATCATGGAGCTGCTGACGCGTCTGAACAAAGAGCTTGGCCTGACCGTCACCATGGTCACCCACGAAGCCGATGTCGCCGAATATGCCGAGCGTACCATCCGCTTCCTCGACGGCCATGTCGCCTCCGACACCATGAATATGGAGGTGGCATGATCTGGGAAACCGTCCGCCTCTCGCTGCGCTCGATCCGCCGCAACGTGCTGCGCTCGTTCCTGACCTTGCTCGGCATCGTCATCGGCGTTGCCGCCGTCATTGCCATGCTGACCATCGGCTCCGGCACTACGCAAAAGGTCAAGTCCGACATTTCCAAGCTCGGCAGCAATCTTCTGGTCGTCCGAGCCGGGCGCCCGGCCGGCCCCGGCGGTCCGGGCGGGCTCGACCAGGCGGTGCGGCCGCTGGCGGAAAAGGATCTGGCGGCGCTGGTTGCGCATCTCACCGGTGCGCGCGCCATCTCGCCGGCGGCGCAGAAGCAGGTGCGCGTCATCTTCGGCACCGAGAGCCTGACCTCTGGCGTCACCGGCACCGACAGCGCCTATCTCGACGCACGCGACTGGAAGCTGGTGTCCGGCCGACCGTTCAGCGATTCCGAAACCCGCTCCGGCACCGGTGTGTGCCTGATCGGCGAGACGGTGCGCCAGCAATTCTTCGGCGCCGGCGATCCCGAGGGCGAGATCATCCGCGTCAACCGCACCTCCTGCAGGATCGTTGGGCTGCTCGAGCCGAAAGGCTACACCGGCTTCGGCCAGGACCAGGACAATGTCGTGCTGATGCCCCTCGCCGCCTATCAGCGCCGCATCGCCGGCAATCGCGACATCGACAACATCTACATCGCCGCCGACGACCGCACGCCGACCACCGAATTGCAGCCGCGCGTCGAGGACATCTTGCGCGATGCGCGCCGCATCACGCCCGATCGCGAGAGCGATTTCGGCATCCGCGACATGACCCAGATCGCCGACGCCATGGCCAGCGCCACCACGACGATGACCGGCATGCTGGGCGCGGTCGCCGGTGTCAGCCTGCTGGTCGGCGGCATCGGCATCATGAACATCATGCTGGTGTCGGTCACCGAACGCACGCGCGAGATCGGCATCAGGCTCGCCATCGGCGCGCATGAAAAGCACATCCTCATCCAGTTCCTGGTCGAGGCGACGGTGCTGTCGCTGCTTGGCGGCATCATCGGCATCCTGATTGGGCTGGCGCTGGCCGGCCTTGCCTCGGTGACGCTGACCATACCTTTCGCGCCAAGCCCGGCCGTCATTCTGCTTGCCGTCGGCTTCTCCGCGCTGATCGGCATGGTGTTCGGCTTCTTCCCGGCGCTGCGCGGCGCCAGGCTCGATCCGATCGACGCCTTGCGTCACGAGTAAAAGGGCAAGCTGCGAGGGCGTCCGGCACTCCGGGCCGGTTTTACACAACCTTCGACGTTTCCGCCTTGCCCAACCTATCGTCACTGTGTTGGCGATGTTATGCCAAGGCATATCTGGTCGAGGAGCAGCTGATGAGCAAGAAGGCGCGCGTGATCCTGGTGATGATCATCATCGAGGCCGCCCTTGCAGGCATCTGGTGGTATCTCGCCCGCTACGGCATGACCAATCCCGATCGCGTCACCGCCGATTTCCAGGCGGTCGTTGGCCAGACGATGGGAATGGCCATGGGTGGGTTGCTGGGTATCGGCTTCATCCTGTTCTTCGCCGCCGCGCGCAACGACCGCAAGGCACTCAAAAGCAAGACATCATAGGGCCTGGCCGCTCCACGATATGATCGCGGCACCGACGTACGGTTTCAGTGGCAGGCGGGGCTACGACGCGCTTTCCCACGGATTGACGATGTTCAAACCGGCGGCCGCGAATAGACCGGTGTCACGTGTGGCGACAGTGAGACCGTGCGCTACGGCCGTCGCCGCGATATAACCGTCGGCGTTGCCGATCGCCTTGCCTGCGGCACGCGCCTGTACCATGAGGTCGGCATAGGCGCGCGACGCGTCGAGGTCGAACGGCAGAATGCGGCCTGCAAACAACGGCAACGCGTCCTGCTCAAGACGATCATGCAGGGTCGTGCGGCGCTTGCCGGAAGGCATGGCCGCGATCCCGAAACGCAACTCAGCCACGGTGACGGCCGAAAGATATAGGGTTTCGACGGCCTGGGCGTCGATCCACGCGATGACGCGAGCATCGGGTGCAGGTCTCCATGGCTCAAACATGACGCTGGTGTCGATGAGGATCATTCGAACCGCACCGGCTCGCCCGGTGTTTTGTCGCGGAGCTGCTGCAAGGTATCGACATCCTCTTGCGACAATCCGGCCTCGCGGCCGATGGCGGCGAGCAGCGAGCCGAGCTTGACCCGATTGGCCGGCCGCACGGCCGTTTCCAGGATTTCACGCATCTCGGCTTCAGTGCTGCGGCCGTGATGCGCAGCCCGCACCTTCAAGGCGCGGAGCGTTTCCTCTGGCAAATTGCGGATCGTGACGGCGCTCATCGATATCATTCCAATCTGCAATGATGTCACTGCTATCAACATAGCAAATCTGCTATCAGATGCAACCAGTACGCATCGATATTAGTCTGCGCGCGCGAAATGCCACTCGATCAGCGGCTTCATGTGCGGCGACAGGCCGTCCGGCAGGTCGCCGGCATGGCGGATGATCACCGGCCCCTCGATCTCCGGGTCGGCTTCGGTGGCGACGAAGGCCGAGATTCGGCGCGCGATCTCATCGGCGGGCGCGTCGACGTGATAGCGGCGGAAGATGACGGTGCCGCTTGCCGTCGACAGAGCGTGCCAGCGCACACCACGCCTGGCATCCGACAGGTCGATACCGGTCTCCTCGCGCACCTCGCGCATCATGTTGAAATCGACATCGACGAGACCGTCGCGGAAATCGATCGGCTCGAACGAACCGGCGGCGAAATAGACCCGGCCGGCACTGACGGTTCGCGGTCCCATGCGGATCGCCACCAGAGCGTTGTCCCCGGCCACCAGCACGGCATGGGCATAGGCGTGTTCGGCGCCGGAATTCTCGCGCCGCTTCCGCCACAGCATGAAGGTCGAGTAATTGACCGCATGGCAGCGGCCGATAAGGCTGCGGTCGCGATAGGCAAGCTCGGAAAGCAGCACCACAATGCCGTCGAACAGCGCCGGATTGGCCTCGATCTCGCCCCGCCAGTTCTCGGCAATCACCGCGGCATTCTCCACCGCGAAGGGATGCGGGCCGGGATCGAGACGGACATCGATGGCATCGACCGGCAGGATGACATTGCGCGGAAGATCAAAACTCATGTCGGCTCAGGCCATGTCCAGCGTGATCGCCACCGGGCAGTGGTCCGAAGCCTTGGGCCGATCCCAGCCGGCGCGCGGGAAGCGCTCGACTTCCTGGCCCGCGGGAAAGATCGTGCGCCAGGGCTGGCCATTGCGGATGATGTCGGGAACTGCGGTGGCGTTCTTCGCCGCCAGCCCCTTCGACAGCAGGATATAGTCGAGCTGGCACAGATGCCGCTCTTGAGGCCCGCGTGTGTGATAGAAGGTCCAGCGGTTCATTTCCGGCCGCCGCTCGACCACATTTTCACAGAAGCCGCCCGCCGTCAGCACATTGATGCAGGACAGGTTCTCGTCGACCACCTCGAAACGGTAGCCGTCGACCTCATCGCCGGCGATCTTCACCCGCTGGCGGTAATCGTTCATGTCGCCGCAGATCGCCCAACGCTTGTCGGCCGCGTGCTCCGCCCCGAAACGCTCCTCGATGATGCGCCGCACGGCTTGCGCCTCCGCGATGCGCACCGGCATCGTCGCCTCGCGTCCGTCGAGCCCGTTGCGGGGAGAGCCCATGGACTTGAAGTGCACGAGATAGAGCGTCATCGGCGCGCCGCCCACCTTGATGTCGACCTCCAGGCAGTCGCGCCGGAAGATGCGTTCATTGGGCTGGTTGCCGAGGGCCGCCAGCTCGGGCGTATGCAACCCGAACTGCTCGTAGGTGACATAGGCGTGGCTGCTCATGCGCACGAATTCGATCGGCTGTCCCTGCGCGGTCTCGTTGCGCATCATCACCGCGACATCGATGCCGCGCGAATCATTGCCCGACGTGGTGTATTTCTGGCGGTAGCCCTGCCCCACCATCTTGAACAGATAGCCGTACTCGAAGGCCTTCAAGGCCTCGATGTTGTCGACCTCCTGCATGCAGATGATGTCGGCACGGGCGGCGGCAATCGCCAACGCCGTCAGCTGGCGCGTGTCGTCGGATTGCGCGATGGCGCGCGCCTGTTCCAGCATCTTGTATTCGGCCTCGCTCTGGATATCGAAGAGCGCCAACGTGCGATCCTCATTGAGCTGGTTGCGAAAGCCGGAAAAATCGAACCTGTTCATCAGGTTCTCGACATTGAAGGTGGCAAGGCGCAGCGACATGCGCTGACCTTTGCCTGCAAGAGCGGCGGAAAACAAGATCGCAGGACCACAAGCAGGGATCCCTTGGTCCCGGTGGGTTTCACGCCATGGTTGACGGAACCTTTCCGTTCATCCGCCGTTCAGACGCAAAGGTCCACGGTAAGCCCATTCCCAGGGTAGGCGTGGGGCCTGTTCTCTTGGAGAAGTGCAATGAACGCGCTCTTTTCTTCCACTGTCAAATCCGGGCTGATAGCGCTCGGTATTGTCTCCGGCATCACGGCGCCATCCGCTGCCGCGCCGATTCTGCAGCCGGATGTGTCGATCCCGGCCAGCACCGCCGCGCCGACGGTCATCCCGGTCCGCGAGGGCTGGGCTGGCGGAAACAACGGCGGCGATTGGAGATGGCGCCGGTCAGGCAATTGGAACGGCCGCCATTGGAATGGCGGAGGCAACTGGAGCGGCCGCCACTGGAACGGTGGTGGCAACTGGAACCGCGGCGACAACTGGCGCTGGCGCCATGGCCGCCATCATTATCGTGGCGGACGCTACTACGATGATGGCGCTGCGGCGGTCCTCGGTCTCGGCCTGGGGCTCGGCCTCGGCAGCATGTACAACAACTACAACAACTACGAGTACTATGCGCCGGCGCCGCGCCGCTATTATCGCGCCGGCCGGCTGTCGAACGCGCATGTGCAATGGTGCTACAACCGCTACCGCTCGTATCGCGCCTACGACAACACGTTCCAACCCTATAATGGCCCGCGCCAGCAATGCTGGTCGCCCTATAGTTGAGCTGCCTGCGGCTGATACCAGAAATGAAAACGGCGCCACGTGGCGCCGTTTTCGTTATTGATCGCGAAGCGTGGATCCTCAGTTCTTGGCCTTGTCGACCAGCTTGTTCTTGGAAATCCACGGCATCATGGCGCGCAGCTTGGCGCCGACTTCCTCGATCTGGTGGCTGTCGTTGTTGCGGCGGATGCCCTTGAAGCGGGACATGCCGGCGCGGTATTCCTGCATCCATTCCGAGGTGAACTTTCCCGTCTGGATGTCCTTCAGCACGCGCTTCATCTCGGCCTTGGTCTCGGCGGTGATGATGCGCGGACCCGAGACATATTCGCCCCACTCGGCGGTGTTAGAGATCGAGTAGTTCATGTTGGCGATGCCGCCTTCATAGATCAGGTCGACGATCAGCTTGACCTCGTGAAGGCACTCGAAATAGGCCATTTCCGGCGCATAGCCGGCTTCCACCAGCGTCTCGAAGCCGGCGCGGATCAGTTCGACCAGGCCGCCGCACAGCACGACCTGCTCGCCGAACAGGTCGGTCTCGCATTCCTCGCGGAAATTGGTCTCGATGATGCCCGAACGGCCGCCGCCAACGCCGCAGGCGTAGGAAAGCGCGAGATCGAGCGCGTTGCCCGAGGCGTCCTGGTTGACGGCGACCAGGCACGGCACGCCGCCGCCCTTCTGGTATTCGCCGCGCACCGTGTGGCCCGGGCCCTTTGGCGCGATCATGACGACGTCGACGGTCGACTTCGGCTCGATGAGGCCGAAATGCACGTTGAGGCCGTGCGCGAAAGCGATCGCGGCGCCGTCGCGGATGTTCGGCGCGATTTCGTTCTTGTAGATGTCGGCCTGCAATTCGTCGGGCGTCGCCATCATCATCAGATCGGCCCATTTGGCGGCGTCGGCGACGCTCATCACCTTGAGCCCGTCGGCCTCGACCTTCTTGGCGGTCGCCGAGCCGGCCTTGAGACCGATGGCGATCTCCTTGGCGCCGGAATCCTTGAGGTTGAGCGCATGCGCCCTGCCCTGGCTGCCATAGCCGATGATGGCGACCTTCTTGCCCTTGATCAGGTTGAGATCGGCATCACGATCGTAATAGACACGCATTTTACTTCCTTCCCGTTTTGAAGATCAAAAGCCCTGAGGCCCGTTTTTTGCTCCGAAAAGAGCGAGAAACTGCTGCGTCGCGCGGACGGCGTCGCCGCCGATCGCCGCCTCAGTCAATTCCATCCGGTCGCCGAGCAGCAGGCGGATCTGCACGTCCCGGCCAACCAGCCCGAAAAAGGTACGGAACGCCGTCTCGGCATCCGTAAATTCAAGGAGGCCGGTCTGCCGGCCGGCCTCCAGCACCGGCTTCAGCCGCTTGGCCAGCGCAAAGCGCCCATTCTCCAGCACGACGGCGCCGAGATTGTCCTTCCCCGAACCGGCATGGCCGACCGCCACCCTATTGAGGGCGATCGACGTATCGCTGGAGATCACCTTCAACCAGTCGGAGGCAAAGCGCTCCAGGCTCGCCGTAAGCGAGGCAAGGTCAAGCCCCTTGCCGTCGACCGAAGCCACCCGCACTTTCGAGGCCTGCCATTGCACAGTCGCCGTCAAGAGCCCATCGCGATCGCCGAACCATTTGTAGAGCGTCTCCTTCGAGCAGCTCGCGCGACGCGCCACCGCGGTCATGGTCAGGTGATCGCCCTCCTCGACCAACAGCCGCAAAGCCGCGTCCAGGACGGCCTGCTGCCGCTCCGTCAGCGCCGCGCTGTTGTCGATGTCGGGTACGCTGTGCAACACGCTCTTCCCTCGGAAGGACAAGGCAGGGCGTGAATTCGACCTGCCGTACCGTACGTTACGGTTCGGCATATTGCGCAATCCGGTGAGCGGCGCAAGGGCAAAGAAGAAAAAATCCGCTGATGTCCGCGCAGCCGCGCAGTCCGCAAGCTCAGTCCGCGGTAGGCGGATGACGCAGGCGGCCCAGCAGTGCCGAGACCGTGCTCAGCTCATCCGACGACAGCTTCGCGCCAACCAACTCCTCGATCGACCTGCCATAGATCGCCCACATGCGGCGGCGCGTCTCCCGTCCCTTGGGCGTGATGCGGATGTGATGGCCACGGCCGTCGTCGGCCACCGGCAGTTTCTCGACCAGCCCGTCGGCCTCGAGCCGAGCCAATAGCCGCGAGATGTTGTACTGCGCGAACAGGGTGCGTTCGATCAGTTGAAACGGCCGCAAGCCGCCCTCGCCCGCCTCGGCAAGCTCGTGCAGCACATCGTACCAGGCGAGCGGCGGCAGGCCGCCCTCCTTCAGCGCGTCTTCGGCCCGTTCCATCAGTTGGCGCGAAACCCGCATCAGGCGGGCCCAGGCCCTGATGGCTTCAGGCGAAGGCTTGGCTTTTTCGGTCATGGCCCACCCTAGGCGATAGATGCAGATGCATCAAGCTTGACGTTCAATGCACTGCATCTACATAAATGCAATTGCATCGATATCGAAAGGCACATTCCTATGAAACCCGCCGACACCCTTGTTCTCGTCAGCCATCCGCTCTGCCCCTATGTCCAGCGCGCCGCGATTTCGCTGGCCGAGAAAGGCGTGCCGTTCGAGCGGATCGACATCGACCTTGCCGACAAACCGGACTGGTTCAAGGCGATCTCGCCGCTCGGCAAGGTGCCATTGCTGCGCGTACGGCAAAATGGCGACGAGACGATAATCTTCGAATCCGCGGTCATCCTCGAATTCCTCGAGGAAACGCAGGCCAATCCCCTCCACCCCGCCGACCCCTATGCACGCGCCCGGCACCGCGCCTGGATCGACTATGGCTCAGCCATCCTCAACACCATCGGCCGGTTCTATTCAGCGCCGAGCGAGGCCGGCTTCCTCGCCGAAGCCAGCGCGCTGTCGGCAATGTTCGACCGTGTTGAGGCTGAACTGCCGGGCGGCGCCGGGCGGAGCGGGCCATGGTTCGCTGGCAATCGCTTTTCCCTCGTCGATGCCGTTTACGGTCCGGTCTTCCGCTACCTGGACGCCTTCGATCGGATCGGCGATTTCGGCATTCTTGACGGCAAGCCGCTTGTCCAGGCCTGGCGCAGTGCGTCGAGTGACCGTCCGTCGATCAGGCAGGCCGTGGCGCCGGACTATCCGCAGCGCCTGCATGCCTTCCTGCGGGCGAAGGGATCTTTTCTATCGAGCCTCATTCGGCAAGGCGATCCGGCCATAGAGCTTCGGCAAGCCCAGCCCGCCTGAACGGATCGATCACCGTGCCGGCGACCATGGAGGCCAGGAACCGCGGCGCCGGCGGGATCTTGGCGATCGTCGCCACCAGCCTGTCGCGGATGAAGGGCAGCGCCACCGAATCCGACTGATAGAAGGGCGTGAACGCCAGCGACAGTGCCTGAAAGACCCTGACATGCCGGCGCCGCGCTCGCGCATAGACTTCCAGCGCTGTCTCCACGCCGTCCGCTCGCGCCAGCGCATAGCTAAGTGCCGCGGCGTCGAGCAGCGCCATGTTGGCGCCCTGGCCAAGCTGCGGGCTGGTCGAATGGGCGGCGTCGCCGATCACCGCCAACCGCCGGCCAACCGGAAACTTCATTGTGTGATGGCCGTAGCGGGCCAGCGAAAGCTGGTCGAAACTGTCGATCTGGTTGGTGAACGCCTCGGCCTGCGGCCACAGCCGCACCACCCGCTCCTTCCAGGCATCGATGCCGAAGCTGCGGACTATATCGGCATCCGCCGGTTTCAGGCTCCAGAAGAAGGCCGCCATCCTTTCGGCGCCCGGCTCGGGCCGCCCGATCGGCAGCACGCCGATCATCACGCTGGCCTTGTCGTAGCGCTGCAGAAGCGCGTGCTCGTCAAAGCCCTCGCCGCGCCAGCCGAGCGATGCCCAGAACGCGCCATAGGTGAGTGGCCGTGGCGCTTCGGCACTACCGGCGCACCGCCGCAGCTTCGAGCGCGCGCCGCTGGCGTCGACAATTAGATCGAACGGCCCTTCCCTTCGGCCGTTGCCCCGGATCAGCGTCGCCCGCTCGCCGGTCTCCAGGGCCTCGATTTCGACGCCGGTCTCGATGGGGATCGCCTCGCGCCGGGCAGCGCGAAAGAGTACGCCGAACAGGGCGGCCCTGTGTACCGCCAGGCCGAAACGGTTGCCGCGCTGGGCATCGTAGCGGACATCGAGCACGGTGCGGCCGCTCGACGCATCGACCCCATGCAGTCGATCGATCCTGCTGCCTAGCGCCATTATATCGTCGAGCAGGCCGAGATCGGCGAGGACCGTCAGCCCAGTCGGCTGCAGGATCAGCCCGGAGCCGACCGGCCTCGGTTCCTCGAAGCGCTCGAAGATGGTGACGCGGTGGCCGGCGCGCTTGAGATAAAGCGCCGCGGCGAGCCCGGCCGGACCAGCGCCGGCGATTGCGATATCGTAGGAAATGCCGCTGCCCCCAAGCCGAACTGGCCGGGACAATCCTTCAGCCGCCGGATGAAATCAAGTCGCGACGCCGAGCGCTACCCGGTGGGTCAAGCCTGCGTCGAATCGAAGGCAGTGCGCGCGCCACGCACTGCGTCATGGTTGTTTTCGGCCCACTGCAGCAGACACTGCAAAGCGTCGAACATCGATCGCCCAAGGTCGGTCAGGCTGTATTCGACGCTGGGCGGCTTGGTCGGAAACACCTCGCGGCGCACATAGCCGTCGCGCTGCAGATCGTAGAGCGTCTGGGTCAACATGCGCTGCGAGATATCGGGAACCAGCCGCCGCAGCTCGCCGAAGCGATAAGGCTGCTCGGCCAGCGCCGCCGTCAGCAGCGAACTCCATTTGCCATTGAGTCCCTGGATGACATCGCGGACCGGGCAATCGGCAATGTTTCCGCCGTCGGTCATCGCTTTGTAGACTTCGAGTTTGGATTTCAGATTGACGGTCCGGCTGTCCATGGCTGGTTCCCTGCGTGTGCCTACCTCCCCAAAAACTGCCTTCTTTACGGCACCGGGTCAATTCCTATTTTAGTGCTGGTCTCTTTTTGAGACCACCACCCGAACCGCCCTTCCGGCGCAATGTCAGGATCCCCCATGACCGCAACTCTTCTCGTCACCGGCGCGTCCGGCCAGCTCGGCCGCAGCGTCATCAACCATCTGCTGGACACGTTCGAGGTGCCGGCGGCCCGGATCATCGCCACGACCCGCACGCCCGCCAATCTTGCCGACCTGTCGGCGCGCGGCGTCACCGTTCGCGGGGCCGATTTCGACGATCGGGCCTCGCTTGCCCAAGCCTTCGCGGGCGCCGACCGGGCGCTCATCATTTCGACCAACGAGCTGGCGATCCGGGGAAAGCGGCGCGAGCAGCAGCTTGCCGCCGTCGCGGCGGCCAGGCAGGCTGGCGTTGGCCACCTGCTTTACACCTCGTTGCCCAACACCGAACCCGGTTCCGCCGTGCTCTTTGCCCCCGATCATTACGACACCGAGCAGGCGATCAAGGCCAGCGGCATTCCCTACACGATCTTCCGCAACGGCTGGTACGACGAGAACCTGTTCATGGCGATGCCGCAAATCCTCGCATCGGGCCAATGGTATACGTCGGCGGCCGACGGCGCGATTTCCTATGGCGCGCGTGACGACCTCGCCGCGGCCATAGCTGCGGGGCTGGCTTCGGATAACACCGAAAGCACGACTTACACGCTGACTGGCCCCGAGGCCTACACATCAGCCGAAGTCGCCGTGCTCGTCACCGAAGTCACAGGCAAGCCGATCCAGGTCGTCCAGCTCTCCGATGAAGCGCTGACCGAAGGCATGAAGGCAGCCGGGCTTCCCGAGCCGATCGCCAGGCTCCTGGTGTCCTTCGACGCCGCCACGCGCGCCGGCGACCTTGGCATGGTAACGGATTCGGTCGAGACACTTTCCGGTCCGAAATCGGTACCGCTGAAGCAGTTCCTCGAGGCCAACAAGGCCGCACTGGCGGGTTGATGTCAGCGCGGCGGGAAGTTCTTTCTCCCGCCGCGCTATTTCGGGGTCTTGACCAGCCCGAGCCGCACCAGGCTTTCGGCGGTGGCGGCCAGCGCGTCCTCGCGCGAGCGCGGCGCCCAGCCGAGCATGCGCACCGCCTTGGCGTTGGTGGCGTTCTTGACCTTGCCGAGTTCCGTCACGAGTTGCGCGGCTTCCGCGTTGAACAGCCCCACCACCCGCACCAACCAATCGGGAAGCTCCCGGGTCGTGACCCGCGAGGCGGCCGCGCCGAGCCGCGTTTTCGCCGTCTGGGCGATCTCCCGCACGGTCATGAAATCGCCGGCAACAGCCAGGAAGCGCTCGCCACTGGCGGCGGGATTGGTCATTGCGCGCACATGCAGGTCCGCCACGTCGCGCGCGTCGACCACGCCGAACGACAGGCGCGGCAACCCAGGCATCGCACCGTTCATCATGCGCTGAACAAATTCGGTGGAGGTCGAATGGTCGGACCCGAGCACTGGTCCGAAAATGCCGACAGGATTGACCACGGCCAACTCCAGCTTGCCACCCTCGGCGGCGATGAAATCCCAGGCCGCGCGCTCGGCGAGCGTCTTCGATTTCACATAGGCGCTGACCTTGGCCGTCGGATCGGTCCAGCTCTCCTCGGTGAAAGGCCGGCCGCCGGGCGGCATCTTGCCGTAGCCGATGGCGGCGAAGGACGAGGTCAGCACGACGCGTTTGACGCCAGCATCTCGCGCCGCCCTGAGCACGCGCAACGCGCCTTCGCGAGCCGGGATGATCAGGTCGTCCTCATGCTTCGGCACGCCGGGCGGAAATGGTGACGCGACATGCAGGACATAGTCGCAGCCGGCGACAGCGTCGGGCCAGCCGGCATCGCCCATGAGGTCGGCTATGGCAAAGGAAAGCCTGTCGCCCGGCTCGCTGCCGCCGGCCTTGAGCATGGCGATAACATCGGCTTCACGCCTGGCGGCGCGCACCGTCGTGCGCACGCGATAGCCCGCCTTCAACAGGGCAAGAATACAGTGCGCGCCGAGGAAACCCGATCCGCCGGTGACAAGCACCAATTCGCCGCCCAATGGCCGCCTCCCCGTTCAGGCCGAGGCGATCCAACTCGTCAGATCGCCACCTGCGTGCCGATTTCTACCACACGTCCGGTCGGGATCTGGAAATATTCGGTCGCGTCGGCCGCCGTGCGCGCCAAGCCGATGAACAGCCGGTCCTGCCACACCGGCATTCCTGAATTGGGCGAGGCTTTCAGCGACCGCCGCGACAGGAAGAACGACGTCGTCATGATGTCGAACTTCCAGCCCTGCTTGCGGCAGATCGCCAGCGCGCGCGGGATGTTGGGCTGTTCCATGTAGCCGAAGGTCAGCGTCACCCGCATGAACAACTCGTTGACCGTCTCCATCTTGACGCGTTCGCTGTCGGGCACGACCGGCTGCGGCGCGGTCACCACCGAAAGGATGACGTTCTGCTCGTGCAGCACCTTGTAGTGCTTGAGGCTGTGCATCAGGGCGGTCGGCGCGCTCAAGGGATCGCTGGTCAGGAACACCGCGGTGCCGGACACCAGCTGCGGCTTCTTCTTCAGCAGATTGCCGGCGAGGAAATCGAGCGGGATTTCGTTGCGGCGGGTCTTGTCGAAGAGATAGCGGCTGCCACGCACCCAGGTCCACATGCCCAGCACGATGGTGAAGGCCACCACCAGCGACGCCCAGCCGCCTTCGAACACCTTGACGATGTTGGAGGCGAAGAAGCCGACATCGATGAAAGCGAACAGCACGGTCAGCGGGACCGCCACCGACAGCTTCCACTTCCAGATACGGGTCATAACCACATAAAGCAGCACCGTCGTCACCAGCATGTTGCCGGTCACCGAGATGCCGTAGGCGGAGGCCAGCTTGCTGGACTCGCCGAAGCCGACCACCAGCATCATCACCACCAGCGCCAGCAGCAGGTTGACGCGCGGCATGTAGATCTGGCCGGACTGCTTTTCCGACGTGTGCAGGATTTGGAGCCTGGGCAGCATGTTGAGCTGCACCGCCTGGCGGGTCAGCGAAAAAGCCCCTGAAATGACCGCCTGGCTGGCGATGACGGTCGCCGCCGTCGCCAGCACCACCATCGGGATCAGTGCCCAACCCTCGTTCATTTCGAAGAACGGATGGCCGACCACGCCGTTCTTCGCCAGCACGAAGGCGCCCTGCCCGGCATAATTCAACAGCAGGCAGGGGAACACGACCGAGAGCCAGGCGAGCACGATGGGTTTGCGGCCGAAATGGCCGAGATCGGCGTAAAGCGCCTCCGCGCCGGTGACGGCAAGGAAGATGGCGCCGATGGTGACGAAAGCCACATCGGGCGAATGGATCAGGAAGGCGACGATATAGTGCGGGCTGACCGCCCACAGGATCTCCGGATCGGCGATGATGTGCTTGAGACCGGAAAGGCCGATGGCCAGGAACCAGATCGCGGTCACCGGGCCGAAGACCAGACCGACGCCGCCGGTGCCGAAACGCTGAACCGCGAACACCATGGCGAGGATGACCAGCGTCAGTGGCACGACATAGGGCTGGAAGGTGGGGGTGACGACATTCATGCCCTCGACCGCCGACAGCACCGAAATCGCCGGCGTGATGACGGCGTCGCCGAAAAACAGCGAGGCGCCGACGATGCCGATGCCGAGCATCAGCGCCGAACGCTTTGGAAAACTGCCGCGCGCCAGCGCCATCAGCGACAGCACGCCGCCCTCGCCGCGATTGTCGGCACGCAGCACGAACATGATGTATTTGATGGTGACGATGATCGTCAGCGACCAGATGATCAGCGACAAAACGCCAAGAATGTCGCCACGGTCGGCAACTTGCCCGCCCGACGACGCGACCAGCGCCTCGCGGAACGCATAGATCGGGCTGGTGCCGATATCGCCATAGACCACGCCGAGCGCGCCCAGCATCAACACCTTGGTGCTGTGCTGCTCGATTTCGGGATGGCTCGATTGGTCGACGGGTTCTGCCTCACTACCAGCACTGGCAAGGGCCATGTACGACACTCCGATAAACGCGCGGTGCTCTACGCTTGCTGCACTGCAATATCAAGTGCCGTAACGTTATGGCACTCATGTTGGCAGCGCGCGGCTTCTTGTGAGCGACTTCGAGCGAATGCCGGTCAATGCGACATTCGCGGGCTCATGTCCGGGCCTGTGGCAAAACCTGCGGGCCGGCGAGCACGTGTCTGTTAAATGGCGACCTGCGTGCCGATTTCAACGACGCGGCCTGTGGGTATCTGGAAATACTCCGTCGCGTCGGCCGCCGAGCGCGCCAAGCCGATGAACAGCCGGTCCTGCCACACCGGCATTCCTGAATTGGGCGAGGCTTTCAGCGACCGCCGCGACAGGAAGAACGACGTCGTCATGATGTCGAATTTCCAGCCCTGCTTGCGGCAGATCGCCAGCGCGCGCGGAATGTTGGGCTGTTCCATGTAGCCGAAGGTCAGCGTCACCCGCATGAACAACTCGTTGACCGTCTCCATCTTGACGCGTTCGCTGTCGGGCACGACGGGCTGCGGCGCGGTCACCACCGAAAGGATGACGTTCTGCTCGTGCAGCACCTTGTAGTGCTTGAGGCTGTGCATCAGGGCGGTCGGCGCGCTCAAGGGATCGCTGGTCAGGAACACCGCGGTGCCGGACACCAGCTGCGGCTTCTTCTTCAGCAGATTGCCGGCGAGGAAATCGAGCGGGATTTCGTTGCGGCGGGTCTTGTCGAAGAGATAGCGGGTGCCGCGTATCCACGTCCACATGATCAGTCCCATCAGGCAGGCAACGGTGATCGAGACCCAGCCGCCTTCCACGATCTTCACGACATTGGCCAGGAAGAAGCCGCTGTCGATGACGCCGAACAGCAAGGTCAGCGCCAGGGCGAGCGCCAGCTTCCATTTCCACATCTTGCGCATCACCACGAACAGCAGGATCGTCGTCATCAGCATTTCGCCGGTCACCGAGATGCCGTAGGCGGACGCCAGCGAACTCGAACTGCCGAAACCGACCACCAGCAGCATCACACCCATTGCTATGAGCAGGTTGACGCGCGGCATGTAGATCTGCCCGGACTGCATTTCCGAGGTATGCTGCACCTCGATGCGCGGCAGAAGATTGAGCTGCACCGCCTGGCGGGTCAGCGAAAAAGCTCCTGAAATGACCGCCTGGCTGGCAATGACCGTCGCGGCCGTTGCAAGTCCCACCATCGGCATCAGTGCCCAGTCAGGCAGCATCTGGAAGAACGGATTGGTCGGTTTTCCGTCATTGGCGAGCACAAAGGCGCCCTGCCCGAAATAGTTGAGCAGCAGGCAGGGGAAAACCACGGAAAACCATGCCAGCACGATCGGCTTGCGTCCGAAATGGCCGAGATCGACATAAAGCGCCTCGGCCCCGGTTACCGCCAGGAACACGGCGCCGACGGTGACAAAGGCGGCGGTCGGTGTGCTGGCCAGATAAATGACCGCGTAATAGGGATTGATGGCAAGCAGGATCGATGGATCGTCCATCAAGTGATAGATGCCGGCAACGCCGATGGCCAGGAACCACAGCGCCGTCACCGGCCCGAACACCGCCGCCACCTTTCCCGTGCCGAAGCGTTGCACGGAGAACAGGATGGCAAGGATGACCAGCGTGATCGGCACGACATAGGCGTCGAGCGTTGGGGTGACCACGGTGAGGCCTTCGACCGCCGACAGCACCGAGATGGCCGGCGTTATGATCGAATCGCCGAAAAACAGCGCCGCGCCGCAAAGACCGATCACCAGAATCAGTCGAGCGCCTTTGGGATAGGCGCTGCGTGCCAATGACATCAGCGACAGCGTGCCGCCTTCGCCCTTGTTGTCGGCACGAAGCACGAAGGCAACATATTTGACGGTCACGATGATCGTCAGCGCCCAGACGATCAGCGACAGCACGCCAAGCACGTGAACGCGCGTATCGATGCCGGGCGAAGCGTGAAGCGCCTCGCGAAAGGCGTAGATCGGACTTGTGCCTATGTCGCCATAGACAACGCCGAGTGCGCCCAGCATGAGAACCTTGGTGCTGTGCTGCTCGACCCCGGTATGGCTCGATTGCTCGACGGTTTCAGCTTCGCTCCCGCTATTGGCAAGGGCCATCGACCACTCTCCGATAAGCGCGCGGTGCTTTATGCATGCTGCGATACGATATCAAATGCACGCGATGGCTGCCATACCAATACGAAGCACTACCCCCTACCAGCCGCAGGCCCTGAGGAAGCGGCCCACCGTTCCGGCCATGCCATACTCCAACGCGTCGGCTGTCAACCCATGTCCGATCGACACTTCGGCCAGTGCCGGAATGCGCCTGGCCAGCGCGGGCAGATTGGCCACCGTCAGATCGTGCCCGGCATTGACCTGGAGACCGGCGGCAAATGCCGCGTCAGCGGTTTTGCCCAATTTTTCCAGTTCCTTGGCCGCCTTACCCGAATCGGAATGGTAGCTGCCATAAGGACCGGTATAGAGTTCGATACGATCGGCGCCCGTGTCGCGCGCGGCCGCCATGCCGGCGGGATCGGCATCGGAAAACAGCGAGACCCTGAAACCACCCTTCTTCAGGCGTCTGACGATCGGCGTCAGCAACGCCGCATCGGTGACGAAGTTCCAGCCATGGTCGGAGGTTGCCTGGGAGGGATCGTCGGGCACAAGCGTCACCTGTTCGGGCTGATGCTTCTCCACCAGCGCCAGGAAATCCTCGCTTGGGTATCCCTCGATGTTGAATTCCGCCCGCGGGAACTCGTCGTCGATCAGCGCCCTGATCTCGGGCAGGTCGGAATGCCTTGTGTGACGTTCGTCGGGGCGCGGATGCACGGTCAGCCCATGCGCTCCGGCGGCAAGGGCGAGGCGTCCGACAGCGATCACATTGGGCCACGGCAGGTCGCGCCGGTTGCGTAGCATGGCGATGGCGTTGAGGTTGACGGAAAGCTTGGCTGGCATGGTTTGGCGTCCGTGAAACAGGCGATCGAGGCGCGCCACCCTCATTCGTTCCGGCACGGCGCATTTGAGACGGCGCATCTATAGCGTCTTTGACGGGAACAGATAGGGCCTTTCCGGTGTTCCAGAAGACCAACATACTCCACGAAAGGGAGGCACCACCTTGAATTTCCTCCAATCCGTGCCGGCGATCCGACGCATCGAGACCAGCCGCGACGACCTCTTTGCCATCGATGTGGTCGGCCATGTCTCGGCCGCCGATGCCGAAAACCTGTTCGGCCTGCTGGAGGCGGCCTATTTGCTCCATCAGAAAATCGACGTGGCCGTGCGCATAGTCGATCATGAGGGCGTCGACTGGGCCGACATCTCAGACGAGACCATCAAGAAGGGTGCCGTCCATGCATTGGAACATATTGGCCGTTGCGCGGCGATCGGCGCCCCTGATTGGACGCCGAACGCACGACACGCCTTGCCGGCTTCCTCGCCCGTCGAATTCAGGCATTTCAAGATCGAGGACGAAGCCGCTGCCTGGGAATGGCTCGGCGCGCGGCCGACGAGTGAGGAGGCGACCGCCGCTCCAGAAAGAGGATGAAACGGTTCTCCCGGCTACCCGCCGAGCTTTCTACCTGACGATGGTCAGGCGTTCGGCGGCCCGGGTGATGGCTGTGTAAAGCCAGCGCTGGCGCGTTTCCTTGAAGGCCCAGCTCTCGTCGAACAGCACGATCTCGTTCCACTGCGAGCCCTGCGCCTTGTGCACCGTCAGCGCATAGCCATAGTCGAAATCGTCGAAGCGCTTCTTCTGCTGCCAAGGGATTTCCGCGTCCGGATCCTCGAACGCCGCCTTCAGCAACTTGATTTTCGCGACGCCGCGATCCGGATCGTCCTCCTCGGGTGAAACCAGAAGATTGATGCCGGGCTTGACCGTCTCGCGCGACGAGGTCATCACCTTCCACAGCGAGCCGTTGAGCAGACCCTTGGCGGGATCGTTGCGCAGGCACACCAGCTTGTCGCCGGCTTGCGGATAATCGGCATTGAAGCCCTTGAGCTCGCGCAGGCGCTGGTTGTAGCGCCGCCGCGTGCGGTTGGTGCCGACCAGCACCTGGTCCGCCCTCAGCACCAGTTCCTGATTGACGTCTTCCTTGCCGATCACCTTCGCGGTGCCATAGTCGCCACGCATGAATTCGCGGCCCTCGCGCACGTCGAGCGCCAGCCGCAGGATCGGATTGTCGCGCGCCTGCCGGTGGATTTCGGTCAGCAGGAAGTCCGGCTCATGGTCGGTGAAGAAGCCGCCACCCGAGATCGGCGGCAACTGACCGGGGTCGCCCAGCACCAGGATCGGCGTGCCGAAACTCATCAGGTCACGGCCAAGCTGCTCGTCGACCATCGAGCACTCGTCGATGACGACCAGTTTGGCGCGCGAGATCGGGCTCTGCCGGTTGAGTGAGAAGGTTGGCGACATCGAGGTCTTGCCGGTGACCTCGTCGGCCACCGATTCCTCGCCCTTGGGCCGGTAGATCAGCGAATGGATGGTGCGGGCGTTGACCGCGCCCTTGGAGCGCAGCACCTGGGCGGCCTTGCCGGTGAAGGCTGCGAACTGCACCTGGCCGTCGACATGTTCGGCGAAATAGCGCGCCAGCGTCGTCTTGCCGGTGCCGGCATAGCCAAACAGCCGGAACAACTGCGGCGTGCCGGTCTTCAGCCAGCGCGCGACCGCTTGCAGCGCCTCGTCTTGTTGGGGTGAAAATTCCATCTGATCGTGTGACCGGATTCGCGAGGCAAACACAAGATCGCCGCCACCACCATCGACACGCCGGTGGCGAACTTCCCTGCTGTTCAGGCTATCAGCCGCAGGCAAGAACGTAAAGGGAACGAAAATTCAGTTGGCAGCGTGCGGATCGTTCTCCAGCAGGATCGGCTTGCCGTGTGGCGTGGCGTGCGCGGCGCGCTCCCAGGCCCGCGCCATCGCATCGACGTCCGGCTTGGCAGCCAGCCCCTTGGAGGCGAGCAGCCCTTCCAGCGCCGCCAGCCAATGCTCGTAATAGTCATGGCCGTCCGCCGCGGCATCCGGCTTCTTCACCTCGGCTGACAGGGCATCCGCCCATTCGTTCCACGAAAACAGGCCCTTGTCGTGCAGTGCCACAGTCATGGCGAAGGCTTCGGCCTGCCATGGCTCGGCGAACACCGGTGCGTCGAAGCCGGCGGGCAAACTGGCGGCGGATCCCTTCGCTTCAGGCCGGCTCAAGATAGCTCTCCCAGGCGTCGATCGAGACGGTCAGTGTCGGGTCGGCGCCCTCGCCCCAGATTTCCGTGCCATCGAAAACCACGGTATAGACCCATTGCGGATTCTCGCCCTGCCCATGCGCGTTGCTGTCGGGAAAGACGAAGCCGTCGCGCACCGCCTCGATGGTGCCCAGCTTGTCGCGCGCATAGCGCGGCAGCCTGGTATGGCCGGTCGGGTTGAAGTTTTTCGTCCGCACAGAATCCCCGGCCTTGAAGCGTGGCGCTATCTCCACCGGCCGATCGCAAGGACCGCCCTTGGCCAGCACAGCGGGAACGTTTTCCGCCTTCAGCACTCTTTTGGGTGTCGCCGCCGGATCGATCGCCTCGCCCGCCCCGAGGTCGCGCTCGCTGACGAAACCATGCCGCTTGAGCAAGATCTCAAGCGCCTTGATCCATATCTGATAGTAGCTGGAGCCATAATAATCGGCCGGATGCAGCGATTCCCGTGCGTGCCGGCTCTCGTCGATGTTCCAGGCGCCCATGCCGCCGGCGCAGAGCGTCAAGCCGAGCGCCCGCCTCTCCCAGTCGGCATGGAAATACGGCTCGTCTCGTTCGGGCGCGACCGGCCCGAAACCCATCTGTCCGCCGAGATCCTGCGGCCCGTTCATGCCGGGTGACTCGCCAGAGCCGTGCCGATCATGGCATCGCGGCTCACCAGCTCGGACAGCCGCTCCTCGCTCCAGCCTTCGGTTCCCTCCGGTCGCATCGGCACGACGAGATAGCGCAGTTCCGCTGTCGAATCCCAGACGCGTATCTTCGTCCCGGCCGGCAGCACCAGCCCGAACTCCTCGAGCACGCCGCGCGGATCGATCACCGCGCGCGACCTGTAGGGCGGCGCCTTGTACCACACCGGCGGCAGGCCAAGCACCGACCACGGATAACAGGAGCACAATGTGCAGACGACGAGGTTGTGGGTATTCCCGGTGTTGAACACCGCCTGCATATGCTCGCCTTGCCGGCCGGTATAGCCCAGCGATTCGATCGCCGCCGTCGCGTCGCGCTTCAACCACGCGGCAAAAGCGGGATCGCTCCAGGCCTTGGCCACCACCCGGGCGCCGTTGCGCGGACCGATCTTCGTCTCGTAGGTATCGACAATGACGTCGATCGCAGCCGGATCGATCAGCCCCTTGCGGGTCAGGATGGTTTCCAGCGCGCGCACCCGCGCGGCAAACGGATCGAGTTCGTTGTCGTGGTCATGATCGTGGGACATGACGGCAAACTAAAGTTCCGATCCGCCGGCCGCAAGTATCACGGCTTGGGCCAGCGGAACTGGCTGCGTGGCGACCTGCTACTCGGCGGCGGTCTTCTGCGGCTCACCGGGGATGTCGTCATTGGTGCCGAACAGCGAGGGCTGGTCGCCCTCTTCGACCAGGTGCAACTCGGCCTTGCGCTTCGGCATGAGTCCGACCAGCCAGCCCGAGAAATTCTCCATGTAGACGTAGATCACCGGTGTCACGAACAGGGTCAGCGCCTGCGAGGCGAGCAGGCCGCCGACGACGGCAACGCCCAGCGGCTGGCGCAGTTCCGCGCTGGCGCCGGTGCCGAGCGCGATCGGGAACGTGCCCATCAGTGCCGCCAGCGTCGTCATCATGATCGGCCTGAACCGCATCAGGCAGGCTTTGTGGATGGAATCGGTGGCCGACATGCCCTCTCGTCGCAGTTCAAGCGCGACGTCGACCATCATGATGCCGTTCTTCTTGACGATGCCGATCAGCATCAGGATGCCGATCACCGCGATGACGGACAGATCCATGCCGGCGAAGCGCAAGGCGACAACCGCCCCGAGCACAGCCGACGGCAGGCCGGTCAGAATGGTGAGCGGGTGGATGAAGCTCTCATACAGAATGCCGAGCACGATATAGATGGTCAGGATGGCGCCGCCGACCAGCAGGCCCTGGTTGGCAAGCGAATCCTGGAAGGTCTTGGCGGTGCCGGCGAAGGTCGTGGAGATCGCCGTCGGCATGCCGATCTGCTCTTTCAGCGCGTCGATGCGTTTCACACTGTCGCCCAGCGCCACGCCCTGCGGCAGGTTGTAGGAGATCGTCACCGCCGGAAGCTGGCCGAGCTGGTTGACCGTCAAGGCTCCGGCCGTGCGGTCGACCCTGGCGAAGGCGCCGAGCGGCACCAGGCTGCCGCTCGCCGTCCGCATCTGGATGGCAAGCATCCGCTCCGGCGACCATTCGATCTTGGGATCGAGTTCGGCGATGACTTCGTAACTGTCGGCCGAGCCGAAGATCGTTGAAACCTGGTCGGTGCCGAACCCGCCATAAAGAGCCGAGCGCAGCGTGTCGGTGTCGATACCGAGTTGGGCGGCCTTGTCGCGGTCCACCACCAGCGTCGCCTGCAAGGCGTTGTTCTGCAGGTCGCTGGTGACGTCGGTGAAGGTCGTGTGGTCGGCCGCCATCGCGTCATTCAGTTTCTGCGCCCACTGATCCGTCAGGCCGGTATCGAGGCCCTGAACCACAAGCTGGTAGGCACTGGCCGACGAGCGCGAGCCGAGCCGCAGATTCTGCACCGGCTGCATGTAGGTCTCGATGCCCGCCACGCCGGCCAGTTGCTTGCGCAGATCCGCAAGCACCTTCTCGATATCGGGACGCTGGTCCTTGCCCTTGAGCTGGACGAAGAGCTGTCCCTGGTTCAGCGCATTGTTACCGCTGCCCGCCGACCACGCCACATGGTCGACATAGGGTGACTTCGAGAACACGCTGGCCACCTGCCCTTGCAGCTTGGCCATGGCGTCGAACGAAATGTCCTGGCGCGCGATGGTGGTCACCGAAATCTGGCCGATATCTTCTTGCGGGAAGAAACCCTTCGGCGAAACCTCGATCAGCCACACCGAGGCTGCCGCGGTGCCGACGAAGACGAGGAACACCAGGAAGGTGTGCCGCAGGCAGAAGCTCAGAATCCGATCGTAGCCGCGCGTGAGGAAATCGCGCTTGTGGCCAGCACCATGTGCCTCGCGGTCGGCCTTGGTCACCGACAGCAGCCGCGAGCACAACATCGGCGTCAGCGTCAGCGACACGAACATGGAGGCCAGGATGGCGACGGTCACCACGACGGCGAACTCGTTGAAGATGCGCCCGATCACGCCACCCATCAGAAGCACCGGGATGAACACCGCCACCAGCGAGATCGAGATCGAGATGATGGTGAAACCGATTTCGCGCGCGCCCTTCAGCGACGCGTCGAATGCCGACAGCCCATCCTCCTCCATGTGGCGGAAGATGTTTTCGAGCATCACGATGGCATCGTCGACGACAAGGCCGACGGCGAGCGTCAGGCCCATCAGCGATATGTTGTCGATGGAAAAGCCGAACAGGAACATCGCGCCGAGCGTGGCGATCAGCGAGATCGGCACCGCCACGGCCGGGATGATGGTCGCCGTGACGCGACGCAGGAACACGAAGATCACCATCACCACCAGCGCGATGGTCAAAAGCAGCGTGAACTGCACGTCGTCGACCGCCTGGCGGATCGAGCTCGAGCGGTCGTTGAGCAGCTTGATCTGGGCTGCGGCCGGCATCTGGTCCTGGAAGGACGGCAGCATCGCCTTGACCTTGTCGACGACGTCGACCGTGTTGGCGTCCGGCTGGCGCTGCACCGCCATGATGATCGCGCGGGTACCGTCATACCAGCTTGCGGTCGTGGTGGTCTGCACTGAATCGACGACACGGGTCACCTCGCCCAGCCGCACCGGGTGGCCGTTCTTGGTAGCGATGATGAGGTTTGAGAAACCGGCCGCGTCGGTAAGCTGCGTGTTGGCGGTGATGGTGAGCTGCTGCTTGTTGTTCTGCAGCACGCCGAGCGGCGTGTTGCTGTTGGCGGACGCGACCGCCGCCTGCAGCTGATCGATCGAGATGCCGCGCGCGGCAAGCGCGGTCGGATCGATCTGGATGCGCACCGCGTATTTCTGCTGGCCGAAGATCGAGACCTGCGCGACGCCGTCGATGGTCGACAGCGACGGCGAGATGACGTTTTCGGCGAAGGCATCGAGGTCGGTCAGCGGCACCGTGTCGCTGACCAGCGACATCAAGAGGATCGGCGCATCGGCCGGATTGACCTTGCGGTAGCTTGGCGGCGCCGTCATCTGCGGCGGTAGCGATTTCTGCGTGCGCGCGATCGCCGCCTGGACGTCGGCGGCGGCCGCGTCGATGTTGCGGTTGAGCACGAACTGGATGGCGATCGAAGTCTGGCCGAGCGAGTTGGTGGTCGAAATGGAATCGATGCCGGCGATGGTCGCGAACTGCTTGATCAGCGGCGTCGCCACCGATGTGGCCATGGTTTCCGGCGAAGCGCCGGGCAGCGAGGCCGAGACGTTGACGACCGGGAATTCGGCGCTCGGCAGTGCCGCCACCGGCAGGAATTTGTAGGCGAACAGTCCGCCCAGCACGAGGGCGAACGACATCAGAAGGGTGGCGACCGGCCTGCGGATACAGAATTCGGAGATCATTGGGCCGCCTCGCCGGCGTTGGTCGCCTCGGCAACCTTCGGCGCGGCCGCCTTGCCTTCATGCACCGCGGCGCCGTTCTTCAGCCTTGTCTGGCCCTCGGTGACGACCTTCTCGCCGCTTTTCAGCCCCTGGCTGATGGCGCTGTTTGCGCCTTCGGTCAGCGCCACCTGCACCGGCCGCATCTCGACAGTGCTGTCCGGCTTGACCACGTAGACGAACGGCCCCTTCTGGCTGGGCTGCACCGCCACGGTCGGAACCGAGGTCATCCGCGGCATGATGCCGGCGTCGAGCACGACATTCACATACTGGCCCGGCCAAAGGGAAAGATCGGCATTCGGAATACTTGCCCGCGTCGCGATCGTGCCCGATGCGGTGTCGACGCTGGAATCGACGAAATCGAGCGTGCCCTTGCCGATCGGCGTCGGGTCGCCGTTCTGGATCAACGTCACCGCGTTCTGCTGCGGATTGGCAAGCGCCTTGTGAAGCAGCGCAAGGTTGCTTTCCGGCAGATTGAAGTTGACCTGCAGCGGGTCCATTTGGGTGATGGTCACCAGTGGCGTCGCCGTGCTGCTGTTGCCGTTGCTGACGGTGACGAGGTCGCCGACGGCGACATTCACGGCACCCAGCCTGCCGGCGATCGGCGCGGTGATGGTGGCAAAGCCAAGCTGGACATTGTCGGCGTCGATCGTCGCCTTGTCGGCATCGACGGTCGCCGCCGCCGCCTTCTGCGCGGCAACGGCCTGGTCGTAGGTCTGCTGCGTACCGGCCTGCTTGGCGACAAGGTCCTTGGCGCGCTGAAGGTCGGAGTTCGAGCTGGCGAGCAGCGCCTGGTCCTTGGCAAGCGCTGCCTGGTCCTTGGCGAGTTGCGCCTTCAGCGCCCGATCGTCGAGCGAGAACAGGAGGTCGCCCGCCTTCACCATCTGCCCGTCCTTGACGTCGATCGACACGATCTGGCTGGAGACGCGCGCGTTGATGTTGACCACGGCCGGAGAGGAGACGAACCCGATGGCATAGCGGCGGATCGGGAAATCCGCGGTCGTCGCCGTCGCCGAAACGATCGAGGCCGAACGGGCACCGTTGCCGCCACCCGCCGCCTTGTCCCCCGCCGCTGGCTTTTCGGTCGCTGGCTTGTCTGTCGCGGCGACCTGCTTTGCGCCGAGGAACTGCTGAGCCTTATTCAGCGCGTCCGGCGACAGATAGAGCCAGGCCGCGCCGACACAGGCGACCGCCAGCAATGAAAGCATGACTTTTCCACGCATCGACAAAAGACCTCTCCGTCCGACACGCCATAGCCAGGTGGTCGCATTCTAGCGCAATTCCCGGCTCACTGCCGCGATTTCGCCGAATAGATAGGACGCGGGTTTGTCGGAAAAGGGCCAAAACACGGCATTACGAAGATTTAATGTGCACTGCACAATAGCTGTGCAGCCGGCTATCCTCAAAGCCGGAAGCCGGATGGGCTCCGAAAAATGGCCTCCGAGAGGGCAGCCTTATCTAGCGCAGCATCGGCCAAAGCGTCGCCGCCAGCAGCACGCCCATGGCGATGTTGAACCATTTCAACCGCACCGGGTCGGACAGGAAGCCGCGTAGTGCCGTGCCGAATCCGGCCCAGACCGAGACGCTGGGAAGATTGACCACGGTGAAGGCCACGCCGATCAGAATGACGGACAAGAATGGCCGTTCGGGATTGGTATAGACGGCCATCGCGGTGATTGCCATCACCCAAGCCTTGGGGTTGACCCACTGGAAGGCCGCGGCATCGATGAATCGCATCGGCCGCGCATCCGTCTCGCCCTTGCCGCTGAGCGAGCGCGACATGGCAATCTTCCAGGCGAGGTAGAGCAGATAGACGGCGCCGGCGATCTTAAGCCCGGTGTGCAGCGCGGGGAACGCGGTCAGCACCGCCCCAAGCCCAAAGCCGACGGCAAGCAAAAGGACGAGAAATCCGATGCTGATGCCGAGCATATGCGGGATAGTCCGCACGATGCCGAAATTCACGCCCGACGCCAGCAGCATAAAGTTGTTCGGGCCCGGCGTGACCGAGGTCACCAGGGCGTAGAGCAGCAGGGCAAGGAAGGCGTCGAGGGTCATGACGGCTCCAAAGGTCAGCAATACTGACTTAAATCGACCGGCGCCGGACGCAACGTCATTCGAGTGGTCCAATGCGCGCCGCAGTGATCCGCCTGTACGGCCAGCGGCGCGTCAGTTCCGACGGCGATACTTCAGAGCCCAGAGAAGCCAACTGAAGATGACAATGGACCCCGCGTGGAAGAAGATCAGGTCCCAGAATCTGGTTGGATTATCCGCATAGACAACCCATTCATTGCCTCGTAAGGCTGGGACTGTCATCGTCACCCAGCCGTGGGCAAGCACCCAGATCGAGTATGCGATCAGTGCGTACATCATCACATGTATCACCAGATCTTGTCGTGGGGTCATGCGCCACCAAGTCTCAGTTCGCTTTTCGGATCGCCTCGCCCGACCGTGATTGCTGAACTTTAATTTCGTATGACTGCTACATCCCCTGCGGGCCGCGGTTCATGGCTGCCACGCCGGTGCGGCAGATCTCGACCAGGCCGAGCGGCTTCATGATGGCGATGAACTGGTCGAGCTTGGAGCCCTTGCCGGTGATCTCGAAGATAAAATGCTCGGTGTTGGCGTCGATGACGCTGGCGCGGAACGCGTCGGCGAGCCTGAGCGCCTCGACCCGGGCCTCGCCGGTGCCGGCAACCTTGACCAGCGCCAGTTCCCGTTCCAGCGGCCGCTCCTGTCCGAACTCGTGCGAACGCACGGTGAGATCGACCACGCGATGCACCGGCACGATGCGCTCGAGCTGATGCTTGATCTGCTCCAGCACATGCGGCGTGCCGCGCGTTACGATGGTGATGCGCGACAGGTGTTTTTCATGCTCGGTTTCCGAGACCGTCAGGCTCTCGATGTTGTAGCCACGGCCGGAAAACAGGCCGATGACCCGGGCAAGCACGCCCGGTTCGTTGTCGACCAGCACGGAAAGCGTGTGGTTTTCCGGCCTCTCGGTCTCCTTGGCGATAAAGTAGGCGGAGCCGGTGGGTTGAAGGTGCTGTGCGTTCATGACATGAATCTCAAGTTCTTGATCTAACTATCTGTTTCCGCACGGCTTATCTTGACAAGCCCTGCCCCGGTTCGTCGTCTACACCAGTTCCCTGCCCTTGGCGTCGATTGCATTGGCCACTACCTCGTCGGTGGCCTCGTCCGGCAACAGCATCTCGTTATGCGCCTTGCCAGACGGGATCATCGGGAAGCAGTTGGCGAGCGTCGCCACGCGGCAGTCGAACAGCACCGGTTTCCTGACCGAGATCATCTCCTTGATCGCGTCGTCCAGTTCGTCTGGCTTGTCGCAGCGAATGCCGTGGCCGCCATAGGCCTCGGCCAGCTTGACGAAGTCGGGCATCGCTTCGGTGTAGGAATGCGACAACCGGTTGCCGTGCAGCAGCTGCTGCCACTGGCGCACCATGCCCATATACTGGTTGTTGAGGATGAAGATCTTGATCGGCGCGTCGTGCTGCACGGCGGCGCTCATCTCCTGCATGGTCATCTGCACCGAAGCATCGCCGGCAATGTCCACGACCAGCGCGTCGGGATGCGCGATCTGCACGCCGAGCGCGGCCGGCAGCCCGTAGCCCATCGTGCCCAGCCCGCCCGAGGTCATCCAGCGGTTCGGCTTCTCGAAATGATAATGCTGCGCCGCCCACATCTGGTGTTGGCCGACCTCGGTGGTGATGTAAGTGTCCATGTCCTTGGTCAGCTCGTACAGCCGCTGGATGGCGTATTGCGGCATGATCACGTCGTTGTTCATCTTGAAGGCGAGTGAATCGCGCCCGCGCCATTTGGCGATCTGCTCCCACCAGGGGTAGAGCGCCTTCTTGTCGGCCCTGGCGGTTGCCCGCCACAGCCGCACCATGTCTTCCAGCACCCGCCCGACATCGCCGATGATGGGCACTTCGGTGTGGACGTTCTTGTTGATCGAGGACGGATCGATATCGATGTGGATCTTGCGCGAGTTCGGCGAGAACGCATTCAGCCTGCCGGTGATACGGTCGTCGAAGCGCGCGCCGATGCAGAGCATGACGTCGCAGTCATGCATGGCCATGTTGGCTTCGTAGGTGCCGTGCATGCCGAGCATGCCGAGCCAGTTCTTGCCCGACGCCGGGTAGGCGCCGAGCCCCATCAGCGTCGAGGTGATCGGGAAACCGGTGAGATCGACCAGTTCGCGCAAGAGATGGCTCGCTTCCGGGCCGGAATTGATGACACCGCCGCCAGAATAGATCACCGGTTTCCTGGCGCCGGCCATCAGTTCGACCGCCGCCTTGATCTTCTCCAGGTCGCCCTGGACCTTGGGCTGGTAGCTGGTGCGCGGCGCGATCTGCGGCGGCACATAAAAGCCCTTGGCGAACTGCACGTCCTTCGGGATGTCGACCACGACCGGACCGGGACGGCCGGTCGTCGCGACATGGAAGGCCTCGTGGATGGTCGCGGCGAGTTCGTTGACGTCCTTCACCAGCCAGTTGTGCTTGGTGCAGGGCCGCGTAATGCCGACCGTGTCGCATTCCTGGAACGCGTCGGAGCCGATGAGCGAGGTCGGCACCTGACCGGTCAGGCAGACCAGCGGGATCGAATCCATCAGCGCATCCTGCAGCGGCGTCACCGCATTGGTGGCTCCGGGACCCGATGTCACCAGCATGACGCCGGCCTTGCCGGTCGACCGCGCATATCCCTCTGCCGCATGGCCGGCGCCCTGCTCGTGCCGCACGAGGATGTGCTCGACCTCGTCCTGCTGGAAGATCTCGTCATAGATCGGGAGAACGGCGCCGCCGGGATAACCGAAGACATGCTTGACGCCATTGTCCTTCAGCGCCTGCACCACCATTTCGGCGCCGGTCATTTCCCTACCTGCCATCTCGCGCCGCTCGTTCTGTCCATTGCTCATCGGTCTGGTCCCGTACTGTCCGCCATTGGGCGTTGCTGGTCGTTTAGTCGTGTTTCAGGCAATAAAAAAGGCCCCCGAGGGAGCCTGTGTCTGCGCATGGGGGGGTTTCGCCCGGCGGTTACACCGCCTTGCCCACGCGCCTTCCTACGAGAATGAGTGCCGTTTTCATGGTGGCGGACCATAAAGGCGAAGTCGCGGGGTCGTCAATGGGGTACCGCACGAATTCACTCAGCCGTGAGATCGGCTCCGCCGCGCGCTACCATAGTACAGTTGAGCCCATCCCATCGACGCACCACTATGCCGGGCTGACGACGTGCCTGGGAGGAGACGCGTTGCCGGCGAATGGGAGTCCCATCCCCAGGCAGGGAGGTCCTGGCCGGCCGCTTGCTGTTCCAGTGGAAGCCTGAACAGGCGTTCTTGGAAACCGACAACCGGAGGAGAAACCATGCTCGAGAGAACACCCACCACGAAGGCGCAGGCCCTGCTCGACAAGCTTGGCAAGGCGCTGGAGACCGGCGACATCGACGCGGCGGTCAACTGTTTCCAGGCGGATTGCTACTGGCGCGACCTCGTCACCTTCACCTGGAATCTCAGGACGATGGAGGGCCAGGAGCAGGTCCGCGACATGCTGAAAGCGACGCTGGCTGGAACCCGGCCGAGCGACTGGAGGGTGGCCGAAGGCGAGGAGGCGACCGAAGCGGACGGCGTCACCACCGCCTGGATCACCTTCGAGACCGAGGTGGCGCGCGGCTTCGGCCTGGTGCGGTTCAAGGGCGACCTGATCTGGACCTTGCTCACCACCATGGCCGAACTCAAGGGCCATGAGGAGAAGGCCGGTTTCAATCGGCCGCTCGGCGCCAAGCACGGTCACGGCAAGGACAGGAAATCCTGGCGCGAGGAGCGTGATGACGAGATCGCCGAACTCGGCCGCGGCAAACAGCCTTATGTCGTGATCATCGGCGGTGGCCAGGGCGGCATTGCGCTCGGCGCGCGCCTGCGCCAGCTCGGCGTATCGGCCATCATCATTGAGAAGAACGAGCGTCCCGGCGATTCCTGGCGCAAGCGCTACAAGTCGCTCTGCCTGCACGATCCGGTCTGGTACGACCATCTGCCCTATATCGACTTCCCCAAGAACTGGCCGGTCTTCGCCCCGAAGGACAAGATCGGCGACTGGCTGGAGATGTACACGAAGGTGATGGAGCTGAATTACTGGTCCTCCACCTCGGCTAAATCCGCGAAATACGACGACAAGACCAAGGAATGGACCGTCGTGGTCGAACGCGACGGCGAAGAGATCGTCCTCAAGCCCAAGCAGTTGGTGCTGGCCACCGGCATGTCCGGCAAGGCGAACTGGCCGAAATACAAGGGCCAGGACATCTTCAAGGGCGAGCAGCAGCATTCCTCGACCCATCCCGGCCCCGACAAATATCGCGGCAAGAAGGTCGTGGTCATCGGCTCCAACAACTCCGCCCACGACATCTGCGCGGCTCTCTGGGAGGGTGGCGCGGACGTCACCATGGTGCAGCGCTCCTCCACCCATATTGTCAAGTCCGACACGTTGATGGATATCGGGCTCAGCGCACTCTATTCCGAGCAGGCGGTGGAGAGCGGCATGACGACGCGCAAGGCCGACCTGATCTTCGCCTCCCTGCCCTATCGCATCCTGCACGAGTTCCAGATCCCGCTTTACCAGCAGATGAAGGAACGCGACGCGAAGTTCTACGCGGACCTGGAAAAGGCCGGCTTCCTGCTCGACTGGGGCGATGACGGCTCAGGCCTGTTCATGAAATATCTGCGCCGGGGTTCGGGTTACTACATCGATGTCGGCGCCTGCGACCTGGTCATAGACGGCTCGATCAAGCTCAAGAGCGGACCAGGTGCGGCGGTGCGGGAATTGACGCAAACCGGCGTCAAATTCGCCGATGGCACCGAATTGCCGGCCGATCTCGTGATCTACGCCACAGGCTACGGCTCGATGAACGGATGGGCGGCGGACCTCATCTCGCAGGAGGTGGCCGACAAGGTCGGCAAGGTCTGGGGCCTTGGCTCCAACACCGCCAAGGATCCCGGCCCTTGGGAAGGCGAGCAGCGCAACATGTGGAAGCCGACCCAGCAGGAGGCGCTGTGGTTCCATGGCGGCAACCTCCATCAGTCACGCCACTATTCGCAATATCTGGCGCTGCAGCTCAAAGCCCGGCAGGTTGGCTTGCCAACACCTGTCTATGGATTGCAGCAGGTCCATCACAAGGGATAGGTCGCTTCTCCCGCATCGACACGGTGAACCTGTCCCGCGTCGGCGACGTCGAACAAGGCGGCAGCGGCGAGTTCGCCGCTGGGGCTGGTCGGCGATGGCGTGAAAACGCCCTCGTCAGCCAAACGCTCGCGGCAGGGCCGGTATGCCGCCACCGCGCTTTCGCCGTCGAAGCAGAAGCACATGGCTGTCTCCTCCTGATCATTGGTCTCGTCAGGGGCGATTGGCGAAGTCGTGCACGACGCGCTGCAGCAACGGCACATAGTCGCGAAACGCCCGCGTCCGCATATTGGCGACCTTGCCGCCCTCGTCCCAGATGCGAACCCGCACCGCTTCCTCATGGAACGGGTTCTCGCGGAACGCAGCCACCTCGTCGGCACTCATCGGTCCGCCCTGCAGCGACAAGGTATGAACCGAAGCCGGCGACAGCCTGGAGAAATAGGTCGGGTCGGCGGCGCAGAGATAGCGCTTGGCGGCAACGTGCAGCCGGACGCACTCGACGATGACAGGCGGGAAGAACGGCGCCAGCACTTCGCCGCCGGCCTCGTCATGGTGCTTGTCCTCGACATCGTCAGGCGAATAGGTGCCGAACTCGCTGGTGTAGTGGCCGATGTCGTGCAGCAGCGCGGCGGCGACCAGCACGTCTGGGGCTCCATCCTGTTCCGCCAGCCAAGCCCCTTGCAGCATATGCTCGGACATCGTCACCGGCTCGCCGAGATAGGATTCGGCGCCCCGGCGCTCAAAAATGTCGGCGATGAATTCGACGATGGTGTCCGCGTTCAGATCCTGGCCGATCATTCCGCGGCCTCCTTGAAGCCGTGTTCGATCGCCGCCAGCGTCGACAACAGGCCGTCCTTGTCGGCGTAGCATCCCTGCAGCCAGCGCTTGCCGGTGCCGGAAAACGCCTTGCGGGCATGCATGACGCGGGTGTTGTCGACGATGAAGGCCTGGCCGGGCTCAAGCTTGAAGGTGACTTCGAAGGATGGATCCTCGATCAGCTCGGCGAAGCGGCGGTAGGCGGCGTAATAGGCGCCCATCTCGGCGAACGGCACGTCGACGGTCGGCGCCAGCGAACGGTTGTTGAAGCGGATGCAGATCAGTTCGCCGTCGGGTCCAAGCTCGATCATCGGGCGCTTCGCCTGCAGCCGCACGCCGGACGACCCTGCATAGTCGAACCGCGCCGCATGGGAGCTCAACAGCCGAAAACCTTCGGGATTTTCCGTTTGAAGAGCGGCCGCGCCCGCCAACCCCGCGAC
>NZ_JAIUIL010000018.1:0-103386 GCF_020165595.1 Mesorhizobium sp. BR-1-1-10 | reverse complement strand
CAGCGCTTCCGCGCTGGCGCGGCCGATGCCCGAGGAGGCTCCCGTGACGAGCGCGGTCTTTCCCGAATTCCTGTTCATTTGGTGCTCCAAAATCATGAGGGCTAGCTTTTTCGCCTCGTTAGAATTATGCTCGTAATATCACATTACACTCATAATGCAATAGAAGAAAGGAATCGCAGCCATGCGCTATGAAAAAGGCCGGAAGGACGCCTCGCGCAGCCGGATCATGGAGGTTGCCGCCAACCGTTTTCGCGGTGACGGTATCGCCGCGTCCGGGCTCGCAACCATCATGAAAGACGCCGGCCTGACCAACGGGGCCTTCTATCCGCACTTTCAATCCAAGGCGGCGCTTGTCCGTGAAACCGTGGCAGCGGCCTTGGAGGATCAGTCGGACCAGATCCGCGAAGCTTTGGCTGCCGGCGGCCTGGATATGGCCATCGACGCTTATCTGTCGACGGCACACCGGGACAATCCGGGACAGGGCTGCGCGTCCGCCGCATTGCTGCCGGAGATCGCACGCGAGCCTTCCGAAACACGTCAACTCTATACCGAGCGCTTGCTGACCCAGGTGCGCCAGGTGGCGGCGGAACTGCCGCCGCGGACCCGGAATCGGGAAAGCGTTGCGCTGGGCATCTTTGCGACCCTTATCGGCGCCCTTCAGATGGCCCGCGCCGTGGACGGAACGGAACTCTCGGAACGCATCCTCGCGGCAGGGGCAGACGCGGCGCGCACGCTAATCCAGCGGGATAGCGAGGCTTCCTCCTAGGTTCGAGCGAAGCTGTAGCTCAGACGAAGTCTGCAAGGTGCCGGCAAGCTGATCTCGGCTCTCGTAGCAGAGGCGCTTGACGGTCGCTGGGCGCTGAAACTTTCCGCAAGCCGGCCTCGTTGCTGCGCAATCGCTTCCTGAGGCGATGACAAGTCCCTCCAATCAATGCCTCGCTGGCTGCGCCCGCGAGGCCTTTTTTGTGCGGCGACAAGGCCGTCCTGCCGGAACCCGGAACCATCCGCGAGCCGCGAAGTTGTCCAGACGACCTGAAGCCTGGTCGTCCAGCGTCAGCGGCGATGAGCAGCAGCGGGGAAGATTGCTCAAAACCAAGCAGTAGCCTGGAGCCGTGGCTCGCGTTCCAAATACTGCAAATATTTCAAAGGTTAGACAGAACACATTTTGGCGGAATTAGGGAATCTTGGTCTGATAAACCGGAACTTTCGGGCAAACTGTTTCGTTATAACCTTGATCGTTGCTTCGACGATCACAAAGCAACAGGGAAGGATCCAGTCATGAACATCAAGATGATCTGTCTTGGCGCGATGGCGCTTTCGATGGCCACCGGTTCGGCTCTCGCGGGAGGCAGCACGGGAACATCCGCTCTCGACGATCCTGCCAAGATGAAGCCGTTCTACACGGACTCAGGCATGAAGAAGATGGTCGGCAATGATGACTTCGTCAAAGCCTGGAAGGCCCTCACGCCCGAGGACCAGACCGCCATGAAGACCGCCTGCGCCGACGAGGCCAAGAACGCCAACCCGACCAACACGCATCCGGAGTTCTGCAGCAGCGTGAAATTGAACGGCGGCAGTTGATAACGCGCCGCAGCCGTGAAAACAGCCCCGTTCGCGGGGCTGTTTTCGTGACCGCCGTGCTTTGCCCTGCCGCTACTCATTCGGCCCCCACTCCAAGTGCCTGACCCCACGAGTTTTTGCCTCAATCAACACATTTCCCGCTTTTTTCAAGAAGAGGAAAAAACAGCGTCCTTGCTCTGGCCATGTTGCACTGCGAAATATATGCTGCATTGCAATATCGGCTACCCGGCCGGACAGGTGACGGCTGGGCGCAAACGAAGGAGCTGTGGTGGCGGCATCGTTTCGGCCTGACATACAGGGCTTGCGCGCGCTGGCGGTTGGCGGCGTCGTCGCCTACCATTTCGGCCTCACGGCGCTGCCTGGCGGCTTTGCCGGGGTCGACATCTTCTTTGTCATTTCCGGCTGGCTGATCACCACGCATTTGATGCAGGAGATCACCGAGACCGGCCGGCTCGACCTCTGGCGCTTCTATGCCAGGCGCGCACGGCGCCTTCTGCCGGCCGCCATCTTCGTCATCCTGGTCACGCTCGCCGTCGGCACCTTCATCATGGCGCCGCAGGAACAGGCGCTCTATTCGCGCGGCGCCATGTATGCCGCGGCCTACACCATCAATCTGTGGCTGCTGCGCTGGTCGTTCGACTATTTCGCCGCCGATGCCTTGAGCAACCCCTTCATCCACTTCTGGTCGCTGTCGGTGGAGGAGCAGTTCTATCTCGTCTGGCCGGCACTGCTTGTCTTCGCCGCCTGGCTGCATCGGGGCCGGCGCATGACGGTGCTCGTGATCGGTACCGTCGGCCTCGCCTCCTTCGCGGCTTGTCTCTGGCTCACCAGTCTCTCGCCGGCCTGGGCTTTCTATTTCTCGCCGCTGCGGGCCTGGGAATTCGCCGCCGGCGGCCTGGCGACCTTTGCCGCGCCAATCTTGTGGCGGCATCAGTCCTGGCTGCGGGCGGCACAGGGATGGCTGGGCTTGGCGCTGATCGCCGTCGCCTATCTCTGTTTGAGCGAAGACCTGCCCTTCCCCGGCTGGTACGCGCTGCTGCCGGTTGCCGGCTCCGTGCTGGTGCTGTTGAACGGCGCCGGCGAGCAGGGCGATGCCCCGGCCAGGACTCGCTGGCGGGCCTTGGCGCCCGCCGCCATGCTCTCGCTGCCGCCCTTGCAGTGGGTCGGCACGCTCTCCTATTCGCTCTATCTCTGGCATTGGCCCGTCATCGTCTATGCCACCATGTTGCAGCCCGACCTCGGCGTGGCGCAGCGCATCGGCTGCGCCGTGCTGGCGCTGGCGCTGTCGGCGGCCACCTACCGGCTGATCGAAAACCCCGCGCGGCGCGGCGACTGGCTGGCGGCGACAGCCAGAGCCTTTCGCTTCGACGCCAGCCCGGCCGCAGGACCGCTTCGGCTTTTCCCCGGGCTTGCCCTCGCCCCGGCCCTCGTGCTGACCGCCGCCGGCGTGGCTGCGGCCTACGCCAACGCGCATCTGGCCACGCGCAACATCGACCCCACCCAGCGCGGCATCGAAGAGGCCGCCGAACAGCCGTCCATCGCGCGCGCCGTCGACAAGGACTGCCTGCTCGATTTTCACACGGTGGAGCCGAAACCTTGCACCTTCGGGCCGGCCGACGCCGCCCACACCATCGTGCTGTTCGGCGATTCGCATGCCGACCACTGGTCGACGCCGCTGGTCGAGGCAGCAAAACGCAACGACACCAAAGTGATCACCTACCTCAAATCCTCGTGCCGCGCTTCACGCCTGTCGACCTTCAACGCCGTGCTCAAGCGCGACTACACCGAATGCGACGCCTGGCGCGAACAGGCGATTTCAGACATTATCCGCAGCAAGCCGCGCCTGGTGGTGATCTCGGAATTCTCGATCGGCAATCTGACACGCGACATGTCCGCCGCCAGCCGGAAGGCCGAGATAGCTCGCTGGCAGGCTGGCCTGCGCTCCACCTTGGAGGCCTTCAGCCAGGCCGGCGTCGAGGCCGCCGTCATCCGCGACACGCCGATCGGCGACAGCTTCGCGAACGCCTGCGTCGCCCGCGCGCTGTGGTGGCGCGAGGCGCCGTCGCTGTGCGACACGCCGAGGGCCGAGGCCGCCAATGACGACGTGGCCGCCGCCGAGCGCGCGGTGGTGAAAAGCATCCCCGACACGCTCTATGTCGACCTCACCGACCGCTTCTGCGGCCCGACCGAATGCCACGTCTTCATCGACGGCAAGCTCGCCTTCCGCGACAGGCATCATCTGGCGACGGCCTTTGCCGAGACATTGGCAGGACCGCTGGAAAAGGCGCTGTTCTAGAGGGTTTCCTTTCTCCTGCGGAAGAAAGAAGAGGCGCCCGCTTACTCGGCCCCCGTTGCATCCAGGGGAAATGGACAGCGGCGGCCAAGGTTCAAAACGCCCCCCAGCATGCTGACAGGTACGGCCAGGGCGGCATCGCCGGACAGGTCCTTTCGCGCCCCGGCAAACAGCTCGAACGATCGATCCACCGATTTATGGGAACAGGGCCGCGGCTGCAGCGTTTATTAGGCACACCTTAAGAAGGAGGTTGTCATGAAAAAGCTCTTGCTTGCATCCGTGATCGCGGCCGCTTCGGCGATGGCGGTGATCGCTCCGGCAAATGCCGCCAGCATCACGCTCGGCATCGGGAACGGCTATGATGACGACTACTACGTTCCCAGACATCGCGACTATTACCGTCACTACTCCGACGATAGCGACTATTACGGTGGCTACTCCGACGATGGAGCCTATTACCGCCGTCACCACTATCGTTATGGCGTGTACGACGACGGCTACCGGCCGCGCTATTACGGCATGTACCATCGCCGCTGCCACACCGAGTTGGTGAAGCATTGGCGCCACCACCACCGTGTAATCGAGAGAGTGCGGGTCTGCGGCTACTGACCTTGGGATTTGGCCCGGCCGGCGTTAGCCGGCCGGATCAATATTGCCGTCCGGCTTGCGTAAAACACCAGCATCTGCCGGCGCGCCCGCATCGTCGGGGTTGAACTAACCCTAACGCCTCATCATCATCCCATAGTGCACGGCCAGCAGGTCGAGCCCTACCTTCAACAGCCTTGTCACCACATCGCGGCCTTCGCCATCCTGTTCGGCCACGGTCTTCACCGGCTGTTCCAGGCACACGACCTTATGCACGATTGCCGCCACGTCCCAATGCCCGAGGGCCCGTGTCGCGGCGGCGTGCGTGCGGCCGGCGTTGAGCACGCTGTCGGCGATGCCGCCGCCGATGCGGCCGCCGTCGACGCGCTCCGTCCAGCGCATCGGCTTGATATCGGCCTGCTGGCTGCACCGGAAGTGCTCGCGGTAGCGCATGCCGGCCTCGCGCTGTTGGCGGGTCAGCGAGGTGATGCCCAGCAGCGGGTCGACATTGCGCATCCGCACGATGCCGCCGGTGGAAGTGTGGCCGTCATTCGACACCTCGTAGACGCGCCGCGCCTCGGCCGTGCCCGGTGTCAGCCGCTTGCGGCCGAAGGCATCGTCCTTCAGCGCGAAATCATGGCCGACCTCGCGACGGATGCGCACCTGCTCGGCCTCGCCTCTCGGCAGTTTCGGCGCTTGCGGCCTGGCGGCCTTGGTTTTTTTGGGCATGGGTGGCTCCTTGGTTGCGTTCGAGTGGTGGCCAATTCTCAGTCGGCTCTGGCGTGGCCGACGGCGTCCCCCTCTCCGTCCCGGCTTCGCCGGGCCACCTGCCCGCCGCTTCGCACAGGCGAGGAAACCAGGCCGGCGCCCCTCCGCGCCAGCAACTCCCGCATCACCCGCCGCTCGCGCACTTCGATGCAGAGCTGCGCGCTCGAAGGGCAGAACTGCGCGTTGCCGCTCCTCACCTCGCCGCGCACGAAGCGCTGGATGGCGGCCTGCAGGTCGCCCAGCTCGGCATCCCTGATCGCGCCGAGGTAGCCGCGCAGTTGCATCTCGACGTCAGTCAGGGCGGATTGCGGGAAGCAGGAGAACATTGCCGCCAGCGCCTTCGTTGCCTGCTGCAGTTCGACCGTGGTCATATCCGCGGATCTCCTCGATGATGGCGTTGGCGGCGTCCCCGTGGGTTTTCGGCCTGGTCCAGCCCGGCGGCTTTTTGAGCCGGCCCGGTCTTTCGCGCCCTTCGCGCGCTGAAAAAGCCGAAGCTTTTTCCATCTGGTTTCTGGACTCTGGAGAATGCCGCGTCAAAACATCGGCATTTGCTTGGGTATGCGCCTTTGTTTTCAAGGCGGTGGCGGCTCCGCCGCGCGCGCCGGCGGCCGCTCTCGCCTCGCTCTTGAGCCGCGCCTTGCGCAGCTCCTTCGTCAGTCTCTTGTGTCCGATCTCGTCGCCCTCGCGCTCGAAGAAGGCGAGCAGCTCGGCACTGATCGCGCGCCATCGCTTCAACGGCAGGCGCGCCACGCGCGCCAGCCTCGCGTCATCCTCGGGCAGGCTTCCCCCGGCGTTCCACATCGCCATCAGCAGCAGCATGTAGGCGCCGATCTGCTCGGTCGAGAGTTGCAGCGTGTCGCCGACGAAATCGGAGACGTAGAGCTGCATGAAGGGCCGTTCGCTCATGCCGCGCACCACCTCGTTCTTACAGCCGCGCTAATGGAACCCGCCGCCGGTCCGGACGTTGTGACGCGTCCATGCCCAAGGGGAGGATTGCCCATGACGGCTTTCATGCCGGTGACCCTGCGTTTCTGCGACAACAAGACCATGCTGGTCGGCTCGGTGGCCGATGCGGCGACAGCGCTTCGTCACCAATGGCCCGACAAAACCGCGCCGGGCTATCTCGAGGCGGCGCGGCTCGTCCGGCTCGCGGTCGAGGGCACTTGCTGTCCGCGCCCCGCCTTCGAGGCCTTCCGCGAGGCGGCCAGGCAACAAGGCATATTGGTGGCCAAGCCAAGAAGCCGCGCGCATGAGTGGCTCGACGCGGCGGCGAGCCCCTGAGACGGCCGCGATGCAACCGGCGGCAGGCCTTGTGCGTTTATGAGCGTCGGCTCGGAAGCCGCGCCCGCACCGAAGGTGAATGCCGTGGGTACGATGAAGACCGGAGTGCCGCTCAAAGTCTCCCTGGACGGCCATGTCGAGGAGATCGAGACTGTCAGCGAGGCCGCCGATTTCCTGCAGCGCTGGCCGATCGAGCGGCGGGGCCACGTCTATCGCAGCGCCCTCAACGCCTGCAGCGCCGCCATCGCGGCGCAGATCTCCCAATCCGATGCGATGAAAGTGTTCACCGGCTTTGCCCGGGTTGCCGGCATTCTGGTTGCCGGCGGCGGCCCGGCGACGATGCTGGAGCGACGGGCGGTGCAGCCGCCCAAACAAGGGCGCCAGATGCCGAAATAGCGGTGCGGCGCGATAGGCGTTCACGGTAATTCTCCCGGTATTGGCGGCGATCGAAACTGGTGACGGCGGCGTGAGAAGCGCCTTTTCCTCCATTCAACGGGGAGAAGGGACCGAGCTTCACCCGGCTTCGCAAACAGGGCGGTGAAAGCGCGCCTGATGATAGCTGCAGTAGCTTTTCAACGCCGTGGTGCGCATGCCGCAGCACAGCATGTCCTGGCCGGGCCGTCCGCCGGGCTGACCATTTTTAGCATCTTCCTCCGGCGCTGGGTCGAGCGGAGCACGGCAGCGGGTGAACAGGCAATCGATGAAGCGCATGGCCACGCCATGCGGCTGCCGGCCGATAGGACCGCGCGGCGACGCCGGCACCTTGAAGCGGTAGGTTTGCCCATCAGCGATCAGCACGCCCGCCTCGCGTTGGAAAAGCCGTGGCCGGACGGGCGAAGGGGCCTGCTTCGGCCGCACGGCCGGTGTGCTCCCCGGCTGCGGGATGGCGCCGGCACGGCTCGTTGGAGGTTCCGCCTTGGCGGCTCGGCTCGCCGCCGTGGCCATCGCCGTGCCGGCCGCCGACGGGCCCTTGCCATTGGCGAAGCCGATCGCGCCCAGCATGGCATTGCGATGGACGATGCCGATAATGGCGTTGCGCGATACTGGGCTGCCGCGCTGTGCGCTGAACGCCGCCGCGATCCTGGAGGCCGAAAGCCCATCCCCGAGCCAGGCGGCAATCGCCTGCAATTCGCTGTCACTGTAGCTTGCCATGTCCGTCTCCATTGCGCGGCCAGCGGCCGCCGTGGACGGCGCCGTCAGGCAAGCGTGGGGTTTGCCCGCGGCCGTCATGGGCGCTGTCGGGCCTGGTCGGCCTGTCGGCCGCTGGGATTGCTGTGGACGAGCCGGCTCTCAGCCTCGCCGGGCGACCTGCGGCGAGGCGCGCAAGCCGCGCCCGCGCCAGGTCTCTATCGGGGGGCCGAACCAGCCCTGCCCGTCATCGGCTCGTACAGGATCTACGGTGCCGTTCTGCGTGCGACAGGCAACACCCGCGGCCGGGTCGAATGGGGGGCCGGAGCCGCGGCGAGCGGCGGCTCCGGCCGTTCCGGCCGCCGGGAACGGGCGGACCGGACGCAAGGCCGATGCACCAAGGCAATCGGCTTCGCGCTTCGCCCCGGCCGGGGAGGAGGCGGCCGGGGCGGAAGGGAAAGGGCAGGCCGGCAAGGCCGGTCTGGAGGTGCTGTCGACTCTGAGAGGGTTGAGCTTTTGCATAAGTCGATATAAGCATAACTCAAAAATTCATGCAAGCCATTCTTTCATGGACGAAAGCAGGACTTGCCGGTCACATGAGGCCATGGTGAAAACGCAACTGTCGATCAGGGTCGGGGCCGCGATCCGCCAGGCACGCAAGCAGCGTGGCCTGGTCATGCGCCACATCGCCGAGCACAACGACACCGATGTCGCCGCCGTCGGCAACTGGGAAACCGGGCGCAACCTGCCCAAGACCGAAAACTTGCTGAAGACCGCCGCCTTCCTGCGCGTCGACCCCGTGGCGCTGGGCCAAGGGCAGGTCGTCTTCCTCGACGATGCCGGCCCGGTGGCGGACGCCGAGATCGTCACCGACGCCGGCCCGCTGCCGGCCGGAGCGATGGACATTCCGGTGCTGGGCGCCGCCGTCGGCGGCGACGACGGCGACTTCACCTTCAACGGCGAGCCGGCAGGATACGTGCAGCGTCCGCCAGGGGTCCGCAACCTGCCGAGAGTATTCGCGCTCCATGTCCTCTCGGATTCCATGGTGCCGCGCTACGAACCCGGCGACATGATCTATTGCGGCGGCCGCGACGCGGTGCCGGGCGACCATGTGGTGATCGAGACCTTTCCCGACGAGAACGAGAAGAACGGCAAGGCCTTCATCAAGAAACTGGTCCGGCGCACGGCGGGTGAGCTGGTGGTCGAGCAGTACAATCCGCCCAAGACGCTGACCTTCAATCGCTACGCCATCAAGCACGTCTGGCGGGTGATTCCGCTGAAGGAACTGCTGGGATACTAGGCCGGGCCTGCGTACCGCGGGCTATGGCCCGCGAGCCACGATAGCATTCAGCGTCAAGGACAACACCGTGACGGTCTTGCAAGCCTTTCACGCAGGGCGAGACGTTGCCCTCTTCGACGAAGACGACGTCTGCTGACGACTTGGCCAGCCGGCGCCCTCAAGCCCGCCTCGACCCCTCCAGCGGCACGTCGCGGCCGCTCAGCATGCGCGCTTCCGAGCGCACGCGCTGGCGCTCGTCGATGAAAGCGGCCTGGATCGAGATCGCCGTGCCAGGCAGCCCGTCGGCCCGGCAGGCCGAGCAGACAATGCGGCCCGACAGCGCGGCCAGCGGCGTGCTCCCATTCACACCGAAGCGCTTCAACTGATCGGGCCGCCACCACCTGTTGCGGCCGCAATCGGCGCACTCGACCGACAGCGAGGCGACCTGCGCGATCACTGCTTCCCTGCCTGGCAACGCCATCACTTCTCCGTCCTTTTGTTCGTGCTTTGTTCCTATCTTCCCGTGTTTCGAAGCAGGAGTCGAGTCGCAGTTTCCAAACTCCTCCAAAAGTCTCCCTTCTATGTACGTTTGAGTTATGCTTATATCACACTTGCAAATGTGAGTCGGCGCGGGATCACCTCGCGCCAGATCCGGGAGCAAGAATGGATGCCGCCGATTTCGCCCGCGCCTGCGGCTACACCGGCGACAGTCCCGCCTTGCTCGAAGCCTTCGAGGCGATCCGCCGCACCGGCATCGCGCAGGCCCGCCTGGATCATTTCAGGCGCAAGGCCGTCATCGACGAGTTGAAGCGCGCCGAGCCGCTGTTCCTGGCCGCGATCGACCCGGCGCTGTCGGCGCACGAAGCCGTCGAGGATGCAGCCCGTTTCATCGCCGGCTGGCGCAACATGCCGCGCTGGCGCCAGGAACGGCGCCTGGCCGATCTTGCCAGGGCGAAGCAGCAGCGGCTCGTGGCGCGCTTCTTCCGCCGTTTCGGCCATCGTCTTTGGGCACTTGAAGTAGCCTGAGGCCCGAGCACGGCTGGACCGAGCCATTTGCGGTTTCAATCCCTGATTTTTCTTTCTAGATTGCGCCTGGGGTGCCTGTTCGTTCGACGCACATAATTTGGAATGTTCAAGACTGCCCGCTCAAAAGTTCAGACCTGGATAACGGCCGGCGCGGGAACCATTGCCGCCTTGTTCGTCGCCGGCCTGATGGGGGCATTCGGCGCCCTGCCCGCCCATGATCCACCACAATTGCCGCCAGACGCCGTCATCGAGGCCGGCCGCTGGCGCCTGCAGCCGGTGCGCGCCTATGTCGGCCATGCCGGGGTCCACGGCGTGCCGCTGAAGCCGGGCCAGAAGGCACTGGTGCTGGAAGTCGACATGACCAACCGCACCGCGCAATCCGACAAGGGCTATTTCAACGTCTTCGCGCCGGACGGCGTGATCCTGTCCGATCCCGTGCCGATGATCGTGTTGACACGCGATTCCACGATGACGCCGGAACTGCATCCCGGCATGACCGAGCGCATGGCCTATGTCTGGCCGCTTGCCGGGGACGCCGCCGTGCCGGCAAGCCTCGCCTTCGGCGTCACCGCCGAGATCTTCAAGCCGCGCGACAATCTCTATGGCACACCAGGCTGGTACAACCCCTACCGGCTCGGCACCGTCACCTTGCCGGTCGCCGACCTGCCGGCGGCCGGGCAGTCGCAGAGTGGGCAGTCTCAGAGTGGGCAGCCGGAAAGCGGCCCATGAGGATACGCGTGCTTGGCAATCTCGCGATCCTTTGCGCCACCGTGGTGCTGAGCTACGGCATGCAGATGACGAAGCCGCATTATGCCGACCTCACCGCACCTATCCCCATCAATGGTTCGATGCATGACACGGTGCGCGCGCGCAGCTTCGCTGTCAGCTTGGACAAGGTGATCTTCGCGCGCCGGCTCAAGACCAATCAGTTCGGCCAGGAGAAGCTTTTGACGACCAGCGGCCTATGGGCGGTGGTAACAACAAACCTCACCGCGACCAGCACCTCCACCGCGGTCGCCGACGGCTTCTGGCAAGGCCCGACCGGGCTGCGTTATCACCAGACGGAGCGGCTGGGCTACCGCCCCGACATGCCGCCGCACGGGGTCGATCCGGGCCTGGACAAGCGTAGCCTGTTCGTTTTCGAGGTACCACCGGACCAGATCCGCGGCGCCAGGCTGCTGATATCGGCGCGCCAGTTCGGCCCGCTCGACGGGCAGGCCCGCATCAGCCTCGACGCGCTGCCGACCGGCGCTGACGGCCAGCCGGCCGACATCCTGCCGGAATTCGACCTCGACGCGGCGCCGGGCCTGACACCGCAGGACAAGACACCGCAGGGCAAGACATGAGCGCCGTTTCGACAGACACCCCGACCGTGGACCGGCAATCCGAGCGACGATGGCGCCGGCGCGGCTTGATGGCGCTCGCCATCCTGCTGCCGCTGACACTGGCCGAGACCAGCCATGACAGCGTCCGCGAATGGCTGCATGGCGAGGACCTTATCGCCAGGGATGTCGAGTTCGGCCAATCCGTGCCGTTCGGCGGCAGCGGCTGGAAACTGGCCGATTTGCGCGGCGGCAAGGCCGGCCGCCTGCCCAACCACGCCTTCGCCGTCATCGCTACCTTCACCGTGACCATTGGCGACCCAGACCTGCAGAAACAATGGCTGGGCTGCAAACTGATGCTGACCGATGCCGCCGGGCGCCGATGGCTGCCCGATTTCATCAGCGGCGTCAGCCTGCCCGACGGCGTGATGAATTGCGCTTCGGCCATCTTCTCCGGCGCCAAAAAAGGCGATGTCATCACCGTCGGCGACACCTTCATCGTGCCCGAGGACGCGGTGAAAACCATTCGCCCCGCCGTCGGGCTGGGCAGCGAACGGCCGTGGTATCTGCGTTTCCAGCGGCCGCCGAAGTGACAGCGCCCCAGGCTCGGCTCTGCAAGGCCGGCGCCAACAAATCCTCTACTTCCGCGCTTCGACAGTCTCGGTCACCCGCTTGGGCAGCGAGAACGCCGTCTCCAGCACGGCGGCGAGAAAACATATCCTGATCGGCTCGATCAAAATGCCGGTGGAGGAATCCTGGAACGGGCTGCCGAACAGCAGCGTCAGTCCATGGGAGAAAATCTGCCAGACATCGAGCTCGTGCGGGCCAATCAGCCGCGTCGCGCCAAGCCACAGCCAGGCCGCGCCCCAGTCGAGCAGGCGGTAGCCGACGATCAGCGTGCACAAAAGCACCAGGCTGGAACTCACCGTCAGCCGCACGCCATTGGCGATTGGCAGATAGCGCGAACGATAGCCGGCGATGAAATGCTCGACGAAATCGCGCAGGAATTTCGGCAGTCCGGCATAGCGCCGGCCGAACCGCTCGACGCGGCTGTCGACCCGCATCAACGCCGCGTCGTCGCGCACGTCATAGCCATAGATCAGCGCCGCCATCACCAGCCAGATCAGCGGCAAAAGCATGTAGAAAAACAGATTGACCGCCACCGTCGAGGGCGCGATCGAGGTGATCTCGACCGGCACCACAGGTGCGGCGCTCGTCGCCGGCACCACAGGTGCGGCGCTCGTCGCCGTCACCGGGCTCGCCAGCCCGTCGATGGACGCCTGCAGCACGGACCAGAGATTGCGGCTCATCAGCCAGTGCAGCGCGCTGTCTTTCCAGCGGCTGATGACGTAGAGACCGACGAAGATCCAGTTGGTCTCGCAGATCACCACCACGATCTGCCAGAACGACGTTGCTCTCGTCTTCGTCTGCATGAACTTGGCCAACCGGCGGATCAGCCATGACACGGCGACCGAAATCAGCAGCCAGCGCGAATCGAGCACGTCGAGCACATTGCCGCTCTGGCCGAAATCGGCCTGTTCGAGCGAGGCGCGCGAATATTGGCGCACGATATCGCCGAGGAACCCCCAGGCGGCGTAATAGGCAAAGAACGGCAGCAGCGCGATGGTGATCATGCGCACCAGCCGCGAGCCGCGCCGGTCAGTACCTCTCGCCTCCTTGCCAGCGACTTCGCTCTCGGAGGCCGCGGCCTTGTCCGCGCCGCGCTGCGCGGCCAGCACATTGGGCAGGCCCGGCCGCAGCACATGGAACATCGCAACCGTCACCACCAGCTGCGCCAGCGCCACCAGCGTCAGCATGGCAAGCCCGGCGAAATGGTTGGCGAGCGCCACCCTGGCAGCCAGCTGCAGCAGGAGATCGCCGGCCAGCACCCCGGCCAGCACCAGCGCCACGAGCTGCGGCCAGAAGCGCCGCAGCAGCGAAAAACTCAAGCTGATCGGCCCGATGATGTCGGCAACCATGAGATTCTTTCACGCTGCCCCGCGCGAAGCCTTTCTAGCAAGGCGCGGATGTTTTGCAAGAAATGGGGCAGCTTTCCTGGCAAACGGCTAGGGTGAGCGCACAACCTCTCGCTCCTATCGCCTCACCCGCGACTTCAGCCAGCGGTCGAACGCCACGGCCAGGATCAGGATCAGCCCGATGACGATGCTTTGCGTGTAGGACGAGACGTTGTTGAACTGCAGGCCGTTCTGCAGCACGCCGATCAGGGCGGCACCCACCACCGTGCCGCCGACCGAGCCGATGCCGCCGAACAGCGAGGTGCCGCCGATGACGACGGCGGAGATCACCGTCAATTCGTAGCCGATGCCGGCGACCGCTTCGGAAGAATTCAGCCTGGCCGACAGCACGAAGGCGGCGAGCCCGGCGAAGAAGCCGACGATGACATAGACCGAGACCAGGATACGGTCGACGCGCAGGCCCGACAGCCGCGCGGCCTCGGCATTGCCGCCGACGGCATAGACGGCGCGGCCATAGCGGGTGTAGCGCAGCACGATATGGCACAGGATGGCGGCGATGGCGAAGATGATCGCCGGCACCGGCACCGGACCGATCAGCCCCGTGCCGAACCAGCGCATCGAGGCGTCGAAGCCGGAGATCGGGCCACCATTGGAAATGGTCAGCGTCAGCCCGCGGAACACCGTCAGCCCACCCAGCGTGACGACGAAGGGCGGCACTTTCAGCCTTGTGATGGCATACCCCTGCACGCCGCCGGCGAGCGCACCGACCACCACAGCGGCCAGCAGGGCGGCGAACCAGCCAAAACCTTGCGTGCCTGACGTCGACAGAGACAGCGTGTTGGCGGTGCCGCCCTTGGCGACCACGGCCGCGACCATGCCACAGAAGGCGAGCAGCGAGCCGACCGAAAGATCGATGCCGGCGGTGAGGATGACGAAGGTCATGCCGAGCGCGATCAGCCCGGTGATCGAGATCTGCCTGGTGATGTTGAACAGGTTGATCGGGTCGATGAAGCTCGGCTTCAGCACGGTGAAGACGATGACCAGCGCCGCCAGGAACAGCAGCGGCCCAAAGCTCATCAAAAGCCGCGCGATCGTCACGCCGCCGCGCTGGCTCTGTTCCTCGGCGATGCTCATCGTGCCTGCCCCTCCGCATCCTGTGCCGGCGTATCCTGCCTGTCGAGCGCCATCAGTTCCATCAATCTTTCCTCGTTTGCCTCGACGCCCGGCATTTCGCCGGTGATGCGCCCCTTGCGCATGGTGACGATGCGGTCCGACACCGCCAGCACCTCGGGCAATTCGGACGAGATCATCATCACCGCGATGCCGCGCGCCGCCAGTTGCACAAGGATCTGGTGCACCTCCGCCTTGGCGCCGACATCGACGCCGCGCGTCGGCTCGTCGACGATCAGCACTTTCGGGTCGCGCGCCAGCCAGCGCGCCAGGATCACCTTCTGCTGGTTGCCGCCCGACAGGCCCTCGATCGCCTGCTCGGCCGAAGCCATGCGGATCGACAGCATCTTCCTGAACCCCGACAGCGCGTCGCGCTCGCGCCGCTCGGCCATGAAGCCGAAGCCGTTGCTGAAGCGCCCGAGGGACGCGACGGAGAAATTCGGCAGGATACCAAGTGCCGCGAAGATCGCCTGGTGCTTGCGGTCTTCCGGCACCAGCCCAATGCCGAGCGCGATGGCGTCGGCCGGCGATGCGGGCGCGATCTGCTTGCCGTCGAGCGTGATCATTCCCGCCGCGATGCGATCGGCGCCGAAAATGGCGCGCGCCAGTTCCGTGCGGCCGGAGCCGACAAGACCGGCGACGCCGAGGATCTCGCCCGCCTTGAGGTCGATATCGACACCGTCGAGCACTATGGCGTGCGGCGCTTCGGGATCGCGCACGGTGCGCAAGCCCCGAACCGACAGCACCACATCGCCGGCCGCCGCGCGTAGCGCCGGACGGGCGTAAAGTTCGGAAGCGGCGCGGCCGACCATCTTTTCGATGATGGCGGGCAATTTGACCGGCCCACCCTGACGCTCGAGATGTCCCGCCAGCCTGCCGTCGCGCAGCACCGTCATGCGGTCGCAGATGGCGGATGCCTCTTCCAGCCGGTGGGTGACGAACATGATGGCAACATGGTCCTTGCGCAGCCGGTCCATGATCGACAGCAGCCTCTGCACCTCCGTCTCCGTCAGCGCCGAGGTCGGCTCGTCCATGATGATCAGCCGGCTTTTCAAGGACAACGCACGGGCGATCTCGACCAGCTGCTGCTCGGCCACCGACAGCGCCGAAACCGGCGTCATCGGATCGATGGTAAGGCCTACACGGGCAATGATGGCGCGGGAATCCTGCTCCATCTTGCGCCAGCTCACCAGCCCAAGCCGGCCGATCGGCGCGCGGCCGATGAAAATGTTCTCGGCCACGGTCAGCGTCGGGATCAGGCTGAGTTCCTGGTAGATGGTGACGATGCCCAGCCGCTTGGCCTCCTGCGGGCTCGCCGGCTGGTAGTCGGCGCCGTCGAAAGTGATGCGGCCGCCGGACGGTGGCATGACGCCCGACAGGATTTTCAGAAGCGTCGATTTCCCCGCGCCGTTTTCGCCAAGCAGGCCAAGGATTTCGCCGGCGCGGACATCGAGCGAGACATCGCTCAGCGCGGTGACGCCGGCGAAATGCTTGGTGAGGCCTTCGACGGCAAGCAGGATCGGCGATGCGGCTTCAGATGGAGACAAGGAGTGCTCCTTGATGCGGTTCAGGCTGTGCTTGAACACCCCCCTCTGTCCGGCAGGACAGAGGGGGGTGCTGTCCCGCCCGCCTCGCCAATCGGCCGATGTCCACCCGCCCCTCACTTCGTCTCGTTCAGCCTCTCCGCCTTGTCGAGATTGTCCTTGCCGATGACGATGGGCGTCAGCAGCACCAGCTTCTCCTTCGGCTGGGTCTTGTCCTTGGCGTAGGCGACCGCGATCTGCACGGCGGTGCGCGACTGCTTGCCTGGGAACTGTTCGACCGTGCCGGCGAGCTTGCCGTCACGCACGGCCACCAGCGCTTCCGGCAGCGCGTCGAAGCCGTAGATCTTGACGTCGCTGAAATTGCGCGCGGCACACGCTTCGAGCGCGCCGAGCGCCATGTCGTCATTGGCGCAGATGATGGCGTCCGGCTTGCCGTTGGCGGCAAGGCCGGCTTCCGTCACCGTCAGCGCCTCGGCGCGGGCGAAGTTGGCGGTCTGCTCGTAGACGATCTGGTACTTGTCCTTCAGCGGATCGAGCACATTGTGCACGCCCTTGTTGCGGTCGATCGCGGGACCCGCGCCCGGCTGGCCCTGCAGGTGGAACAGCTTGGCGCCATTGGGGAACGCCGCCACCACGGCCTGGGCTTCCGCCTCGCCGCCCTTGACATTATCGGCGCCGACATGGGCCAGAATGCCCTGGACACCGTCGACGCGGCGGTCGATCGTCACCACGGGAACGCCGGCCTTGACCGCTTCCTCGATGGCTGGCGCCAGCGCGTTCACGTCGAGCGGCGAGATGACGATGGCGTTGACCTTCTGCACCAGCGCCGCCTCGATGTCGGCGGTCTGCTTGGTGGCCGAGTTCTGGCCGTCGCTCTCGGTCAGGTTGACGCCTTGCGCCTGCGCTTCGGCCTTGATCTCGTTCAGCATGTGCACGAAGAACGGAAAGCCGAGACTGGGCACCGAGCCCAGTATGGTGAGTTTGTCCTCGGCGAAAGCCGAGCGTGCGGCGAGCATCATGGCGCCCGCGGCCACGGACGTCATCAGGAATTCGCGTCTGTTCATGGGTTCCTCCTCCACAGAAGCGCACGGTCCCTAAAAACCGGGACCGGTTTCAGGAAGGATCATGCGCCGGTTAAAGTGTTGGAGCATCCTCCTTGCGCCAAGAACGCATGCCGCTCCAGCTGACCGCCGCCTAAATTCCTCCGATCGGCGTCAACAAGAGGATGCTAACCCAGGGTCAACCATTTGTGCAACATCGATATAACAGCCAGGACAGCAACTTGTCGGAATTGTCTGAATTTTGGACTCTCGGTCCGAAGGCCTTCTACGTCAGGAACGCCAAGGAGCGGCTCCAGAGCTGCGCGGCCGCCGTTGCATTGTAATCGGACAGTGCCGGGTCGGAAAAATAATGTCCCGCGTTTGGATAGCGGAAAACCTGCACATCCGCTCTCGCTGCCTCCGCGCTTTCCTGCCAGGCGCTGACGTCGGGCTCGGGGAACAGTGGATCGGTGTCCGCGACATGCAGTTGGATGGGCAAGCCGGGTCGTGTGTTGGCAGGCACGGTCGCCAAACCATGCAACAGCAGAACACCCCGCTGCCAGCGGCCGCGACTCCCAGAATTCCGCCACCACGCCGGCTCCCATCGAGATACCCGCCAGCACCGCATCCCCCGGCGTCGAGGCCAGAGCCTCTCGCGCCTTCAGGCAGATGGCACCCCAGCCGATCCGCGCCTTGATCGCGAAACCTTCATCGAGATCATCCGTCGCCGCACCCTGATAGAGGTCTGGCAGTGCGACCGCATGGCCGCAGGCGCGAAGGCATTCCGCAAGATGACGCTCGATCGGGCGAAGGCCAAGAACCGAGTGAAACAGGATGACGTCCGCCATGCACCGGCCCCTAGGTCGCGCAGATCCAGACATTTTACCTGCCGGGACTTGCAGCCTCAAGGCACACCGCATCGGCTTCCATTTTCCCGGTGCGCCACTACCTTTGGGACGGCCAGGCCGACGAAATGGAGACACCATATGAAGCCGCGCATCATCTGCCACATGCTTGCCTCGCTCGACGGCAGCCTTCATCCGAGCCGCTATACTGAAAGCCCCGACGGCAGCCGGGCGGAGTGGTCGGGCCTCTATGAAAAGATCCACAACGACCTCGAAGGTGACGCCTGGATCGTCGGCCGCGTCACCATGGCCGAGATGAGCAAGGCCGCCGCGCATCCGCCCGAGCATGTGGGCAAGGTCGATCGGCCGCATCATTTCGCGCGGCGCGACGCGGGCAGCTTTGCCGTGGCGCTCGATGCCTCGGGCAAGCTGCACTTCGCCAAACCCGATATCGGCGGCGACCATGTCGTGGTGCTGCTCGGGTATGATGTGGCCGACAGCCATCTGGCCGAGCTCGCCACTGAAGGCGTGTCTTATATCGTGTCGCAAACGCCCGGCATCGATCTCGCCGCCATGCTGGACGTGCTTGCCCGTGAGCTCGGCATCCGCCGTCTGCTGCTCGAAGGCGGCGCCGGCATCAACGGCTCCTTCCTGGCGGCGGGGCTGGTCGATGAACTCAGCCTTCTCATTGCCCCCGCGCTCGACGCGCGGGCGGCAAACCAGGGCTTTGTCGAGTTCGGTGAAAGCGGCCTTGCCGACAAGGTGCGGTTGTCGCTCAAGGATTGCAAAGCCCTCGCGCATGGGCTCGTCCATTTGCGCTATGCCGTCACCCCTGGCTAAGGCCGCGTCTTGCGCGCCTCAGTATCGCATCGCGTCCAGATCGGCGATCAGCGTCGGGCCGGTCGGACGCCAGCCGAGCCGCGCCTGGGTCAGCGCGCTGGAGGCCGGCAGGTCCATGGGGGCGAACATCGCCATCCAGCCGAAATGCTCCGCCGCCTTTTCCGGCGCGATCGAAACCACCGGCAGGTTCAGTCCCCGGCCAAGCGCCTCGGCGATCGCGCGTACCTCGACGCCTTTCTCGCCGACGGCGTGATAGCGCGCGCCGGGCTGCCGCTTCTCCACCGCGAGCCGGTAAAGACGCGCGGCGTCCGCGACATGGCCGGCCGAATAGCGGTTGCGGCCCTCGCCGACATAGGCCGAGGTGCCCTTCTGGCGCGCGATCTCGATGAGCGGCGAAATCAGCCCCTGCTTAAGCGTGTTGTGGACCTGCGGCAGGCGCATCACCGACAGGTTGATGCCCGCCTCCAGCAACGCATTCCCGGCGAGTTCCGAGGCGATGCGCGGATTGGGGTGATCGGGGTTGAAGACATCCTCGACGGCCAGTTGGCCGTGGCCGGGACTGCCCATGCCGACGCCCGAGGTGATCACCAGCGGCCGGTCGGAGCCGGCGAGTGCCTGGCCGAGCGCGGCGATGACACGGCTGTCCTTTTCGCAATTCTCGGCGAACCGCGAAAAATCATGGTCGAACGCGGTGTGGATCACGGCTTCCGCCTCCGCCGCGCCGTCGCGCAGGCCTTGGGGATTCTCGAGGGTTCCCCGATACACCTCGGCGCCGGCGGCGGCCAACGCCTCGGCACCGGCATCGGAGCGGGTGACGCCGACGACCTGATGGCCGGCCTGAAGAAGTTCGGGAACGATGGCCGAACCGATGAAACCGGTCGCGCCGGTTAAAAAGATACGCATGCAAAATCTCCTGCACAGTTGCCTGCGTACTATCGCTGCTCTATTATTCCATTAAAGTAGTGATCTTATCATGGTATAATGGCTAACAGGATGTCCAACACTTCCGCCGGTTCGCTCGCGGCATTCCTGAAAGACAGACGCACCCGGCTCGACCCCTCATCGTTCGGCTTTTCCGGGCGCAGGCGCACGCCGGGACTGCGCCGGGAAGAGGTCGCGCAACGCGCCAACATCAGCCCGACCTGGTACACATGGCTGGAACAGGGACGCGGCGGCGCGCCTTCGGCCGACGTGCTGAACCGGATCGCCAAGGGCCTGCTGCTGACCGAGGCCGAGCGCGAACATCTTTTCATGCTGGGGCTCGGGCGCCCGCCCGAGGTCCGCTACATCGGCGCCGACGGCGTCAGCCCCAGGCTGCAGCGCCTTATCGACACGCTCGAGGCAAGCCCGGCCCTGATCAAGACGGCGACCTGGGATGTCGTCGCCTGGAATCGCGCCGCGCAAGTCGTGATGACCGATTACAGCACCTTGCCCACTGGCCAGCGCAACATCCTGCGGTTTATGTTCCTGAGCCCCACCATCCGCGCCAAGCAGCACGATTGGGAGAACCTCGCCCGTTTCGTGGTCGGCGCGTTCCGGGCCGATGCGGCGCGCGCCGGCGCGGTGTCAGAGGTCGCCCAACTGGTGGAGGAGCTTTGCAGCGCCAGCCCGGAATTCGACGCGCTGTGGCGGGAAAACGACGTGCTCAGCCATGGCGACGGGACAAAGCGCCTGAAGCATCCCGAACTCGGCGACATCGAGCTGGAATATTCAGCCTTCGCGGTGGATGGCCGGCCGGATCTGAGCCTGACCGTCTACAATCCGGTGGACAGCAAGGTCGCCGACCGGATCCGCGATCTCGCCCGGCGGCACAAGGAGCGAGAGGCGGACCTGTCGCGTTGACTCTGGATCCCATTCAAGGCGGCGTTCGCACACCCGTTCAGCTTGCGCAAGGTCGGCGATGCATTTGCACGGTTGGCCCGCCGCCGGCCGGCAGCGGGCCAGGCGCCGCTACTGGATGATCTTGACGATCTTGCGGGTGCTTGGATCCACGATCACGGTCCGGTTGTCGACCACGGTGTAGCGATACTTGACGTTGGGGACTTCGTGGAGTTCGACGGTATCGGGCAAGGCCGTGCCGACGTTGAGTTCCACGCCGGGAAGCTTGACCGAAGCCAGCGGCTGCTTATGCACATACTCCTTGATCACTGTTTCCTGCTCGGGCTGGATGACGACGTCCTCGGCAGCGGCTGCGCCGACACCTGCGAGCAACAGAACCGCGGCTACGGCGGCAAGATCTTTTTTCATGAGTACCTCCATCTGAAACCTGCACAGCGCAACATTGTCACCGCGCTGCCGGATCGAACTTCAGGCATGATTGAATGTTCCAGGGCTTGGGCTTCGGTCCGGCCAGCGCCAGACTTAGGTCCCATCGAAAAACGCAATAGTCCTGCCGGCGCCGCCGCCGGGAACGGCCGTCTTTCACGCTCGTTGTTCGCTGCAAGTTCATCGCGGATATCCGACCGATGTCGGGCACTGCGGGTGTGTTTTTGCGAATTGGCGCAGCTACGTCCCTTCCTGCGCCAATAGGGTTCGCTCACTGCTTCAGGCGGTGAGCGAACCCTAAACCCTCGGCGTCAGCCGATAAGTGAGGAGGTTTAATGTTCAGCGACAAGGAAACCCGCCTTATGGAGGCGGCGCTGGTGATGGCGGTCCCGTTGTCGGCCTTGATCGCCGTCCTGCTCGTCAGCCTTACTTTGAACTGGTAGCAGCCCTTGCTGCCTTTATCGCCAATCGTGGGGTCGAGTTGAGGCCATGGGACAACAGATCCGCCCATACAATCCCAACCTGACCATGCTGGCCCGATCTGACCATGCTAGCCGCCAAAGGGAGGAGAATCGCGCCTTTGTCGCCGTGGAGCAAGGCGGACGGTACCGGCGCGCTTTCCGCCACCCCGCTGATCGGGCCTTGCCCTCGCTGCACAACCAGCGCTTACCGCTGCCCGTGGAAATCGCGGTCCGTTTGTGACCCTTTCAGAAAGGAGCCCGGCCTGCTTTGGCGGAGGGCTCGGCACGTTGCGAGCAGGCCGGGCTATGCTCCGGCTGCCACACTTGGCGGAGGCTCGGCCGGTGCAAAGGCAGGTTGTGCGTTTATCGCTCGACCCGCAACTCGGACTGAAGTCCTGCGAACCAGGCGCATTGGTCCCAAACATTGAACATAGTTTGCTGGCGCTCGTTGCCGAGAGGGACGCGTGAATTGGAGAAGAGCAATGCAGCTTGGTGAGATCATCGCCAACACCTTGGCCATCCTCTTGCTGGTCTGTTTTCTCGCCAGCACATTCTTCCTTTTCGGAAAGCCATTGTGGCCGGAGCAGCATGCCCGCATGATCATCATCGTGCCGGTTGACGCGATGGCGACAGCCTCGACCAGCCGCAGTGGCCCACCTGTGTTGCCAGGCACCTTCGACACCGGCCTTGCCCATCCAAGGCCGTCCTGATGGGCATCGGCGATGGTGAGCCGACGCTGGCCGGTGCGACGGAGCGCTGCTCGCGGCAAGCCTGCAAGCCTAGTCGAGCTTCTGGATGCGCCCTTTGTCGAGACGGAACACGCCATCGTTGCCGCCTTGTTGCTCGAAGTCGGTCTGCAGCTCATCCCAGATACCAAGATATCTGCCGCACTCGGCGCAACTGATCCGCGTCGATGGTGTCGCATCGGCCGGGATTTGCAGGCGGATGGTGCCGCAAAAAGGGCACTCCAATCGGTGATCGAGATATTCGCCAGGGCGCGTCTGTAATAGCCTGCGCACAGCTTCCTCCTGGATTTGGGTGGAAGCAGGATGATCGCTCCCAAGCGCCCACGTGTCTTCGCGTCGCGGACGGCCTTTGACAAGTTACGCCAGCCATTGGCGGGGTCAATAAACAAAGACATGACTGCCAATCACCAGCCCAATCCTGGAAGCGTGGCGGCCGCCGCATCTCTCCAGGCAGACGCCTGACCCCGGCAGCGAATACAGCTTCACGAACGGCCCGGAACCAAACCACCCGGCAGCGGTTTCCCAATGGAAGGGACCGCAAACCACGGAAGCAGCAATGGAACTTTTGACCTTGGAACTTGCCAGGGCGAGGCAGCGACTTAACCGGGCGGAACTCGCCCTTGAACGCGCAAACGCGATGCTGGACGAAGACTGTGGCGTCGGTATCAATCTGCGGCTTTGTGACAGGATAAGATCCGCGCAACAACGCGTCGGTGAAGCGAAGGCTCGTCTTGTGAAGCTCGATCGCGCCAGCACGGATTCAGCTCACTCCGGCTGAGCTTACGCGCCACCGAGAGAGCTTCCCGCCCGGACCCTCGTTCAGGCAATCGCAAGCTCAGCCTTGATCCAAATCCACCGGCAGTGGCCTTGCAAGTCTCATATCTTGCGCCGGGAACCGGTCGAGCGTTGGTCGCTGAGATGCGGGCGCCAGCCATGCACCCGGTCCCGCCCGGCGGCCTTGGCGCCGTAAAGCGCCTCGTCGGCGCGTCTCAGAAGATCGGCAATCTCCATCGCGGCGCCGTCCGCATCGAGGGTGCTCACCCCAATGCTGACCGTGACGATACCCTTTTCGCTGCCGGCATGCGCCATGGCAAGGTCGCGCACCTTGCTCCTGAGGGTCTCGGCGATGACGAAGGCGCCCCGGGCGTCGGTCTCCGGCAGGATGAGCGCGAACTCCTCGCCGCCGTAGCGGGCCGCCGCGTCGGCCGGACGGCGGGCAGTCGCCTGGATGCAGCGGCTCACGGCGCGCAGGCAATCATCGCCCGCCGGATGGCCGTAATGGTCGTTGAACCGCTTAAACCAGTCGACATCGATGATCACCAGGCTGAGCGGCGCCGCATTGCGCCTGGCGCGCGAGAATTCGCGCGCCAGCGCTTCATCGAAGGCGCGGCGCGTCCACAGTTCGGTCAGCCCGTCGCGGTGCGCCAGAAGGTTCAGCTTCTCGTTGACGGCCAGCAGTTCGGCCTCGACCTGCTTGGCCTCGGTGATGTCGGAAAACACGCTGAGGCTGCCGCCGTCGCCTGTCGGCCGGGTGCGTACGTCGAGCCAGCGGCCGTCGGCGAGCCGGACCTGGCGGTGGCTGACAAGCTTCTGCGAGGCCATGATGCCGTCGATCCAGCCCTCGACCGCGTCTGGCGGTGTGGTCCCCTCGCCCCGCGCCGCCGAGGCGCGCAGGATGTCGCGATAGTCGGCGCCGGGCACCCTCATCTCAGCCGTCTTAGGAAACATGGCGCGATACTGGTCGTTGCACAGCACCAGCCTGCCGTCCGGGTCGAACATCACCAGACCGTCGGCCATGTGTGTCAAGGCGTCTCCGAGCCGGACCCGACTTTCCGCCAGCTCGGTCTCGAGCTGCTTGCGCGCCGTGATGTCGCGATTGTGCGTGATCAGGCCGACGACGGCCCCGCTCCTGTCGCGAAAGGGCGCCTTCAAGGTCGCCAGCCAGCCTTCGGTTCCATCCTCGTGATGAAGGTGCTGTTCGATGGTGGACGAGACGCCCGACGCCAGCACGGCAAGCTCGTCCTCGCGGAAACCTTTCGCCGTCTCGCGCGGATAGAAGTCGAAGTCCGTCTTGCCGATCAGCGCCTTGGCGTCTGGCGCCTGCATCAGTTCGGCCGTTGCCGGATTGGCCGCGATGAACCGCCCGTCGAGGTCCTTGACGTTCAGGCAATCCGGCAGCGTCTCCACCACGGCCTTGTAGATGCGCCGCGACTGCAGCGCCTCGAGGCGCCGCCGCTCCTGATAAAGCGTAAGCCCCGACAGCACCACCGAGACGAAGATGAGCAGGGAGGAAGGCAGCGCAACCTTCGGCAGGACTGTTTGCAGCACATCCCGCGGCAGGACGCTGAGGCCAAGCAGCGACGCCGCCGCTGCCGCCGCGCCGAGGGTCATGATGTCGACCATGGTGGGCCGGCGGCCCCTAAGGGCAAGGTTTCCGGCAACACCGACCAGCATGGCGGCCGCGATCCCCACCGCGCCGGCGAAGGCGCCGATGCCACCCTCGAAAGTCCGGAACGCACCGGCCATAACCCCGGCGACGACGCCGGCGACGGGACCGCCGAAGAAGCCGGCAACGGCAATCATCGTCGCCCTGAGATCGGCGAGCACGCCAGGCTGCAGCTGCATTGGTGTGAGCATCAGGACGATGGCTCCGGCGCCCATCAGCAGGCCGAAGGTCGCCGCCTTTGCGGCGGGCGCCCAGCGGTCCAGCCACACATGGGTGTGGATCCAGACCGACACGAACATCGCCACGACCGCCAGATTGGCCAGCAATTCGGACCAGGGCGAACCCATTGGGCGCCTTTCCTGTTACCGGGCTTTCGCCGTACCGCCTCCTCGATAGACCCTCAATGACAACAAAGTGTTACATCAGGGATTGCCTTTGGTCGAAGGAGCCAGGCCGTCGCGCCCCCCCTCACCACCGCATCCCGTCGACAAAATCGATGAATGCCCGCAGCGGCGCTGGCGTCAGGCGGCGGCCGGGGTAGTAAAGGAACGGACCCGAGAATTCCTGCCACCAAGGCTCCAGCACGGGCTCGAGCCTGCCATCGTCGAAATAGGGGCGCAGCCAGTCCTCGAACAATGAGACGATACCGCCGCCGTCGACCGCCACGCTGACAGCGAGGTCCATCGCCGTGCCGGTGCTGACCAGCAGCGGGCCGGTCGGGTCGACGCTCACCGTCTCGCCGTTGCGTTCGAAGTCCCAGGGCGGCATGGAGCCGCTGGCGAAGCGGCCGCGCAGGCAGGCGTGATCGAGCAGGTCGCGTGGATGGCCGGGCCGGCCGCGCCGATCGAGATAGGCCGGTGCGGCGGCGGTGGCGAAGCGCTGCCGCCGCGGGCCGATCGGCACCGCGATCATGTCCTGCTCCAGCCGTTCGTCATAGCGGATGCCGGCATCGCAGCCGCTCGCCAGTATGTCGACGAAACTGTCCTCGGCGGTCACTTCGACGCGGATGTCGGGATAGGCCGCGAGGAAGGGCGGCAGAAGGCGCGGCAGCACCAGTTTCGCCGCCACCACCGGCACGTTGAGCCGTAGCGTGCCGGCCGGACGGCCGCGAAACCCGTTGACCACGTCGAGCGCGGCCTCGACCTCGCCGAGCGCCGGACCGAGCCGCTCCAGCAGGCGCGCGCCGGCTTCGGTGGGCGCGACGCTGCGCGTGGTGCGGTTGAGGAGCCGCACGCCGAGCCCGCTCTCCAGCCGTCGCACCGTCTCGCTCAGGCTGGAGGCGCTGAAGCCGGTCGTCCGCGCCGCCTGCCGAAACCCGCCGGCGCGCGCCACCGCCATGAATGCCTGGAGGTCACCCAGATCCGATGCCATTGTTCACCTTTCCGCACAGCCTGTGCCGATTGCGCCATATTATCGCGCGGGCGGGGACTGTCTATATCGAGCCGATCCAAAGGAGATCGAGACCCATGACCGACATCAGCAAGGCCGGAACTTTCAAGCTCGGCGACCGCACCGTGAAGCGCCTGGGCTATGGCGCCATGCAACTGGCCGGACCCGGCGTCTTCGGCCCGCCGAAGGACCGCGACGCGGCGATAGCCGTGCTGCGCGAGGCCGTTGTCAGCGGCGTCGACCATATCGACACATCGGATTTCTATGGTCCGCACGTTACCAACCAGATCATCCGCGAGGCGCTGCACCCCTATCCCGCGGACCTCACCATCGTCACCAAGATCAGTGCGCGGCGCGGCGCGGATGCTTCGTGGATCCCGGCGATGTCACCGCAGGAGCTGACGCAGGCCGTGCATGACAACCTGCGCAATCTCGGGGTGGATGCGATCGAGGTCGTGAACCTGCGCTCGATGCATGGCATCCACGGGCCCACCGAAGGCTCGCTCGAGCCGCAACTCGACACGCTCGCCGAACTGCAACGCCAAGGACTTGTGCGCCATATCGGCCTGAGCAACGTCACCCGCAAGCAGATCGCGCAGGGACGCGGCATGGCCGACATCGTCTGCGTGCAGAACCAATACAACATCGCGCATCGCCAGGATGACGCGCTGATCGACGAGCTTGCCGCCGACGGCATCGCCTATGTGCCGTTCTTCCCGCTCGGCGGCTTCACGCCGCTGCAGTCGAGCACGCTTGCCGACGTCGCGCAAAAGCTCGGCGCTACCCCCATGCAGGTGGCGCTCGCCTGGCTGTTGCAGCGCTCGCCCAACATCCTGCTTATCCCCGGCACCTCGTCGGTCGGGCATCTCAGGGAGAACCTGGCGGCGGCCGAGCTTAAGCTGCCGGCGGATGCCGTCCAGGTCTTGAACGGCATAGCAGGCGAGACCGAGCAGGCTGCGTGACGCGTCGAAAGGCCCCTTGCCGGATATACCATTGCTGTTTGGCCGCTTGCCGCCGGGGGCCTCGATGCGGCCTCGGCGGCAGCTTGCTAAGCTGACGCTGCCCATGGCATCTGTCCTATACCACGGATCGACCCAAGCAGCATGGCAGCACGACCACCACCGCCCGGCAGGCCGCCACCCGGCAAGCCACGCAGCGCCGGCCCTCCCGGCGTCAGCCTGAACCGCGCGCTCTCAAAACTCGGCCTGTGCTCGCGCACGCAGGGCGAGGCGCTGATCGCGCAAGGCCGCGTGCGCGTCGGCGGCAAGGTGGTGCGCGATGCCGCGCTGCGCGTCGACATGAACCGCGACAGGATCGTCGTCGATGGCGTCGAGGTGGTTGCCGAGCGCAAGGTCTATCTGATGGTGAACAAGCCGCGTGGGCTGGTCACCACTCGCCACGACCCGCTCGAGCGCGACACCGTCTATGCCTGTCTCGAAGGGCTCGACCTGCCCTTCGTTTCGCCGGTCGGCCGGCTGGACAAGGCCAGCGAAGGCCTGCTGCTGATGACCAACGACACACGCTTCGCCAACCGGCTGATGGACCCGGCCTCGCATCTGCCCAAGACCTATCACGTGCAGGTCGCCACGGTGCCGGATGAAACGCTGCTGGACAAACTCCGCGCGGGCGCCACCATCGACGGCGAGGCCTTGGCGGCCAATTCGATCGAATTCCTGCGCAGCGGCGGTCGCACGGCCTGGCTGGAGATCGTGCTCGACGAAGGCAAGAACCGCCACATCCGCCGCCTGCTCGCCGCTCACGGCATCGAGGTCAAGCGCCTGATCCGCGTCGCCATCGGCCGCCTGCCCCTCGGCGACCTCGCCAAGGGCGCCGCGCGGCACCTCACGCCGGAGGAACTGGCGCTGCTGGCGCAGTGAGTGGGCGACGAAGCCCACTATTCGACGTTGATGCTGACGACGGTCTGATGGGCATTGCCCATATAGGTGTGGACCGAAAACGTGACCTGGTCGCGCCCCTTGTATCCGGGGTTCGACCGGTAAAACCCCTTGATGCCGTCCACTTTGTGGGCATTGCATTTCCAGCGCTCGTTCGATTTGCTGAAACCGGTATAGAGCTTGGCATGCACGAGCCTGATCTTCCCGTGGCTTGGGCCCGCGACGATCCTGACATCGTTCGCGCCGGCACTGGAACAGTCGGCATTCAGGCTGGCATCCCTGAAAATATAGATCTCCTGTCCGGAGAGCGCCACCTTTCCATAGCTTTCCGCCGCCGCCGGCCAGGCGGCACATCCCAGAACCGCCAATGCCGTTATCGCACCTGTCGTCCGACGCTTCATTTCAACGATCCTCCTGCTTGTGCGATTTAGGGCAATTCCAGGAAAAGTGCGTAATGGTTTTCCGTCCGGAATTGCGTAAAACAAAGCGTTCGGGCGAGCACTACTCCACCTTGATGTTGGTGACGTATTTGAACGCGTCGCCGTCATAGGTGTGAACCGAGATCGTCACCTGATCCCAGCCCTTGAAGCCAGGGCTCGACCTGTAAAGCGCCTTGATGCCATTCACCTTGTGGGAATTGCATTTTGCCCGGTCGTTCGACTTGTTGTAATGCGTAAACACCCCGTCATGGACGAGTTTTACATTTCCGTGGCTTGGACCCGAGACCACCCTCACATCGTCCCTGCCCGCGCTGGAACAATCCACGTTCAGGCTCGCTCCGCCGAAGAAATAGACATCGCGGCCCGAAAGCGCTGTCTTTTGGGAGGTGAACATGCGGTTGGAAGCAGCCGCCGGACTAACCGCAAAAGCCAGAAGCGCCAGGCCGGCCATGATGCTTGTCGCGCGGTGAGACATGTTTTTTCCCCCGTTTCAGAAATTTCCCACCGGCGATTTTATGACGGCACAAATCCAGGCTCAAATCACGGAAACAGCCATACCAATCAATTCATGGTTATCAGAACAAAATCGAGTAAAGGCCCGGCGATCGCCCTTATCAACACTCTGCCGAATGAAATGGAGTATTCCTGTCGAAACAACGCCATGAAAATCGTCAAGCCATAAACTTTGCCAAGAACAGATTGCCGATTGCGCTGTTTGACACCTGCCGATGATTTCTCCCTCGCGCCGTCCAGGAGTCGCTCAGGCCCGAATAGACCATCGCACCCCCCTCTCCTGACAGAAAGCTGTCAGGAGGCCTGGGCTATGCATCGGCTGGAAGCCCGGCCCGGGCTTCAGCGACCAAGGAACCTAAGCGATGAATTTCGTCTCAGTCCGCATCATCACATCGGATGTCCAGCGCCTCGTGCGCTTCTACGGTGAGGTCACCGGCATGCCGGTGACGGTCTATACCGAAGACTTCGCCGAACTGACGACGCCAGCCTGCACGCTGGCGATCGGCAGCACGCGCACCTTGATGCTGTTCGGCGGCGACATCGCCCGCCCCGCCGACAACCACACGGCCATCCTCGAATTCCGCGTCGGCGACGTCGATGCCGAATTCGCCCGGCTGTCGGACCTCATCAAGAGCACGACCGTGCAGCAGCCGACCACCATGCCCTGGGGGAACCGCTCGCTGCTGTTCCGCGACCCCGACGGCAATCTGGTGAATTTCTTCCAGCCCGTCAGCGCCGAGGCGATCCGGAAGTTTGACAGATAGAGACGGTCGGGATTGGCTAGGGTTTGGAATTGCCGAAGCCTCCCCGCGTTCGTCATCCCAGGGCGGAGCAGCCGCGAAAGCGGCGTCGCGGAGACCCTGGGATCCATGCCGCGATGCTGGCCGTGGAGTGCAGCGGAGCAGATTCCGCACCGTGGCCGCGCTCGGAGGTCGCGGCATGGATCCTCGGGTCTGCGCCGCGTCGCTACGCTCCTTGCTCCGCCCGTGGATGACGAGAAGACGGCGCTTCCGCGCCGAGCCGGTGCCCGCCCTACTTCCCGTTCCACTTGCGCACGACCGGCTCGCCGAAATGATGCTCGTAGCCGAGCACGCTGATGCTGGCCGTGTCGAGCACGAACAGCGCCCCGCCTTCCGGCGGCAGGCCGAGCCAGCGGGCGGCCAGCACGCGCAGGAAGTGCGCGCTGGAAAAGATCAGTATGTCGGCATTGGCCTTGCGCAGGCGCTCGATGATCCTGTCGGCGCGGATGCCGACATCGGCCGCCACCTCACCTTGCGGACAGCCGTCGCGAAACACTGTCCAGCCCGGCCGCTCGGCCAGGATCTCTTTCGTCGTGCGCCCTTCATAGGCCCCGTAGTCCCACTCCTGCAGATCGTCCATCTTGACGCTTGTCGCGCCAAAGCCGGCAAGCACGCTGGTGTTGTAGGCGCGCTGCGAGGGGCTCGACCAGACGGCTGAGAACGTTAGGCCTTTCAGCCGCTCCGCAACACCCCGCGCGGCCGCCTCGCCGGCCGGCGTCAGCGGCATGTCGGTGCGCCCGGTATGCTGCCCCGAAAGGCTCCACGCCGTCTCGCCATGCCGGACCAGATGGATCTGCGGAAACGCGTTGCTCATGGGATGCCTTTCGAAGTCGGCGGCACCTTAGAGGACGATGCGGCAAAGGGGAATCCGGGGTACTGGCGAAACCTCGCCTGGCCCTGATTCCCGCCGCATTGGCACAATGATTGAGCGTGCGGCATAACTATCTCTGCTGGATAGTCATCAGGCACGACAGGCAACACCATCATGTACAAACATCTGCTCATCGCCACCGACGGTTCTGACCTGGCCGGCAAGGGTGTCGCCCAGGGCCTCACACTGGCCAAGGGCATCGGCGCCGCCGTCACCTTCGTTACCGTCTCGGAACAATTCCCGATCTTCGCCTGGGGCGGCGCCATGGCCGGCTATGCCGCCGGCGACGAACTGGTCACCTATCAGGAGGAAGCGCGCCGCTATGGCAAGGAAGTGCTCGACAAATGCAAGGCATCCGCCGATGCCGCCGGCCTGTCCGCCACGCTGGTCCATGTCGAGGACAAAAGGCCGGCCGAAGCGATCCTGGAACTGTCGCGGGCGCAAGGCTGCGACCTGATCGTCATGGCCTCGCACGGCCGCCGTGGCCTCGGCAGGCTGCTTCTGGGCAGCCAGACGGCGGAAGTGCTGTCCTACACCGAGATCCCGGTGCTGGTGGTGCGGTAGCGGCCGCAACCCGATATTTTCAAGCTGGCGCCATCGGTCAGCGCGGTTTCACCGGTGCGGCTTCATTCGCCAAGGCATATTCAACCCGTGGCGGATGCCCGAAGAGCTGTTTGTAGGCGCGGCTGAAGGCGGCTTCGGACTCGTAGCCGATGCGCAAGCCGATCTCACCCACGCGTGCGTCTCGCCTGGCCAGCAGATCGCGGGCCAGGCCCAGCCGCCATTCATTCTGGTAGCGCAGCGGCGAGCGCCCGACGAGCGCGGCGAAACGCTCGCAGAAGCTGGAACGGGACATGCCGGCTTTGTCGGCCAGTTCATTGATGCTCCACCGCTGCAGCGGCCTTTCGTGAATGGCTTTCAGGGAACGGGCGATGCGTGCATCCGAAAGCCCGCCGAGCCAGCCCGTGGCGCGTCCTTCATGCACCCAACTGCGCAAGGTGCGGATGACCATGAGATCGATGATGCGGGAAATCATCAAAGCCGCCCCGGGCTGGGCGTCGCTGGTTTCGACCATCAGGAAAGGCAGCATTCCATCGACCCACCCTGCCCCCTGGGCACGCTCGATATGGATGCATCGTGGCAAGGCGAAGATCATTCCCCGCAGGCTGTCAGGATCGAACCAGAAGCGGCAGGCGACGATCGCCACCTGCGGATGCGACGCCACCAGCCGCAACGTGCCGGGACCGCGAGGCAGGAGCACGAGGTCGCCGGCCTCTATGACGACAGGGGCCTGATCCCTACTCTCCATGCGCAGCGCGCCGACGGTCACCACGACGATATGGGCTTGGCCCTCGTCGAGATCGAGTTGCTCCGCCTGTGCCAGCGTGCGTGAGAAAACCTCGTCGCCGGTAAGCCTGATCTGCGCCAGCACATGCGAGAGAAGGTCCCCGGAGACACCGGCACGCGGCCCTCCATCCGGAAGAATGGTCAAATTTTCAGGCGATTCCATCATGGATGCGGCCGGCCGGCTCCCCTACATTCCTTACGACGATAGCGCATTTTCGTGCTGATTATGCGCCGTTTTTTTCTTGGATCAAAACCAATCCCGCAGCCAAGGCTGCGAGAACGGGCTGTTCCAATCATCCAACTCGGCGAACGTGGTTCCAAATCGATCAAACGGGTCAATCGCCGTCCAACCAACGAGACAGGAAATTCCAATGAGCACTCAAACCATTCAGGCGCCCGGCGCCCCATCGCAGTGGCTGAAGTCCTATTATTTCCTCCGGGCCGGCTTTTCGGTCGCCTGGGTGGCGGCCGCCTTCACCCTTGGCAAAAGCGCGCCGCCGGTCTCCGCGCTACTCCTGGTCGCCTACCCCTTGTGGGACGCTGTCGCCAATATTCTGGACGCGCAGCGCAGCGGCGGCCTGAAAGCTAATCCCAGCCAGGCGCTCAACGCGGCGGTCAGCACCATCACGGCCATTGCCGTCTTCATCGCACTTGAACAAGGCCCGCACGCGGTTCTGGCGGTGTTCGGTGCGTGGGCGGTTCTCTCCGGCCTGTTCCAGCTTGCGACCGGTGTGCGCCGTTGGCGGGCAGGCGCGCAATGGGCGATGGCGCTGAGCGGTGCGCAGTCGGCGCTTGCCGGTGGCTTCTTCATCAAACAGGCAATCGGCACCGCGACGCCTGGCATCACCGACATCGCGCCCTATGCCGCGTTCGGTGCCTTCTATTTTCTCGTCTCGGCCGTATGGCTGGCCGTCACGCAGGCACGCAAGCCCACGTAAAGGCCTGGGACTGGTCGCCGCGGCCGCCTTCGCTCACACCACTTCCAGCACCTTGCCCGTGTCGTGCTGGCGCACGAAATCGACGCGGCCGCCGTCCCAGTGGTAACTGTAGTGGCGGCCCTGCACAGGGACACCGATGACGTCGGGCCAGAAGATGCCGATGCACTCCCCATCGGGCATGCGCACGCTGTTCCACACCAGCCCGTCGCTGCCGGCGGCCCGCAGCGCCCGCCCTTCCGCCTGCGACGCCGTGTAGTCGTCGGGATCGAGCACGCCGGGCACGGCGTTGACGTCGTCGAGGTCGCGATCGACGCTGCCGATCAGCACGCGGAAATCGGCCGTCCAGCCGGGCGCCTCGTTGGTGGCGCGCATGAATTTCTGGTGATGGTGGATGGTTTCGGCCAGCGCCACGTCCTCGCTGTCGCCGGCATAGTAGATGCCGTAGCTGCCGTCCGAAAACCGGCCGGGCCGAAGGACGGAACAATGCACGAAAGGCGCCATGACGAAACTGGCGCCGGGACCGGAAACCCGCCTTGCGGCCGGCACCTTGCCGAGATCGCCAAGCTCCAGCCGGATGCGCGGGTTGGTCTTCTCCTCGACGGCGGCGAGTGCCTCCCAGTCGCGCGGATCGGCGATGTCCTCAAAGAGATCGATCGGCGGATGGATGGAGCGGATGATGCGGTAGGTCTGGGGCCAGTGGACGCGGCGCCGGACCGCGAGCCCACTCACCATGCACCACGCTCCGCGTCGAGCCATTCGCGCATCGCCGCGAGATCGGAAATGTCGCCGCGCAGCATCACGTCGAGCGCCGACTGCCCGCCGAAGGTGGCATTGGGCTTGCGTATCCAGGCATAGCCGCGCGCCGGCTCGGTGAAGAGGTAACGCAGCCCCTTGTGGATGCCCATCAGATGCGCCATGCGGGTGCGCAGGTCGCGGTCGATCCGGCCGATGCCGCCCTCCTTCCAGCGCGCCCAGGTGCGCGCCGAAATGCCGCCAAGCAGGACGCAGGCCTCGAAGTCGGTGAGATTCCAGGCCTTGAATAGGTTGATCGTGGTGCGCGCCAAAGCGCCTGCCTCTTCATCCGAAATGGCTGAGCCGACAGTGGCCGGTGTGGCGGTGATGGCTTGAAGCTGCATGTTTAGACCTCGCTAATTGGCAGATATATAGCATGTATATGCCAATTGGCAAGGCGGGGAGCCATTGCCAGTGAAGACCGCACTGATGGCGATTAGATGGTCCGAACAATATTGCATCAACAATTACGGTCGAATTTCCCGGTAGTTGGATTTCCAACTAAGGTCGCGCGTGCCCCTAAACGGTCCTTGGCGCGGTTCCGCGACCCGTGACAAACCGCAAGATCGGTCGAGCGCGTCATGTCCGCATACGCTTTAGCTGGTGCTGCCACGGAGAACGGAATGATGAATGCGGCGCTTCAAAACTACCATGCCCGGATGCAGAGAGTGTTGGATCATATCGACCAGCATTTGAACGGCAATCTGGACCTGGATGCTTTGAGCGGCATCGCGGCATTTTCCAAATACCATTTCCACCGGCAGTTCACGGCGACCTTCGGGCTGTCCGTGCATCGCTATGTCCAGCTTGCCCGCATGAAGCGCGCTTCATACCGGCTGGCCTTCAGGGATGCCGAAAGCGTCACTGACATAGCAATGGATGCCGGTTACGATGCACCGGACGCCTTCGCCCGCGCCTTTCGGCAACGGTTCGGGCAGTCTCCTTCATCGTTCCGGAAGTCGCCCGACTGGGCACCGTGGCTTGCGGCCTTCGGGCCTATGGACAATGCAAGGAGCAAGCTCATGCACATTACCTATGACCACGACGACGTGACGATCCGCGATGTGCCCCCGACGCCGGTGGCGATCATGGAACATCGAGGCGACCGGGCGACACTCGGCGACACCATCCAGCGGTTCATCGCCTGGCGCAAGGCCGCCGGCCTGTCGCCGGAGACGAGCCCGACTTTCAACGTCTTCCGTTCCGAGAGGATCCCCGCCAACCCAGCCGATTACAGCATGGACCTGTGTGTCGGGACTGACCTGCCGATCGACGCTGATGACGGGCAAATGATGGCTGGCGTGATCCCCGGCGGACGCTGCGCCGTGTTGCGCGTCGTCCACAATACCAATAACCTAGAGCCAGCCGCGCTCTACCTTTATCGCGACTGGCTTCCTGCCAGCGGCGAGGAAGCGCGTGACTTCCCGATCTATTGCCAACGGCACTTTTCGATGTTCCCGAATGTGCCGGTGCCTGATGTGGTCTGCGAATTGTTTCTGCCGCTGAAATAGAGCCTTCTGACGGGACCTGTCCCTTCTGACCGGGCCGGCGTTGCGCCGGCCCGAAAGTCCTGCACTACTCCGCCGCCTCGTACCCCGCGATGCCCTTGATCTCGAGGAAATCCTCGAGCCCGTATTCGGCGTATTCGCGGCCGTTGCCCGACTGCTTGTAGCCGCCGAAGGGCAGGCCGGCGTCCCATTGGGGATAGTTGATGTAGACATTGCCCGAGCGCATGCGGGCCGCGACCTCGCGCGCCTTCTGTAGGTCCTTGGCCTGGATGTAGGAGGCAAGGCCGTAGACGGTGTCGTTGGCCTGCTCGACAGCCTGCTCGACCTTGTCGTAGGGCAGGATCGCCAACACCGGCCCGAAAACCTCCTCGCGCGCGATGCGCATGTCGTGGGTGACGTCGGCGAACACGGTCGGCCTGACATAGTAGCCGCGATTGAGTTCGGCAGGCCGGCCGGGGCCGCCGGCGACCAGCCTGGCACCCTCGTCGATGCCGCTCTGGATCAGGTCCTGGATCTTGTCGAACTGGACCTGGCTGACGACTGGGCCGAGCTTGGTGTTGGCGCCGTCGGCCGGACCGACCGTGAAGCTTTCCGCCGCCGTCCTGGCATATCCCGCGGCCTCGTCGTGGCGGTCGCGCGGCACGAACATGCGCGTCGGCGCGTTGCAGGACTGGCCGCTGTTGCTGAAGCAGCCGGCGACGCCCTTGCTGACGGCGGTGGCGAGGTCGACATCCGGGAACAGGATGTTGGCCGACTTGCCGCCAAGCTCCTGATGCACGCGCTTGACGGTGTCGGCGGCAGCCTTGGCCACCAATATGCCTGCCCGGGTCGAACCGGTGAACGACATCATGTCGATGTCGGGATGGCTGGACAGCGCCTGGCCGACGCCAGGGCCGTCGCCGTTGACGAGGTTGAACACGCCCTTCGGCACGCCGGCCTCGTCGATGATTTCGGCGAAGATGATGGCGTTGACCGGCGCGATTTCCGAGGGCTTCAGCACCATGGTGCAGCCGGCGGCGAGTGCCGGACCGACCTTGCAGGTGATCTGGTTCAGCGGCCAGTTCCAGGGCGTGATCAGGCCGACGACGCCGATCGGCTCCTTGACCACGAGATGGTTGCCCTTGACGTGGCGGAACTGGAAATTCTTCAGCGTCTCGGCCATTTTGGCCAGATGCGCCAGGCCGATGCCGACCTGGCTGTCGAGCGCCATCTGGCGCGGCGCGCCCATCTCGCGCGACACGGCGACCGCCAGGTCCTTGCTGCGCTTCTTGTAGACCTCGATGACGCGGTTGAGGATGTCGAGGCGCTCCTCGACCGAGGTGAAGCCATATGTGTTGAAGGCGCGCTTGGCGGCGGCCACAGCCTTGTCGACATCGGCCCTGGAGCCGAGCGAGATCCGCGCAAAGGCGTCCTCGTTCGATGGATCGATGACGTCGAGCGTGTTGGGCACGACAGGATCGACCCACGCGCCATCGATGTAGAACTGCAGATCGTGTGACATGATCTCTCCTTGAGGTGCCGCATGGCCGGTCAGGCCGTGACATCTGGCCAGAAATAACGATGCGCGAACGGCGCTGTCAAACGCAACCCCCGAACTGGTTGAGCCAGCGCGGCAGTGGTTGAGCCAGAGGGCTGGACCAGCGATGAGCGGACTATAGCAGCGTATGCCCGGCTTCGCCCAGCAAACCTCTTGCCGCAGGCTCGTCAGCCGCTTTCACCAGCAGGTGGTCGCCATCGAAGGTCGATACCAGGAAGATGCCTAGCCCGTTTTCCGACAGCGGCCTGATGACGGACAGCACGATGCCGGTTTCGTCGAACGCGAACGGCCCCTGCAATTTGAAGGCGACCCAGTCGCGGTCATGCTTGACGGCATCGGGCACGCGATCCTGAAGGCAGGTGATCGAGAGCTCGTCGTCGGTCCTGGTGATGCTGACGAAACCTGGTCCGTCCGCCCAGCCAGGAATACCGTCAGCGGCTTGAAGCCGCGAAATCGCATAGAGCCCGGACAGTTGCTTCAGCGCTACCCTCGCAGCCATCGTCGCGCTCCGATCGTCATGCCAACCTCTTGCTCATATAGACCGTCACCCCATTCATGAACGGCTCTTCCCGGTCGACCGTATAGCCGTGCCGCTTGTAGAGCGACACGTTGGCTTCGAAGGCGCCGTTGGTCAACAGGCGAAGCTCGTTGCGGCCCGCCTCGCGCGCCTTGATTTCCGCACGCTCCAGCAGGAGCCGGCCGATGCCCCTGCCCTGCGCTTCCGGCGCGACGCAGACGTTCTCGATCCACAGGTGATCGTCGGCCAGCGTGGTCTCGATCATGCCGACGATGCGGCCGTCCTCGACGGCGAGGTCGAACCGATGCTCGGCGATGGCCTTTTCGTAGTCGGCGCGCATCGGCAGCGGCTCGCGGCCGATCACCGGCACCCATTTGGCATAGGCGGCACGCACAATGTCGCGGATGGCGGCGGCATCGGCGGGTTCGGCCGGCCGAAACCGGATGGCAGACTCGATGGTCATGACAGTGCTCCAAGCATGAAAAACCCCGCCGGCTGTTGTCGCGGGCGGGGCTGGAAACGAGCGAACCGGATTTATCCTGCCGGCCTTTGTCGTCGCGCAATCAGCGTGCCGCTCCGCGCTGGGCGGAAGCGGCGTCGCTTGGCGATGACGGGCGCGGGAACGAACATGGCGGCAAGCTGGAGCAGCAACGGTCCCGCGTCAAGACACCGCCTCGGCCTGTCATTGGGCCAAACCGTCGGCAACGCCTTGGCCTGATACGGCTGGGACCCTCAGCGATCGATCCTCGCCGCCTGTTGCGGGGAGTATCGTTCTCCCTGGACGGCAATCGCCGAGACCGCGTTCTCGATATCGCGAAGATCGTCCGCGGTCAGGGCAACGGCGAGAGATCCGATGTTTTCCTCAAGGCGGTTTAGCTTGGTCGTACCTGGGATCGGAACGATCCAGGGCTTGCGCGCCAGCAGCCAGGCAAGCGCGACCTGTGCCGATGTCGCGTTCTTGTCAGCCGCGATCGCGACGATGGCGTCGACCAGTGCCTGGTTTGCCTGGCGGGCTTCCTCCGTGAACCGCGGAACGCTGTTGCGGAAATCGTTGGCATCGAACGTCGTCCCGGCGTTGATGGCGCCGGTGAGGAAACCCTTGCCCAGCGGACTGAAAGGCACGAAGCCGATTCCCAGTTCCTCGAGGGCCGGCAGGATCGCCTCCTCGGGCTCACGCCACCAGAGTGAATATTCGCTCTGAAGCGCGGCGACCGGCTGCACCGCATGAGCGCGGCGGATGGTGCGCACGCCCGCTTCCGAGAGGCCGAAATGCTTCACCTTGCCTTGGCTGATCAAGTCCTTCACCACGCCAGCCACCTCTTCGATCGGCACGACCGGATCGACCCGATGCTGGTAGAGAAGATCGATGTAGTCCGTCCTCAGCCGCTTGAGAGAGGCCTCGACGACGTCGCGAATATGCTGCGGCCGGCTGTCCATGCCCTGGTGTCCGGCCGCACCGGCGATGTCGATGCCGAATTTGGTGGCGATCACCACCTGGTCGCGGATTGGCTGCAACGCCTCGCCGACGACCTCTTCGTTCCTGAACGGTCCGTAGACCTCCGCCGTGTCGAAGAAGGTGACCCCGCGCTCGAATGCCGCCCGGATCAGACGGACTGCATCCGGGGTCTCCATCGGCTGCCCATATGACTGGCTCATGCCCATGCAGCCAAGGCCGATGGCCGAGACTTCGAGGCCGCTGTTTCCAAGTGCGCGCTTTTGCATTGTCACTGTCCCTTCTTCTCGGCGTCGGCCTGTTCGAAGACGTTGCGGGCGATGCCGATCGCGGTGCTTGCCGGCGGCCATCCAGCATAGAAGGCAAGATGCGTGATGGCCTCGATGAGCTCGTCAGGGGTTACGCCATTCTCGAGCGCCCGCTTCATGTGGAACGGCATCTCGTTGATCCGGTAGCCCGAGACCAGGCTGGCGACGGTGACCAGGCTGCGGTCGCGCGGCGAGAGGCCGGGGCGTTTCCAGACGTCGCCGAAAAGCACCTCGTCGGTATAGGTGCCGAGTGCTGGAGCGATGTCGGAAAACGGGCTTTTGGGAGGCGCTGGGGCATCGGTCATGAGGGTCTCCTTCTTGTGCTATCGGTGGGTGCGCGGCCTGGTCGGTCAAATCCCGTATTGTTCGTCGGTGACATGCTCCATCCAGTCGACGACCTTGCCGTCGAGCGCTTCGGCAATGGCGATATGGCTCATCGCCGTTGTCGGCGACGCCCCATGCCAATGCTTTTCGCCGGGCGCGAACCAGATGATGTCGCCGGGACGGATCTGTTGGATCGGCCGGCCTTCGCATTGCACCAGACCGGCGCCCGACAGAACGATAAGTGTCTGGCCGAGCGGGTGCGTGTGCCAGGCCGTGCGCGCGCCGGGCTCGAAGGTCACGGTGGCCCCGCCGACGCGCGCGGGGCCGCTGCCCTTGAAGGGTGCATCGATGCGCACCGCCCCGGTGAAATATTCGGCGGCTTCGCCGAGGGCTGCGAGCCGCTTCGTGTGATCTCCACGTTTTCCGTCCTTTCGTGATGCCGGGAGGACATTGCCGCCAGGCCAGGAGCGCCGGCTTGTTCGGCCGATTGCGTTCTATTTAGGGGCTGCGATGGTCATGAGTAGCTGCTATATCCGGCATGTACTTATGAGAGAAATTCATCAATGCCACGCGACAATCTGAATGAGTTGACCGCCTTCCTCGCCGTCGCGCGCGAGAAGAGCTTCACCAGGGCGGCGGCCAAGCTTGGCGTATCCCAATCGGCGCTCAGCCATGCCTTGCGCACGTTGGAAGAGCGGCTGGGCGTGCGGCTTTTGACCCGCACCACGCGCAGTGTCTCGCCGACCGAAGCCGGCGAACGCCTGGCCCGCACCGTCGGACCGAGGCTCGACGAGATCGAAAGTGAGCTCGCCGCCTTGAGCGCATTGCGAGAAAAGCCCGCCGGGACCATCCGCATCACCGCTGGCGAACATTCGGCCGACACGGTCCTGTGGCCGGCCATCGCCCGGCTGTTGCCGCAATATCCCGACATCCGGGTCGAGATCGTCGTCGACTACGGCCTGACCGACATCGTGGCCGGGCGTTATGACGCCGGCGTACGGCTGGGTGAACAGGTGGCGCGAGACATGATCGCGGTGCGCATCGGTCCCGACATGCGCATGGCGGTGGTCGGCTCGCCGGCCTATTTCGCAAGCCGGCCGAAGCCGCGCATGCCGCAGGACCTGACCGATCACAATTGCATCAACCTGCGCCTGCCGACCCATGGCGGGCTCTATGCCTGGGAGTTCGAGAAGGCCGGACGCGAGCTGAAGGTGCGCGTCGACGGCCAGTTGATCTTCAACACGGCGGGGCTGCGCATGAATGCCGTGTTGGCCGGCGTCGGCCTCGCCTATCTCCCGGAGGATCAAGTGACGGCGCATCTCGCCGATGGCCGCTTGTTGCGGCTCATGGCCGACTGGTGCCCGCCGTTTCCCGGCTATCACCTCTACTATCCCAGCCGCCGCCAGGCGACGCCCGCCTTTACGCTGCTGGTCGATGCGCTGCGTTATCGCGGCTAGCCTACGGGTCCAGGAACCAATTCAGCCGGACAGCGTTCACGGTGGTTAAATGGAACCTTGCGCATGACGGACCTGTCGAACAGTTCGACACTCGATCTATCCCATCAAATCCTCGATAATCTTCCTGTCGCCATCTACACGACCGATAGCGAAGGCAGGATCACCTATTTCAACCGGGCCGCGGCCGATTTTGCCGGGCGCGAGCCCGAGCTCGGAAAAGACCAGTGGTGCGTAACGCACAAGCTGTTCACGACCGACGGGCAGGTGTTGCCGCACGACCAATGCCCGATGGCCGTTGCGTTGCGGGAGAACCGGCCGGTCAGAAACCAGTCGGCCATCTCGCAGCGTCCCGACGGCACGCGCGTGCCCTTCCTTCCCTATCCCACCCCGCTCCATGACGACCAAGGCAGGCTTGTCGGCGCCGTCAACATGCTGTTCGACCTCACCGATCGGCATCTTGCCGACGAGGCCAGGCATCATCTGTCGGCCATCGTGGAATCCTCCTTCGATGCAATCGTCAGCAAGGATTTGAACGGCGTCATCAAGAGCTGGAACTCAGGCGCCCAACGCCTGTTCGGCTACACCGCCGACGAAGCGGTCGGCAGGTCCGTGACGATGCTGATACCCGATGACCATCTGGACGAGGAGCCGCGCATACTGGAGCGCATCCGCAAAGGCGAGCAGGTCGAGACCTACGAGACCATCCGCCGCCGCAAGGACGGCAGCCTAGTGCCCGTATCCCTGACGATCTCGCCCGTACGCAATGCCGTCGGCCGGATCATCGGCGCCTCCAAGATCGCCCGCGACATCTCGATAGCCAAGGAGAGCGAATATCGCATCCGCATGCTGATGCGCGAGGTCAACCATCGGGTCAAGAACCAGTATTCCGTCATCATCTCTATGATCCGCGAGACCAGCAAGAGGTCCTCGACACCGGCGGAGTTCGAACGCCAGGTGCGCGAGCGCATCATGGCGCTGTCGCTCTCGCACGACCTGCTGGTGTCCGGCGACTGGCGAGGCGCGACGATTTTCGAGTTGCTCCTGGCACAAGCCAAACCGTTCGGCAACGAGGAACGGATTTCCATGGCTGGCCCTTCCCTGACGCTGAACCCCAATGCCGTCCAGTATCTCGGCATCGCCTTTCATGAACTGGCGACCAACTCCGCCAAATATGGCGTGCTTTCGGCCGCCGAGGGAACGATATCGGTGCAATGGAAGGTGAGCCAGGCAGGCGCCCTGAAACGGTTCCAGCTGATCTGGAAAGAGCGCGATGGTCCTCAGGTGCAGAACATCGGCCATGGCGGTTTCGGCACCGTCGTGCTCCAGCGCGTCGCTCCAGCAGCTGTAAGTGGCACCGGCGTTCTCGAATATGACAGCCACGGCGTCACCTGGACCCTTGAAGCCCCCTTGTCGCAGCTCGAAGCCTCGGTCGACAGCGAGCACGTCGACCCACAGGCGATCGACGAGGTGATCGGCGGACCGGAATTCGAAGTCCTTCCCTGATGCCGCACTCGCATTCCGGCATCGCCGCTCTATGTCTTCCCCGAACAAGCATTTCTCGCCGTCCGGAACAGTCGTGGAAGACATGCGGTTGGCAAAGCACCGGAGCATGCTATGACCGATGAAGATCTTGCCAATAGCTATCGTGGTTACATCGCCTGCCTCAACGCCCAGGACTGGCGGAGCCTAGACCGCTTCGTACACCAGGAGGTGCACTACAATGGCGACCGGGTCGGCCTGTCGGGTTACCGCGACATGCTGGAGCGGGATTTTCGCGAAATTCCCGATCTCTATTTCGACATCCAACTGCTGATCGCCGATACGCCTTTCATAGCGAGCCGCCTTCAATTCAACTGCACGCCAAAGGAAACTTTTCTCGGCCTGCCGGTCAACGGCAGGAAAGTGTCCTTCAGCGAGAACGTCTTCTACGAGTTTCTCGACGGCAGGATCAGGCACGTCTGGTCGGTGATCGACAAGGCGGCGATCGAAGCGCAGCTGTAGGCCGGCCCCTTTCTCAGCTTTCGAGGGGCCAAGACCGTTCGTAAAAATCGATCATTCTAACGAAAATAATTCGTTGGAAAGATTAGTCTTGGAATGACATTTCTCCGGCGTACTCGCACGGAGAATTGTATTGTCGTCCCTGACTCCCATCGCAAACGGTATTCCGAAAGGCCTGATTTCCGCCGATCTGGCCCAAGGTCGCAAGCGCCTCGATTTCGTGGGGAACGGCATCATTCCCGGCATCGTGCTGGTGGCGATGATCACGGCCGTCGCCTTCTCGGCCCGCAATGTCTCCGGTTTTGCCCTGTTCAGCCCGATGATCCTGGCCGTCGTCGCCGGCATGGTCTATTCCAACGTGCTCGGCACACCGGTGCACGCCAAGGCGGGCATCGCCTTTTCGCAAAAGCGCCTGCTGCGCTTCGCCATCGTGCTGCTCGGCTTCCAGCTGACGCTTGGCCAGGTCGTCTCGATCGGCGCCGGCGGCGTCGGCATCGTCGCACTGACCCTTGGCGCCACCTTCGTCTTCACCATCACGCTCGGCCGGCTGATCGGCGTCGACGCCAAGCTCACCCAGTTGATCGCCGCCGGCACCTCGATCTGCGGTGCCTCGGCGATCGTCGCCACCAACATCGTCACCGATGCGCGCGACGAGGACGTCACCTATGCCGTCGCCTCGATCACCTTGTTCGGCACCATCGCCATGCTCGGCTTCCCGCTGCTGGCGCCGCTGCTCGGCCTCGACCAGCACGCCTTCGGACTGTGGGCCGGCGCCTCCATCCATGAGGTGGCGCAAGTCATCGGCGCCGGTTTCCAGAACGGCACCCAATCCGGCGAGATCGCCACCGTCGCCAAGCTGACCCGCGTCGCCATGCTTGCGCCGATGGTCATCGCGCTCGGCCTGATGGCGCGCCGCAAAAGTGACGACCAGTCGGCTGCACGCCCGCCCATGCCGTGGTTCGTCGCCGCCTTTGTCGCCGTCGTGGCCTTGAACAGCCTGGTTACGATACCAGCCGAAGTGAAGCAGGCGGTAGTGCTGGCCACCACCATCATGCTCACCATGGGGCTGGCCGCCATGGGCCTGCAGGCGGACATTTCGCAACTGCGCTCGCGCGGCCTGCGCCCGCTGGCGCTCGCCTTCTGCGCCTTCCTGTTCATCGGCGGCTTCAGCCTGATGCTGGTGAAGGTCTCAGGGTAACTAATCCTGGAACGAACTCGCCGCGACATAGATCGCCGCCAGCGCCTCGATGCCGGCCTGGTCGGCACTGTCGAAGCGGCCGGGCAGCGGGCTGTCGAGATCGAGCACGCCGAAAACGCCCTCCTCGTCCACAAGCAGCACGACCAGCTCGGAGCGCGAGGCGGCGTCGCAGGCGATGTGGCCGGGGAAATCATGCACGTCCTTGATCAGCATCGAGGTGCCGAGCTCGACCGCCGTTCCGCATACGCCTTGGCCGACGGCGATGCGCACGCAGGCCGGCTTGCCCTGGAAGGGCCCCAGCACAAGTTCCTCGTCCGATGCCAGGAAATAGAAGCCGGCCCAGTTGAGGTCGGGCACCATCTGGAAGATCAGCGCCACGGTGTTGGCGGCGTTGGCGATCGAATCGTGCTCGCCCTCGAGCAGCGCCTCCAATTGCTTGGCAAGGTCGCGGTAGAACGCGGCCTTGTCTGAGATATCGATGGCCTGGGCCGCGAACATGACTTGTCTCCAAACTGGGAATCGCGGTTCCGTTTCCGCAAACCCTGCACCAAACGACCACCGGACCATCCTAGGCAATTCCAGGAAAATGCGAAACGGTTTTCCATTCGAAATTCTGTCCGTTGGCGCCTTGGCGCTATCTCCATTCCCCGCGCAAGATTTGATTCCGGCGGGAGAAAAATTTCAAAAGTATTATTTCGAAGCGCGGTCTCCTGACGCCGACAAGGAGGCCAAATTATTCGAAAGATTGAATTTTTCCTTCCGGGCGCCTATTTATCGAGAAGTTCATTTTCACGATTTCACGCGCGAAGGAGATTTCTTCAATGGCCGACGGCAATCAGACGATCATGCAAAAAGCTGAAGCCCGCTTTGTCGACAAGCAGAAGAAAACCGCGGAGCGCAACAAGGCAACCGCCGAATACATGTCCGAGGCGAGGGCCAGGGAGATCAAGACGGCAAGGCTGAGGGAATTGCGCCTGGCCAAGGAAGAAGCCGATCGCGTGGCGGAAGCGCTGAACCCGGCGCCGAAAAAGAAGCGTGTGGCCAAGAAGGCATAGAGTCACTCCAAGGACGTGAGCGGTCTCCCGCTGGGCTTGCACCAAGTCAAGGAATGCGGCGGCTCAAGCCACGTCTGACGTTCCAGCCATGCAATGATCCTGCCGACCAAGGGCAAGAGGGTCCAGCTCCACACCGCGGCGCGTTCCCTTTCACCTGCCTTTCGGCCTCGAAGATGCGAAACGTCGCGGCCGCGCGAAATAGCGGATGGTACCGAGGAACCCTGATCTGGCCATTTTCCTCTTGATCGGTCCCCCGATCTGGCCTAGCCTTCAAGTTGAGAAAAGGTTTTTCCAGACAGTCCCGATGGGGTTCGGCCGTTAGCCGGGCTTTATTCCGGCCGGTAAGGGAAAACCTTTTTCCAACCAAGGATTTCTGCCGCGATGGCATCGGACGACCAGCCAGTTCCGGTCTTTCCCAAACCCGTCACCTTGCGCGACGTGGCCGCGCAGGCCGGCGTCAGCGTTGCCACTGCATCCAAGGCACTCAATGATCAGGGGCGCATGACCGCCGAGACCCGCGAGCGCATTCGCGAGACGGCGCGCAACCTGGGCTTCCGGCCTAACAGCCTGGCGCAGAGCCTGCTGAGGCGCCGCTCCTTTACTGTCGGCCTGCTCACCAACGACACCTATGGCCGTTTCTCGCTGCCGCTGATGTCGGGCATTTCGGATGCGCTGGTCGATGCCGGCGTCTCGGTATTCCTGTGCAATGTCGAGGAGGATCCCCGTCTCGGCCAGCTCCATGTCGAGGCCATGCTCGACAAGCGCGTCGACGGCATCATTGCCACCGGCAAGCGCATCGACCGCCATCTGCCGATCGATCTCGCCAATTTGCGCATCCCCGTGATCTACGCCTTCACTCAGCCCGATCCCGACGCCGTCGCCTTCGTTTCCGACGATGCCGGGGGGGCGCGGCTGGCCGTCGACCATTTCTGCCGGCTCGGCCGCAAGCGCATCGCCCATGTCACGGGCCCGGCCAGTTTTGCCGTGGTGCATGAACGGGCGCAGGCCTATCGCGCCGCGCTGATCGAGAACGGCCTGTCCGTCATCGAACCCCTGCTCGGCGCCTGGTCGGAAGCCTGGGGGCATGAGGCGGTGACGATCCTTTTCGATGGCGGGGGAGAAAAGCCGGACGCCGTCTTCTGCGGCAACGACCAGATCGCGCGCGGCGTCATCGATGCTCTGCGCGAGCGTGGCTTGAGCGTTCCCGGCGATGTCGGCGTCATCGGCTTCGACAATTGGGAGATCGTGGCCGAGGCGACCCGCCCGCCGCTGACCTCGGTCGACATGAACCTGACAGCGCTCGGCCGCGAGGCCGGGCTGACCCTGCTTTCCCTGGTCGGCGGCAAGCCCGCCGCGCCGGGCATCAGAAAACTGCCGTGCCGGCTGGTGGTGCGGCAGTCCTGCGGCCGCCTGCCCGACGGCTGAAAAGACGGCTGAGAAACGAAGCGCCGCGATCGGCGGCAAGCCGCGCATCGCGGCTAAATGAGGAGGAGGAGAACATGAGGACTTTGATTGCCAAACTGGCCCCGACCAAATTGGCCCTGACCAAATTGACGTTGACGGCTGCCGTTCTGGGTTGCGGCCTGCAATTTGCCGCCGCCGAAACCGCCAACATCTGGGTACGCGCCGACGGCTCGAACTTCATGCCGAGGATCGTCGACGCCTTCAACAAGGCGAACAAGGACCAGGTCAAGCTCGACATTATCCCCAATGCCGAGATCATCCCGAAATATGGCGCGGCCGCGGCCGGCGGCACGGCGCCCGACGCGCTGTCGCTCGACCTGATCTACACGCCCTCCTTCGCGGCCGCCGGCCAGTTGGAGGACATCACCGACTGGGCGAAATCGCTTCCCTATTTCGCCAGCCTGTCGCCCGCGCATGTGAAGACCGGCACCTACAAGGACCGCATTTACGGCCTGCCCTTCTCGGCCGACGCCTCGGTGCTGATCTGGAACAAGAAGCTGTTCAAGCAGGCAGGCCTCGACCCTGAAAAGGGCCCGGCCAACTGGGCCGAGATCGAAGCCGACGCCGAGAAGGTCAACGCGCTTGGCGGCAACATCAAGGGCTTCTACTTCTCCGGCAATTGCGGTGGCTGCAACATCTTCACCTTCACGCCGCTGATCTGGGCCTCGGGCGGCGACATCCTGTCGGAGGACGGCTCCAAGGCGACGCTGGACAGCCCGCAATTGCGCGGCGCCATCGATCTCTACCGCTCGATGGTCAAGAAGGATTTGGTGCCGGCGGGCGCGCAGACCGATACGGGCGCCAATTTCTTTGCCGCCTTCGCCGCCGGCAATATCGGCATCTCGCCCTCCGGCGCCTTCGCCATCGGCGCGCTCAACACGCAATATCCTGATGTCGACTACGGCGTCACCTTCCTGCCGGGCAAGGATGGCAACTGGTCGTCCTTTGCCGGCGGCGACAATTTCGTCGTCACCAAGGGCACCAAGAAACTCGCCGTGGTGAAGGAGTTCCTGGACTTCGCCTATTCGCTCGAAGGCCAGACGATCCTCGCCAAATACGGCAGCCTGCCGGTGCGCGGCGACATCGCCAAGGACGCGCTGAAGGAGCTCGACCCGCGCTACCAGATTGCCGCCGAGGCGATGGCCAAGGGCAAGACGCCGTATTCGGTGGTGTTCAACGACCTGATCAACTCCGCCAACGGCCCGTGGACACAGATGATCAACGAGGTGTTCTTCGGCGACGACGTCGATGGCGCCATAGCAAACGCCCAGGAGACCATGCAGTCGATCATCGACCAGGCGCCGCAGAAGTAGCGCCGCCTCCACCTCCCCCTTGAGGGGAGGTCGGACCGCAGGTCCGGGTGGGGTCGTCTCGGCAGTGCTCGACGTTCCTTGATGTCGGCGCGCTTGGCGGAGGACCCCACCCCCGGCCTTCGGCCGGACCCTCCCCTCGAGGAGGAGGGGACGCAGCGCCAGGGAAACAGCCATGACCACCATCACCGCAACCACCGCCCCACCCCGCGTCCGCAAACGCGTTGGCGCCGGGCGCCGGCAATGGATTGGCCTGCTCTATGTCGCGCCGGCGGTGGCGCTGGTCATGCTGTTCTTCGTCATTCCGCTCGGCATGACGGCCTGGATGTCGCTGCACAACTGGCCCTTGATGGGCGAGCACTCCTTCATCGGCCTCGGCAATTACTGGGCAATCCTGCGCGACACCAGGTTCTGGAACGCGCTGAGATTCACCGGTTACTACACGCTGATCGTCACCATCGCGATCTTCGCCGTCGCCTTTCCGCTGGCGATCTTCATCGAGCGGCCGCGCCCGTTCACCAACCTCTACCGCACCATGTTCTTCATGCCGGCGGTGGTCGGCTTTGCCTCGGCGAGCCTTTTGTGGTCGTGGCTGCTCAACGTCGATTCCGGCCTGTTCAGCCCCGCCGCCTACGATCTCGGCCTGATCGACAAGAAGTTCAACCTGCTCGCCACCTTCCAACCGGCCTTCTGGTCGATCATCGCCATGGTGGTGTGGAAGGTCGCTGGCTTCACCATGATCATCCTGATGACCGGCCTGCAGTCGATCCCGCAGGATCTGCAGGAGGCCGCCGTCATCGACGGCGCCGGGCCGTTCGCCAGGTTCCGGGCGATCACCTTGCCGCTGATGCGCCGCACCCTGGCGCTGGCGCTGATCCTGTCGGTCGCGGGCTCCATCCTTGCCTTCGACCAGTTCTACATCATCCTGCGCGGCGGCCCGCGCAACCAGACGCTGACGGCGGTGTACTGGATCTTCAACCAGTCCTTCGTCTCGTTCAAGCTCGGCTATGGCGCGGCACTCTCGATGGTGCTGCTGGTCATCCTGGTGGCGCTCAGCCTCGTCCAGCTCTGGTTGCTGCGCAAACCCGAGGGGCTCGACTGATGGCGCAGGCGATATCGGGCACAGGCAAGCTTGCCGCGCGCTTGGCCAGGCATTCCACCGGCATCGTCGCCTCGGTGCTGTTCGTGGCGCCGATCGTGTGGACGGTGCTGTCGGCCTTCAAGCCGGCACAGGAGGCGCGCCTGCCGCCCCTGCCGCCCTGGCCGACGACGGGCTTCTCGCTGGAGAACTATCAAACGCTGAACAGTTTCGGCGACGGCCTGTGGGCCTCGGCGCAGAACAGCATCTATGTCTCGGTGATGACGGTCATGCTGTCGGTCATCGTCAGCGTGCTCGCCGGCTACGGTTTTTCGCGGTTTCGGTTCCCGTTCAAGGACTTGTTCTTCGTCCTCATCCTGTCGACGATCATGATCCCGTTCCAGTCGATCCTGACGCCGATCTTCCTGGTGCTGACCAAGCTTGGCCTGCACAACACGCTGACCGGCCTGGTCGGCGTCTATGTGACGCTGCAGCTGCCGTTCTCGATCTTCATGATGCGCAACGCCTTCGACGCGGTGCCGCGCGAGATCGAGGAGGCCGCGCGCATGGACGGCGCCGGCAACGCCACCATGCTCATGAAGGTCATGCTGCCGCTGGTCTGGCCTGGTGTCGTCACCATCGCGCTGTTTGCCTTCCTCGGCGCCTGGAACGAATTCCTCGCTGCCCTGGTGCTGATGACCGACCAGTCCAAGTTCACGCTGCCGGTGATGATGACCGCACTTCAGTCCGGCCGCTTCGGCGCCATCGACTGGGGCGCGGTGCAGGCGGGCGTCACCGTGATGATGGTGCCGTGCCTGATCCTGTTCCTGGCTTTGCAGCGCTTCTACATCCGCGGCCTGATGGCCGGGGCCGTCAAATAGAGCATGATCCCGAAAAGTGGGAACCGGTTTTCGGAAAGATCATGCCCAAACAGAGAGATAGACGTCAGATCGAATGGAGTGAGTTCATGACCGCATCGCCATCCCCCCGGCACGCCACCCCAAATAAATCGCAGGAGACGGGCAAGCCGAAGCTCGCCTTCCGCCCGCTGCCGGTGCCGCAGGTCGACGTGCGCGGCTTCTGGGGCGACCGCGCCGAGGCGGTTGCCACGCGCACCGCCGACATCCTTTACGACCGCTGCGTGGCGGCGCGCATGCTGGAGCAGATCGATCCGGACCAGCCCTCGCCAGGCGTCGTCATTCCGTTCCACTCGCCCTCGCCCGACGAGGCGGCCTCCGCCGGTTTCACCGGCTCGACGGTGACCACGCAGATGTTCTGGGATTCCGATCTCGGCAAGACGATCGAGACCGCGGCCTATTCGCTCTACCGGCGTAAGAATCCCGAACTGGAGAAGAAGATCGACGCCGTCATCGACATGTATGGCAGGCTGCAGCAGGAGGACGGCTATCTCTCCAGCTGGTACCAGCGCATCCAGCCGGGCAAGCGCTGGACCAATCTGCGCGACTGCCATGAGCTTTATTGCGCCGGCCACCTCATCGAGGGCGCGGTCGCCTACTACCAGGCGACGGGCAAGCGCAAGCTGCTCGAGATCATGTGCCGCTATGCCGACCACATCGCTTCGGTGCTGGGGCCCGAGCCCGGCAAGAAAAAGGGCTATTGCGGCCATGAGGAGATCGAGCTGGCGCTGGTCAAGCTGGCGCGGGTGACGGGCGAACAAAAGTACATGGAATTGGCCAAATATTTCATCGACCAGCGCGGGCAGCAGCCGCACTATTTCGACGAGGAGGCGCGCGCCCGTGGCGCCGACCCGAAGGCTTATCATTTCAAGACCTACGAATACAGCCAGTCGCACATACCGGTGCGCGAGCAGGACAAGGTCGTCGGCCACGCGGTGCGGGCCATGTACCTTTATTCGGGGATGGCCGACATCGCGACCGAATATGGCGACGACACGTTGCGGGTGGCGCTCGACCGGCTGTGGGACGACCTCACCACCAAGAACCTCTACATCACCGGCGGGCTCGGCCCGTCGGCGCACAATGAGGGCTTCACCAGCGACTACGACCTGCCCAACGAAACCGCCTATGCCGAGACCTGTGCGTCGGTCGGGCTGGTGTTCTGGGCGAGCCGCATGCTCGGCATGGGGCCGAACGCCCGCTACACCGACATGATGGAGCGCGCGCTCTACAATGGTTCCATTTCCGGCCTGTCGCTCGACGGCTCGCTGTTCTTCTACGAGAACCCGCTGGAAAGCCGGGGCAAGCATAACAGATGGAAATGGCACCGCTGCCCTTGCTGCCCGCCCAATATCGGGCGCATGGTCGCCTCGATCGGCAGCTATTTCTACAGCCTGGCGGACGACGCGCTGGCGGTTCATCTCTATGGCGACTCCACCGCCCGCTTCGACATTGCAGGCACACCGGTCACGCTGACGCAGGCGAGCCGCTATCCCTGGGATGGTGCCGTCGAGATTACCGTTGAGCCGCAGGCGCCGGTAGAGTTCACGCTGCACCTGCGTGTGCCGGCCTGGAGCGGCAACGCCGGCCTGGCCGTCAATGGCGAGACGGTCGACCTCGAGGATTTGACCAGTGATGGCTACGCCGCGATCCGGCGCAGGTGGCAGAAGGGCGACCGTGTCCGGCTCGATCTCGAAATGCCGATCGAGCGGCTCTATGCCAATCCCGAGGTGAGGCAGGATGCCGGCCGCGTCGCGCTGTCGCGCGGGCCGCTGATCTACTGCGTCGAGGCGACCGACAATGACAGCCGCCTGCATCGCTTGACCCTGCCGCGCACGGCCGGCATCGAGGCGCATGACGAACCGGATCTGCTCGGCGGTGTGGTGACGCTTTCAGCCACGGCACAAGCCGATGCCGGGGATGGCTGGCAGGACGGCCTTTATCGCTCCGATCCGCCGGCCAGGGTCGAGACGCGCCTGACCGCCATCCCCTATTTCGCCTGGGACAACCGCGAGCCCGGCGAGATGCTGGTCTGGTTGCGGGACGGTTGATGCCGGCGGCAAACGCCATGGGGCGGCCGGTTATGTCCGGCTTGACTCGGCGGCGGCGGTCAGCGGCTTTTTCGGCGCTGCTTTCGCGGCGCTGCCGTCGATATGCGCCCAGGCCGGCCGCTCGAACAAGAACATGCCGAAGCCGATGCGCTGCACGATGAAGTAGAGCACGACGGGGCTGACGATCGAGACCAGCAGCACCGCCAGGCTGAGCAAGCCCGTGTCGGTCAGCAGGCCGCTTGCCAGTGCGGCGCCGCGGAACAGCGACATCGGAATGGTGAAGGCGACATAGACGACCAGCGAATGTTCGCCCAGCCAGCGCAGCCATTCCATGGCGGGAAATTTCGACAGGAAACCGCCAAGCACGCAAAGCGCCACGGCACCGGCGACGGCCAGGACGAGATGCAGCGGCGGCCATGCCGCCAAGCCCATCTGCATGCCGACCGGCTGCATGGCATAACCTGGCGAATAGACCAGCAGGCCATTGACGACAGCCCACAGGACGAGCCCGGCGACAGCCACAGCCGGGCGGGCTTGCGTCCATTCGACGAGCCGGAACACCAGCGGCGCCATGACGAAGCCAACGTAGAAAAAGACGAAATAGGCGGCGAATTGTTCGACCGCGTAGCTGTCGGGATGCGGCGCCCACATCTGCAGACCGGCGGCGATCGGGATGACGATCCAGGCGGGCACGGCAAGCTGCCGCAGCAGTTTCGCGGCAAGACCGAACACCGCCAGCATGTAGATGAACCACAGGACGCCATAGGGCTGGACGACGGCCATTGCCAGGTCGTGCAGCATGCCGGCGGGATCCCGGCTGAAGATGCCGATCTTCAGCCCGATCGAGATGATCGCCCACAGCACGTAGAAATAGAGGTAATGGACGACGCGCCGGTCGATATAGCGCAGCCACGGCCGGTCGATCACCTGCGACAGGAACAGCCCCGAGATCAGGAAGAATTCCGGCATCCGGAACGGCGTCGCGAAGCCGATGACATAGTGGAGAAAGCCGACGCCGCCTGTATACTCGCCGGTGTTGTAGGCCGAGTACATCATGACCACGAGGATGATCGAGAGGCCTTTGGCCGTGTCCACCCACGGCATGCGCATCGGGCTGCTGTTCATGGCGGCGAATCCAAACCGGCCGGCCCGGCTGGCCAGCCATCATCCCGCGATGTCTAGCACCATCAAGCTTCCCAGATCGTAAACGCGGCTGTCTTGCGGTGAGGCTGGCAGCGTCCGCGGGCCGCCGTGTTGAAGCCGTTGGCAATCATCTGCCGTCCGCGCTGCCCCTCGCCTGCCTGCCGGCATCATCTCCCCGTAAACGGGGCGAGGGACGCCGTTCTCGCCGATTTCGCCAATCGCCGGCGTTGCGGAAAGAGCTTCGGCCTCGCGGCAGCCCTCTCGCCCGTTTACGGGGAGAGATGTCCGGCAGGACAGTGAGGGGCAGCGCCGACCGTGACCTCTATGCACAATGAACGATTACTTTCGGGACTTGGATTTGTTCAAAGCCACCGCCGCGCGTACAAGCGCCTTGAAGGCCTCCTCGTCGACCTCCTCGCCTTTCTGGAAATCGATGGCGCGCCGTGTGTTGCCTTCGAGGCTGGAATTGAACAGGCGCGCGGGATCGGGCAGCGCGGCACCCTTGGCGAAGGTCAGCTTGACGACCGCCTTGTAGGTCTCGCCGGTGCAGATCATGCCGGCATCCTCCCACACCGGCACGCCGCGCCATTTCCACGTCTCGACCACGTCGGGATCGGCTTGATGGATCAGCGCGCGCAGCCGCCCCAGCATCTCGCCGCGCCAGTCGCCCAAGTCCTTGATCCTGCCGTCGATCAGCTCGGAGGGAGATTTGCTGTCCTCGGTGGTCGTCATTGTGGTTCTCCTTCGAACTGAAGATAGAGCGCTTACATGCGCTCGCCAGGCAAGAGGCTCGCCTGCTTCACCCAGGCGCTGAACTGCGCTTCGTCGAACGCGTCGTCCTCATGAATATTGAGGTAGCGCGTGTCCTGGCTCCTGGATTCGCCCGGCGGCACCGGATCCAGCGACATGCCGCGGAAGAAGGCCACCTTGATGTATCTGGTGAAGCAATGGAAGCTGAGGAACCAGCCCTCGCCCTCGACGCCGTAGAAAGGCGAGTTCCATTTCACCGCCTTGTTTACGCCAGGCACGGCGCGCTCGATGAGCGCGTCGAGCCGCCCGCCCATCTCGCGCTTCCAGCCCGGCATAGCCACGATATAGGCCTGCACCGGAGCGTCGCCATAGCCCTTGGCGATCTGCGGATTGCCACCGGAAAGCAGCTTCGGCTCAGCCTTGGCCGGGGTCGCCTTGGCCATGCGCTTTCCTCCTATCCATTGGCTCGCTGTGCGCTGCGTCCTTTCGCGACATAGGGCAGCACGAACATATAGAGGCCGCTGAACAGCATAAGGAAGAGCGGCGGCAGTGGCGAATAGACCACCCAGGCCGGCGGCTGTCCAAACGCCATGGTGACGAAATTGGCGACGACGGTCGCCGTGAAGATGATCGACAGCCAGCGATGCGCTTGCCGCATCCATTTGCTCCAGTCCAATTCTGCCTCCTCTTGCGCTATGCGTTGAAACCCGGCGCCCTACCAGCGCGCCAGTTCGGTGATCTGGATGAGATTGCCGCAGCCATCCTCCAACTTGGCGATGGTCGAGCCGGTCACGTCGGTAGGCGCCATGGCAAAGGCACCGCCCTTCGCCTTGATGCGCTCATGGTCGCCCTTGATGTCGTCGGTGAAGAGCATCAGCGCCGGCTGGCCCTGCTTGAAGATCGCCTGCTGGTAGGCCTTTGCCGCCGGGTTGTCGTTCAGCGCCAGCTGCAATTCGGTGCCGTCGGGCTCTTCGGCCGAGACGACCGTCAGCCAACGGAACGGCCCATTGCTGAAATCGGCTTTTTTGGTGAAGCCCAGCACGCCGGTGTAGAAGGCAAGCGCCTTTTCCTGATCGTCGACATAGATGCTGGTCAGTTTGATCTTCATCGCTTTTTCTCCATGGTTTCGCCGGCGGGAAACCCGCCCTCTATTTTTTCTGTGTGGCTTTGTGGCTTTCAGTTCGGCCGAGAGGCCTCAGTCCGTCCGCGCCAGAAGCTCTTCCAGCTTTTCCAGGAATTGCGGCCAACCCACCTTGGCGCCGCCATAGGCCCGCTTCTGGTCGGGCCGGAAACCGGCCTGCTCCATGCGCAGATGGGTTCCCGTTGGCGTCGGGGTGAGCGTGAAAGTCACCACGCTCCTGAGATCGAACGCCGGGTCCTGATGCGCGAGGTTCCAGCTGTAGGACAACCTCTTGTGCGGCTCGACGGCAAGCACCTCGCAGTCCAGCACGCCGCCCCAGTCGGCGCTGATGTTGAAGCGATGGCCGACGGCGGGTTTGAAATCGCTCTTCATCAGCCACTCCTCGATCAGATGCGGTTGCGTCAGCGCGCGCCAGAGTTTTTCGGGCGGATGGGAGATCTCCCGCTCGACGACGACAGTGCGGGTTTGCTGTGCACTATCGTTCACTGGTCCATCCTTTTGAGCAAATCCTCGAGGTCGTCGAACCGGCTTTCCCAGAACCCGGCCATATGGCGTGTCCAGTCCATCAGGGGCGCCAGCGCGGCAAGCTGCGCGCTGTAATGCGTCTGGCGGCCTTCGTGGCGGTCGCGCACCAGCCCGGCCTGCTTCAGCACGCCGAGATGCTTCGACACCGCCGGCTGCGAGACGCCGGACTGGCTGGTCAGCGCCCCGACCGTCTGCTCTCCCTGGCGGCACAGCCGCTCGAAGATCGCCCGCCTTGTCGGGTCGGCGAGCGTCCTGAAGAGCGTGTCATGAGCGTCTGGCATCTCTAATCGATAACCCGTTGGCTATTGGTTGACGTATAACCACAGGGATATATGTTCGTCAAGCGAAAGATTGCAGCGTCCTGAATACGGTGGTGGCTAGACGGCGACGTGGCTGCGACCGATCTCGCGCGCCACCAGTTCCTGCAGTTGCCACAGATTGCGGTCGCGTATGCCGCAGGCGTCGAGATGGCGGATGGTCTCGAACAGATATTGCGCGCCCGAGCCCCAATGGCCGACGGCGTTCGCCAGCGTCGCCGCGACCGCGGGCTTGTCCAGTTTGCCGGCATAGCGCGGGTTGGCGGGATCGACGACGAAGCCGAGCGCCAGGCACGGCCCGCTTTCGGTGCTGACCCGCAGCCAGCGCGGCACGTTGACGGCGGGCAGAATGGTCATCTCGCGGCGCAGCAGCGCTTCCAGATTGGCGGCTACCGGTTCGGCGATCTCGAACACCATGCCCTGGCACTGGCCGCCACGGTCGAGCGCCATCATCAGGCCGGGCTGCTCGAGCGTGCCGCGAAAGCGCTGCACCGTGAAGCAGAACGACCGGTGCCAGCCCCGCGCCACCGCCCGCTCGCCGCCCCTCACCTCGCCCGCCGGCTTCCACAACAGCGAGCCATAGGCGAACAGCCTCAGCGGCCCGGCCGGTGCCGAGGCCAGGATCTCGTCGCGAAACCGCGCATAGTCGTCATCGGTCATCGGGATCATGCCCGGCACCGGCCCGGCATCCTCGACCACGCGCAAGGTGCGCGCCACCAGCGCCTCGGTCAGCGCCATCGGCGCCTTGCGTGGCGCTGATTTGCGCGGTGCGGCGGAAATCGGCTTGCTCATTGTCGTGCCTCGGCCATGGCAGCCATGTTGCTGAAGGCTAGGGGATTCTCAAGAGCCAGAACCGTTCGAAACCTGGAATCCATACCTGAGCCATCCCGTGCAGCAGCTTGATCAGATTCAACAAAATCGGGCGACGTTCGGCGTGCCTTACGCCTATGACACCAGCGGCATCGGGGCTCTACGCCGGCGCGAGCGGCCGGAAGCAAGCACTTCGGAACGACATTGCCTCATAAGCGTTGTCGGCGGGGAGGAAGTCATGAACGATGCGCCGGCAACGCCCGTCGGCAGGCCGCTTTCGCCTGGCGAGCTGGTCACCGTGATGTCCCATTTCCATCGCGCCGAGATCGCCCGCATGGCGGGCTGGCGCGACCGCCTCGACCGCACCAGCAATTGGGCGATCACCGTTGTCGCGGCGATGCTGTCGGTGTCGCTGTCGACGGCCAGCGCCCATCACGGCGTGCTGCTGTTCGCCATGCTGCTGGTGCTGCTCTTGTTGTGGATCGAGGCGCGCCGCTACCGCTTCTTCGATGTCTACCGCGCCCGCGTGCGCCAGTTCGAGCGCCATTATTTCGCGCAGATCTTCTCGCCGCAGCCCGACTTTGCCTCCGACTGGCTGCTGATCCTCGGCGAGAGCCTGCGCACGCCAAAATTCCTGGTCTCGCAGCGCGTGGCGCTGGCGCGCCGCTTGCGCCGCAACTACCTGCACATGATGCTGATCCTGCTGCTCGCCTGGATCCTGAAACTGTCGACCCCGAGCCTGATCGCCCAAGGCGTGCCGGTCGGCTTTGTCGGCACGATGCGCGAGGCTGTCGGCGCCGCGGCGCTCGGTCCCATTCCGGGCGTGGTCATCGTCGCCGTGGTTGCCCTCCTCTATGCCGTCCTGCTGGCAGCCGCCTTCCTGACACCGGGCGACGACGGCGAACTCTCCTTCGGCGACGTCCACGTCTGAGTTCGATATCTCGCGACGATGGCTGCAACGCAAACCCCGGCCGCGCGTTGTGATGGTCAGTCCGCGGCGGCGTCTTGAAGGGACCCATGATCCACCCATCGGCAACAAGGTCGCACGGCACCGCGGCCGCCCTTTCGCTGGCCGCCGCCCTTCCGCTGGCCGCCGCCCTTTCGCTGGCCATCGTCGCCCTCGCCCCGGCAAGCCAGGCGCTGGCCGCGCAGCCGGCCGGCCACGCCTCGGGCATGGGCGGCTCGGCCGAAGGGCTGTTCGTCGCCGAGATCGTGCTTCTGCTTCTGGTCGGCCGTGGCCTTGGCGAAATCTTCCAGCGCTGCCGGCAGCCGGCGATCATGGGCCAGCTGATCGGCGGCATCCTGCTCGGGCCGTCGCTGTTCGGCTGGCTCTGGCCCGGCGCCCAGCATCTGATCTTCTCCACCGATCCGGCGCAGAAAAGCATGATCGATGCCGTCTCGCAGCTCGGCATCCTGCTGCTCCTGCTGCTGACCGGCATGGAGACGGATCTGCGGCTCGTGCGGCGGGTGGGTGCGGCCTGTTTTTCGATCTCGATCACCGGCGTCGTCCTGCCCTTTGCCTGCGGTTTCGCGCTGGCGCAGGTCTTGCCGGATTCGCTTCTGCCCGAGCCGAGCGAACGCATCGTCGCCGGGCTGTTCCTCGGCACGGCGCTGTCGATCTCCTCGGTGAAAATCGTCGCCATGGTGGTGCGCGAGATGAATTTCATGCGCCGCAATCTCGGCCAGATCATCGTCTCCTCGGCAATCATCGAGGACACGATCGGCTGGCTGATCATCGCCGTCACTTTCGGCATCGCCACCAATGGCAGCCTGCAGGTGCTGCCACTGGTCCTGACGGTCGCCGAAGTGGCGCTGTTCATGGTGTTCTCCTTCACCATCGGCCGCCGCCTGGTGTTCACCCTGATCCGCTGGAGCAACGATTCCTTCCGCAGCGAATACGCCGTCATCACCGTTATCCTCATCATCATGGGCGTGATGGCGCTGATCACCAACCTGATCGGCGTCCACACCGTGCTCGGCGCCTTCGTCGCCGGCATACTGGTCGGGGAATCGCCGATCCTGTCGGACCACATCGAGGGCCAGCTGCGCGGCGTCATCACGGCGCTGTTCATGCCGGTGTTCTTCGGCATGGCCGGCCTGTCCGCGGACCTCACCGTGCTTGCCGACCCGATGCTGGCGCTGCTGACGCTGGCCCTGGTGGCGATCGCCAGCATCGGCAAGTTCTCGGGCGCCTTCCTCGGCGGCCGGCTGGCCGGCATGTCGCTGAAGGAGTCCACCGCCGTCGGCAGCGCCATGAACGCACGCGGCTCGACAGAGGTCATCGTCGCCTCGATCGGCCTGTCGATGAACATCCTCTCCCACAATCTGTTCACCATGATCGTCACCATGGCCGTCATCACCACGCTGGCCATGCCGCCAATGCTGCGCTGGGCGCTCGGCCGACTGCCGGTCGGCGACACCGAAAAGCAGCGCGTCGACCGCGAATTGCTCGACGAGCGCGGCTTCGTCTCCAAGCTGGAGCGGCTGCTGCTGCTCGTCGACGACAGCCCGGTCGGCAAGTTCACCGCCTACCTCGCCGGTCTCGTCGGCGGCGGCAGCGGCATGCCGACCACGCTGCTCCACCTCGAGGATGGCAAATTGCCAGGCCCTGCCCGCGACAAAGGTCCTGAGCGCGCCTCCAAGCAGGTCAAGAGGGGGGCGGCCAGAAGCGCCAGGGCTGTCAGGAAGGCCGAGGATACGCCCGTCGACAAGGTCCACCTCACGGCCCGCACCGAGCTTGAAGCCACCGCCGAGACGATCGCGGCGGAAGCCCGCAAGGGCTACGGCCTGCTGCTGGTCGGGCTGGACAATGCGCTGGCCGAAGGCACCTTCAGCGGCACGCTGAACGCCATCACCAGCGGCTTCGACGGCCCGCTCTGCCTGGTGCTGAATGGCGCCAAGGCCGACGGCAAGATGCCGATGCTGCGCGCCGGCGCGACCATTCTGGTTCCCGTCAACGGCACCGAGGTGGCGCGGCGCGCGGCCGATTTCGCGCTCGCCTTGGCGCGGCCGCACCGGGCGCGCGTGAAAGTCCTTTATGTCTCGCAGGCCCGCAAGGGCAGCCGGCCGAGCTCGGTTTCGCACCGCCGCGAGGAGGCCGTGCTCAAGGATGTCGCCGATCTCGCCGACCGCTACGGCGTCGCCGTCGACACCGCGATCAGGACGCGCGCCACGCCCGACAAGGCGATCGCCAGGGAGGCCGCCAAGGGCGCCGCCATGGTGGTGATGGGCGTCACGCAGCGGCCAGGCGACGAGCTGTTCTTCGGCGACACGGCGAGCGCGGTTCTGGCCACCGCCGCCTGCCCGGTCGTGCTTCTGGCCAGCGACCGCGTCCGCCGAACCGAAGCCGCCGCCGAGGAGGCGGCAGCCGAGACTGGCGCTTGATGCCTGTCGGCCTCACCAGAGCACGCAATTCCCAGGGGAAAGCGCTACGCACTTTTCCTGGAATTGCGCCTACAGGCCGAGGAATTGCCGCCCGATCATGTAGCCCAGCGCCGCCGCGACGAGCGGAAACAGCGCCGGCGCGACCTTGCCGAACAAGGAGACGCTTGTGTCCTTGGGCGGCACATAGCGTCCATTGCCAAGATTCTTGGTCATTGCGTACCCCACGCCACCGGATAATTAGCAGATGCTTATTGACGCATGGCCGCATTAACGGGTTGCAAAGAAATTCGATCGAAAGCCGGCCATTCGACTGGATGACTGGCGAATGCGCCTTGGCTTGGCCTGGATCTCGGAAGCGGGTTTGCCCGCGGCCTCGCGCAGCCGCCGGGCATCCGTCGTCGCGGCTGAGCGCTAAATCCGGCAGACCGCCATGACGAAGAACTCGCGGTAGCAGAAATCGGGATCGTCGAGCAGGCGATCCGGCCGCTGCTTGAGCTCCCGCCAATAGGCCTGGTCGGCGTCAGGCAGGGCGTAGCCCGGCGCGACGCTGGCAAAATAGGCCAGCAGGTCGCGAACATAGGCGCGCGTGAAGCGAGGCGCGGGCGCCCAGCGCTCGACCAGCCAGCCCTTGCGGCTGACGATCTCCAGGCCCGCCTGCCGCAGGCGCGCCGGAAGCGTCGAACCGCAATCGGTGCCGAGCACGCCCCGGTCGCGGAACCCCTGCAGCCTGGCGGCCATGAAGCGCGCCAGCAGGGCCCGGTCCATGGGCAGGATTTGCAGGATGGTCGAATCGAAATCCTTGACCGCCAGGATGCCGCCCGGCCTCAGCACGCGCCTGGCCTCGCCGACGGCAAGCTCGAACTCGGCCGGCGTCAGATACTGCATGACATTGCCGGACCAGACGCAATCGAACGATGCGTCGGCGAAGGGCAGCGACAGGATGCTGCCGACATGCGTGGCGATTTCCGGCGGCTCGGGCAGCGTGCCCGCGAGCGCCTCGACCCGGCCGATGTTTTCGGGCGCGAGGTCGAGCGCGGCGATGAAGCCGGAGGGGCCGACGGCCCTGGCGATGAGCGGCAGGAAGCCGCCGCTGCCGCAACCGGCGTCGAGCACGCGCCAGCCCGGGCGGATGCCGGCGTCGAGCAAGGCCGCCTCGTATTCGGGCCGCGACGATTCGAAATGAAGATCGAGCCAGCCGGCCTCGCTCGCTTCGTGGCCGGTGGACGTTTGGTTCCTGCCAGACAAATGATGACCCCCCATGGCGCGGCAGGGATAGAAGCGCACCGGACGCCATCACGCAATGCCCGCGCGGCGTCGAACGACGCCGGTCTACGCCGGCAGGGACGGCTCGGTGTTGGGTTCCAGCGCTTCTTCCGCCTCATGGTCGTCCGGAAGCACGTCGCCATGCACCGCCAGCGGCCGGCCGATCCAGATGGGATCGACCAGATGGTCGCGCTTGGGATTGCTCGTGTTCGGGTGGACGAGGATGCTCAGGCCGCCATGGTTCAGCATCAGCCACGGAACCAGCGCGCCGAAGATCCCGGTCGCGAAGGAGACCTGGTACATGGCCTTGTCATGCGGCCCGATTTGTCTGTCGTGCCAATTGCCCAGGCGCACGCGGAATCGTTCCGCGATGCGCTGCCGCAGCCATTCGGCATGCTGCCGCTCGGCCTGCCCGTCGAAATAGACATGCGCGTGATAGCTGGCGATCTCGGCAAGTGGCCGTGGACTGTCTTGGCTCATCTCGATGCCCTCCTCCTCCCGCCATTCAGCCCGAGAGCGCGGTCTTAAGCAAGGTCACCGACTGCCGCTCGGCCCCCGGGAAGATCGGCACCCGCTGGACGCGGTTCCCGCCTCCCAGGCATGCCGGCACGCCGCCGGCGCCGCGAGGCTTTCGGCCCCGCCCACATCGTGTAGTCTGATCGTCCCCATGGAAATGACAAAATGAACAATCCCCCCGCCGAAACCTTGCCCTATCTGTCTTCCCGGCTGCTCGACCGCATGGCGATCTCGACAGTCGACATGGTCGACGAGATCGAACGCCAGATCGTCGGCCAGCGGCGCGGCGAGGTCTGGTGCGCGCCGAAGGCGGTCGTGCTGCCGGGCGACGACCGCTACATCATGGCGACGCTGGGCGTCGCCTCCACGCCGCCCGTGCTGGCGACGAAATCGCTGGTCGTCAATCCGCGCAACGCCGGGCGCGGACTGCCGACGCTCAATTCGCTGATCACGCTGCTCGACGCCGAGACCGGCCTGCCGCTTGCGCTGGTCGACGGCAATTGGGTGACCGAGAAGCGCACGGCCGCCCTGAGCGCCGTCGCCGCCAGGCGCATGGCGCGCGGCGATGCGTCATCCCTTGCCTTCATCGGCTGCGGGGTGCAAGCGCGTGGACATTTAGAGGCATTCGCCGACCACTTCCCCTTGCGCGAAATCCGCGCCTTCGGCCGCGGCACCGCCAACCGCGACGCGCTGTGCCAAATGGCACGCTCGCGGGGTCTGGACGCCGTGCCCTGCGATACCGCAAGGGCCGCCATCGAAGGCGCCGACATGGTGGTGACGACGGTGACCCTGGTGCCCAAACCCGAACCCTTCCTCGACGCCAACTGGCTGAAGCCAGGCAGCTTCGCCGTGATGACCGACCAGGCCCTGCCCTGGCTGCGAGAGACCATGCCCCGCTTCGACCGCATCATCGTCGACGATCTGGAACAGGAAAGAAACATGGCCAAGCCGATGGTCGACCCGGCGCTGGTTGTGGGCGATTTGACCGGGCTGGTTTGTGGGGACTTTGCGGGGCGGGAGAGCCCGGGCGAGACGACGGCGTTTGTGTTCCGGGGGCTGGCTGTTGGGGATCTGGCGGTGGCGGGGTTGGTGTATGTGCGGGCGCAGGCGGCTGGGCGGTTGGGGCTTAGGAAGCGGCGGGAACGGGTTTCGGTATGAATTGCGTTGGATCGAAGGTCGCAACCGGGATTCCGCCTGGCATCGCGCGCAATGCGATGCTGGCAAACAGACGCGAGATTGAAGACTGATTGCCGCGATCATGGCGACCTTGCGTGAGGCAGACGGGGGGTGGGCGGACCTCTAGTCGACTTCGCCAACGATATCCTATGAGCCGTCATTCGACGGGTCGTAAGAAAAGAGCGTTTAGGTCCCAGCGTCGACGCCGAAGCGATCTAGGCAAAGGTCAGTGCTTCTATCTTTACGACGGAAGCCGCGTATTCTGGAATTCTGTGCGCGACAGCCGATTCATGTTTGAAGCCGTCAACGATTTTGGTACAAAATATGAACATCTGAATCTCGGAGTCGGTGAGCCAATTTGACCTTTTTTTCAAAGCTATGGCTTCGCTTAACCGACCATGACGCAGGCGCCCCACCCCCAAGATACGTCGATCTTGCACCGACCGACAAGGCAGATGAGTCCGGCATCTATTCGGATGCTCTAACCTATGCAACCAACAATCCGAATGTATCGAATATTGCGCTAACCGGACCATACGGCTCAGGAAAAAGCAGCATCATAAAAACATTCCTGACCAAATACGAAAGGCCAGTCCTCCAAATATCTCTTGCGGCCTTCTTGCCTGAAGCTGACGGATCGGTCACAACAACTGAGGGTAGGCGGCCCCAACGAGGCACCGTTAGCAAGCAGGAAATTGAACGGAGCATCCTGCAACAGATGCTCTACGGCGCAGATGCCAATAACCTACCCCTATCACGGTTTAAGAGAATTCAGTCGCCGCGATGGTCGTCCTGGTTCATTTCCTTGTTCATTATCGTTGGCTTGATCGCCTGCTGGCACTTACTGCAGAACAGCACTGAAATCTCGAGTGGAGCTTTTTTCAGATCTCAAGACCATAATAACTGGTTTAACTTCGTTAGCTTTTCGGTCGGGTTCTTGTTTCTGTGGCAATTATTGCATTACATATACATAAAGAGCTTAGGTGTATCGCTGAAGAGTATATCTCTACGAGATATCGAGATCACTCCAGAGACTGCGGCAGAAGAGTCAATTTTGAATCGACACTTGGATGAAATCGTATATTTCTTCCAATCAACCAAATATGACCTCGTTATTATCGAAGATTTAGATAGATTTAATAATCCAGACGTCTTTGTAACCCTACGCGAGATAAACAGTCTCATAAATGCCAATGCAGGCGTGAAGCGGCAGATACGTTTCCTTTATGCGCTTCGCGACAACATGTTCGTGAACACGGATCGGACAAAATTCTTTGAATTTATCGTTCCGGTGATCCCGATTATAAACAGCTCCAACTCGATCGACAAAGTTATCGAACAAGGGGAGCGTTTGTCCCTAGACAAGCGGCTTGGTCGTCAGTTTCTGCGCGAGGTATCGCGCTACCTTAATGATCTGCGGTTGATACAAAATATCTTCAATGAGTACGCTGTTTACGTCGCAAATCTGGAGACGGATGGTGAGAATATTCTCGACGCGAACAAGCTGCTCGCTATCCTGATTTACAAGAATGTACTCCCGAGTGACTTTGAAGAACTGCACCGTGAAAAAGGAAAGCTCGCAGATATACTCCGTAGGCATGACGAATATGTCGTGGCCTCTGAGATAAGTTATAAGAACAAGATATATGAATTAGAGATCAATATTAGCAATGCCGAAAAGCAATTACCAACAGATTTGGACGAGCTCCGCAAGATTTATGCAATGACTTTGCTATCCAAAGCTCCATCCGGTTACACCATGGTCGAATTCAATGGTGTCCGGAACGACGCAATACAGTTAATTGGAAACCATCAACAATTCGACGAACTCATTGAGACGCCAGAGATCGTATTTCGTACGCCGCAGGGTCACTTGCAGAGGGTCAACATCAGCGGCTTACAAAAAGAGGTCAATTCTGAAAAAAGCTACCAAGAACGGAAAGCAGAACTCCATCACAAGTCCGGCGAATCCAAGGATGTGGCCGCACTAGCCGTTCGAGATCTGAGGGCAAAAATCTCGACGCTGCGTACGACAAAATTCAACGAGATCATTCGGAGTGACGCCAACGGCACGCAAGGGCTGTTCGAGGCTTTTGGTGAGAATAAAGAGCTGGTGAAATTCTTGGTTTTTGAGGGATTTCTTGACGATAGCTATTATCAATACACGTCTTTATTCCATTCGGGGCGCCTGTCCCCAAATGATAACAAGTACCTGATTCAGATACGAAGCTTCAACAATCCGGCACCAGATTTTCAGATCGACAATCCTAAAGAAGTTATCGCGGCAATGCGCGAAGACGATTTCCGTCAGCCTTTCACACTCAACAAAGCTCTAGTTGACTGCATGTTCAGTGAACCACGCGAATATGTCCCGCAGATTGAGAAGTTGATTGCCTACATCTCTTCGAATTTTTCCATGTGTGGCACATTCTTCTCAATCTATTATGAAAGAGGAAAACGGGTCACCGAACTGATATCTGCTCTAACCAGCAGGTGGCCAGGATTCGTGTCTACCGCGATTTCGTCTCCTGACAGTGCTAGCCATATTGCGCGGATGATTGCGTATTTGCCGGACAAGGATATTGCATCGCTGCATCAGAAGGCTTCTGGAATATCTGAGAATATTGCCACCAACCTGTCCAAAATCTTGGTTTTGGGGGTCGACTTTGAACCTGGTCGATTGGCACTGCTTAAATTCGAGCTGAAAGATCTCAGAAGCATAAGGGAGTACCCGGCCATAGCTCGGCTGATAGCCGAAGAGGGGCAATACGAACTTTCTATTGAGAACTTGGAGTTCGTGTTTCGAGACGTGTATGGTTTAACCGCTATACGCGACTTGCAAGTTAAGCATTATACAACTGTATTGAGAACCGAGAACCCGGCCCTGGTCGACAAAATTAAAAGTGAGTTTTCTCTGTATCTGAAGAACGTTCTTCTTCAATTAAACACCAACACCGAAGAGGAGGTGTGGGCGATCATTGAGGTGACCAACCATGATGAAATCGATAGTAAATATCTTGAACAGTTTATCGCGAAGCAATCCGCAAAGCTGCCCTCACTCGATCAAATTCCTACACGTCTACATTCGATGATGTTTGGCCGCCGAAAGATAGAAGCGTCGTGGGAGAATTGCTTGGCATATTTGACCGGCGAGAATTTTGATCCGGTGACACTCACAGCCTATTTGGATCACAACGAATCCCTGTCCATTCTTTCTTCAACCGCTGTGGCGGATCAGGGTTCTGCCCTGCCATTGCGCCAATTCCTGCTGAACAATAGTGATTTTAGCGATAGTACCTATAGGACCTATATCCGAGCCCTTCCAAAGCAATTCAAGCAGTTCCCAAGCGGAGTTAGCTTGGACAAGTTGCAAATATTGATTGAGGAGAGGACAATAACATTTTCGGAAGACAGCTTCGCATTCTTAGTTGAGAAACAAAACCTGCAAGTTCTTTATGTCGCAAGCAACATTGATCGCTATCTAGACGACAAAACAAAGTTTGCGTTGGACGACAATTTTCGTCAGAAGCTTTTGAATTCAAAAATTAGTGACGATCGAAAGATAAAGATCATTGCCGATATGGATTTAACGTCGTTGGCCAGTTTGCCAGATCGCGCGTCGATTATCGGACAGATATTCCACCGTGTCGTTGCAGATTTTGGTGGCCTGAGTGCGGAGGCGGCTCAAGCTCTAATTGTACACTCTAAGCCAATTGCGGCCCAGATTTCGCTGTTTAACAGATTCCAGAAGGCGTTGTCGGACGAAGAGGTATCGGCAACGCTCAATCAATTGCCTAAGCCATTTTCGGAGATTGAGCCAGGTTGGAAGCAACCAACGATACCGACAACGTCCGAAAATCTTGAGCTAGTCGAATGGTTGGAATCGCGGTCCATTATTTCTTCCTCCAAGCCGACGTTCTTTACAGACGAAATTCGTATCTACAACCGCAGGAAGAAGAGCTAGGGGTCGACAGGGTAGACGACACGTTTTCCGAAGTTGCAACACCTGCTAGGTGTCTGTCCGCTCCGCGCCCCACCAAGGCGTTCGAGAGCTTCGTGTTAATGGTGCCGAGGCATCTCCCCCTCACCCCCCAGCCAGCCGCGGCAGCAAAAATATCTCCGCTCCCGCCGGCAATTCCTTCCCCCACGTATCCCTATAAATCACCCCATCAATCGCCACCGCGATCCCCTTCTCGATCCATGGCTCCAGGCCGGGATACTGTTCAGCCAGTTTCCTGAACAGCTCCCTGATGTCCTTGGCCTCGACCTCGACCTTGCTCTGGCCCCCGGCAAGCTGGCTGAGCGCGCCCCAGAGCGTGACTTCGACCATCGCTTAAGGTGTGCCGATATTCAGGTGAGGCCGGCCTGCAAATGGCAGGTTCCTGCGCTTCCGGTGCTCACGTACTTCAAGTACGCTCCGCTCCGGTTCTCGGAACCCGCCACTTTCGGCTCGACCTGACCTGAATCTCAACACACCTTATCCCTAGCTTTCGCCTTACCCTTCCCGCTCGGCCTCGATCGCCGCGAGAATCCGTGGCGGCGACATCGGGATGTGGGTCATGCGCACGCCGGCCGCGTTCGACACCGCGTTGGCGATCGCCGCCAGCGGCGGCACGATCGAGGTTTCGCCGACGCCGCGCACGCCATAGGGGTGATTGGGGTTGGGAATTTCCAGGATCTGCGTGTCGATCATCGGCAGGTCGGAGCACACCGGGATGCGGTAGTCGAGGAAACCGGCGTTCTGCAGCCTTCCGTCCTTGCCGTAAATATACTCCTCGTTGAGCGCCCAGCCGATGCCTTGCGCCGCACCGCCCTGGTACTGGCCCTCGACATAGGTCGGGTGCACCGCCTTGCCGGCATCCTGCACCACCGTGTAGCGGATCACCTTGGTCGAACCCGTCTCGGGGTCGACCTCGACGTCGCATATATGGGTGGCGAAGGAGACGCCGGCGCCGTCGGCGACGAGCTCGCTATGGCCGGCGATCGGCCCGCCCGTGGTGCCCGATTTGGCCGCGATCTCCTTCAGCGACAGCTTGCCGAGATTGCCGTGCTTCTCGCCCTTGGCGACCGCGTGGCCCTGTTCCCAGATCACGTCGTCGACGGAGATGTCCCACATCTGCGCGGCGCGCTCGCGCAGGATTTTTATCGCGTTGCGTGCGGCCGAGATGGTCGCCATCGAGGACGAGAAGGTGCCGCGGCTGCCGTCGGTCATGTCGTTGTAACCGAGGGACGAGGTGTCGGCGACCACCGCCTTGAGCTGGGAATAGTCGATGCCGAGCTCCTCCGCCGCGACCAGCGACAGCGACGCGCGCGAACCGCCGACATCGACGGTGCCGACGGCCAGCGACACCGAGCCGTCCATGCCGATGTTCAAGTCCACGCAGGTCTGGCCGCCGAAATTGAACCAGAAGCCGCAGGCCATGCCCCTCCCCTGGTTCTCCTTCAGCGGCGCCTTCATGTGCGCATGGCTCTTCACCGCTTCCAGCGTCGGGCCGATGCCGATCGGGCCGTAGACCGGGCCGTAGGACGACCGCGTGCCTTCCTGGGCGGCGTTCCTGATGCGGAACTCGACCGGATCCATGCCGAGCTCCTTGGCGAGCTCGTCGACGGCACTTTCCACCGCGAAGGCCGCCATCGGCGCCGAGGGCGCGCGATAGGCGGCGGTCTTCGGCCGGTTGACCAGCACTTCGAAGCCCACCGTCTTCACGTTGTCGAGACGATAGCAGGCGAACGCCGTCATGGCGCCGATCTCGGCCCAGGAGCCGGCATAGGGGCCGGCGCTGTAGCGCAGCGTCGCTTCCGCCGCCGTGATGGTGCCGTCCTTGCGGGCGCCGATCTTGACATCGATCGAGGTGGCGCTGGTCGGACCCGAGGCGCGGAACACCTCGTCGCGGGTCATCACCAGCTTCACCGGGCGTCCGGCCTTGCGCGACAGGGCGAGCGCCACCGGCTCGGCCCAGACATGGGTCTTGCCGCCGAAACCGCCGCCGATCTCCGACGAGGTGACGCGCAGCTTCGAGGCTTCCATGCCGAGCAACTGGGCGCAGTGCTGGCGATAGACGAAATGGCCCTGCGTGCAGACCCAGAGATCCGCCGTGCCGTCGGAACTGACATTGGCCACGCAGGCATGCGGCTCGATGTAGCCCTGGTGCGTCTGCTCGGTCTTGAACGAGCGCTCGACGATGAAGTCGGCAGCCCCGAAACCCTGATGGACGTCGCCATGGCCGAATTGCGAGCGCTTGGTGACGTTGGAGGGCTTGACCGGCTTTTCCTCCAGCCCTTCGGTGAAGATCGTGTCGTTGATCAGCGGCGCGTGGTGCGCCATCGCCTCGTCGACGTCGGTGACATGCGGCAGCACCTCGTAGTCGACCTCGATCAGCTTCAGCGCTTGCCGCGCGGTGCGCGCATCGATCGCGGCGACGGCGGCCACCGCATGGCCGTCATAGAGCGCCTTGGTGCGCGCCATGCAATTGTCGAGGATGTCGTACATGGCGGCATCGCCATCGGTGAGGTCGGGCAGGTCGGCGGCGGTGATCACCGCCTTGACGCCGGGAAGCGCTTCCGCCTTCGAAGTGTCGATCTTGCGGATCTTGGCATGCGCGTGCGGGCTGCGCAGCACGCGGCCGACCAACTGGCCGGCCATGTTGAAGTCGGCGCCGTAGCGGGCGCGGCCGGTCACCTTGTCGACACCGTCGGGGCGGATCGGGCGCGTGCCGACGGATGCGAATTTACGCCCCGAAAAACGCGGATCGAAATTCATCTCAGGCTCCCTTCATAACGATGGCCGCGTCCTGGACGGCGCGCACGATCTTGTCGTAGCCGGTGCAGCGGCAGAGATTGCCGGCCAGGCCGAAGCGGATTTCCTCCTCGGTCGGGTCGGGGTTCTTGGCTAAGAGGTCCTTGGCCGCGATCAGGAAACCTGGCGTGCAGATGCCGCATTGCAATGCGGCGTGCTCCAGGAATTTCTGCTGCAGCGGGTGCAACCGGTCGCCATGCGCCATGCCCTCGACGGTCTCGATGCGGCGGCCTTCCGCTTCCGCGCCGAGCACCAGGCAGGAACAGACCAGCCGGTCGTCGACGATGACGCTGCAGGCGCCGCAATCGCCCGTGCCGCAGCCTTCCTTGGCGCCGGTCAGTCCCAGCCGGTCACGCAGCACGTCGAGCAGCGTCTCGTCGGGCTGGCAGAGATATTCGACATTGTCGCCGTTGATCGTGGTTGAAACCGCTACGCCAGCCATCATTTGCCTCCTGCACGTGCATAGGCGGTCTGTGCGGCCCGCCTGGCCAGCACGCCCGCAACCTTGCGCCTGAATTCGATTGTGCCTCTTTTATCGTCGATCGGCCGGCAGGCGCCGGCGCAGACCTTGGCCAGCCGCTCCAGCGCTGCTTCGTCGAGCTTGCGGCCGATCAGGGCCTCGGCCGCTTCTTCCACCAAAAGCACGGTCGGCGCGGCGGCGCCGATCGCCACGCGGGCCGCCGTCACGACGCCAGCACCGTCCAGCGTCAGGTTGACGCCGGCGCTGACCACGGCGATGTCCATCTCCGTGCGCGGAATGAACCTGAGATACGCATCGGCCGAACGCGGCGCGGGCTTGCCGAGCAGGATCGCCTCGATGATCTCGCCCTTGGCGAGCGCTGTCCGGCCCGGCGCGGTCGGCACCGTCTCGACGGCAATGGTGCGCTTGCCCGACGGGCCGACGACCACGGCCTTGGCGCCCGCAGCCACCAGCGCCGGAACGCTGTCGGCCGCCGGCGAGGCGTTGCACAGATTGCCGACAATGGTGCAGCGTCCCTGCACCTGCTTCGAGCCGATCAGCTTGGCCGCTTCGACCACGCCAGGCCAGGCCTTCTTCAAGCCGGCGTTCTCGCCCAGCACGGCGCAAGGCACGGCGGCGCCGATGCTGAAGCCGTCGGCGGTTTCCCTGATGTCGCGCAAGCCGGCGATCGACTTGATGTCGACGATCAGTTCGGGTTCGACAAAGCCGCCCTTCATCCTCACCAGGAGGTCACTGCCACCGGCAAGGATGGCGGCGGGGCCGGCCGATCCGGCCAGTTGGCCGACGGCGTCTTCGATTGAAAGCGGACGTATGTAGCGCATCGTCTCCCCTTGGTATCGCGATTTTCAGCGACCGTTATAAACAATCGTCTCATAATGACCATCCGTTTCCCGAGCCGAGGCGATTGGGCCAGGTGCGGCAAAATGCAGTCCACTCGACCTGGAACATGGCCGGGAAGCGTCAGCCAGTGGGGCCAATTGGGGCTTGACCGCCCCGCCCCGTGCGTCAATCCTTCCCGGCCAAGGGAGGAGTTTCCATGCGACGTCTGTTGGCTGTGCTTTGCGCCGTGATGCTGGCCGCGCCGGCTGGCGCCGCGACGCTCTATTACGGCGCCCGGGTTGGAATGGAGCTTACCATCGTCAAAAAGTCGGGCCTCGGCTCCACGCACGCCAGCATCCTGGCCAGGCACGACAGGCGGAAGGCCCGCCTCTACTGCCGCGAATATGGCCATGATTTCACCGAGGAGTGCATTGATGCGGAAATGAAGGCGCCCCTGCATTTCGAAATCACCGCCAACTGCAAGACCGGCGAATTCACCACCTTCTATGGCGCCGCCATGCTGTTCCAGGGCCGCAACAAGGGCACGGATGTGACGACCGATTACCGGATCACCGCCGTCGACGAGAAAGTGGTGCTGGATGGCTCCGGCGCCTCGGGCTACGACTATACGCTGGACCAGTTCAAGGCGCTCTGCCCCAACCGCGTGAAGTAGACCGGTCGCGAGGCCTGGCCCGCCAAAGCCCGGGACTTGGACTGTGGCAAGCACGGCCGTTTATCGTTAGCAGAGGACCGCAGTGGAGGCGAAAGACCATGACCCTGACCAATCGCGACATTGTCGAACTGACCGAATGGCGGCGCAAGCTGCACCGGCAGCCGGAAATCTCGAACGAAGAGGAGAAGACGGCGAAAGAGGTCGTCTCCTTCCTCGCCGACACCGGGCCGGACAAGGTGCTGACCGGCCTCGGCGGCAACGGCGTCGCGGCCATCTACGACAGCGGCAAAAACGGACCAACCGTCCTGTTTCGGTCCGAACTCGACGCGCTGCCCATCGAGGAACTGTCCGGCGTGCCGCATGCATCGCAAATTCCTGGCAAGTCGCATATGTGCGGCCATGACGGGCACACCGCCATCCTGGCCGCCCTTGGCCGCCAGTTCGGCCGCGAACGTCCCGCCAGCGGCCGCGTCGTGCTGATGTTCCAGCCCGCCGAGGAAACCGGCAATGGCGCGGCCGGCGTCGTCGCCGATCCGCGCTTTGGCGAGATCGCGCCGGATTTCGCCTTCTCGCTGCACAATCTGCCTGGCGTGCCGTTCGGCGAGGTCAGGCTCAAGCCCGGCGTGGTCAATTGCGCCTCGCGCGGCATGCGCATCGTGCTGGAGGGCAAGACCGCGCATTCCTCCATGCCCGAGACCGGAACCTCGCCCATGCCGGCGATCTCGGAGCTGATGCCGGCCCTGCCCGCGCTCGGCCGCGCGACTTTCGCCGACGATGATTTCTCCATGGTCACCGTCACCCATGCGCGGATGGGGGAAGCCGTGTTCGGCATCGCGCCCGCCCACGCCGAGGTCTGGGCGACGCTGCGCACCCGCCGCGACGAGCGCATGGCGGACCTCTGCGCCGCCGCCGAAACCCTGGTCAAGGAGATTGCCGGCCGCCACGGCCTCTCCGCCAGCTGGGATTATCACGAGATCTTCGTCGCCAGCGTCAACGCACCGGATGCGGTCGAGCACCTGCGGCGCGCCCTCGATGAAGAGAGCGTCGCGCATGGCGAGGAAGCCTTGCCGATGCGCGCCTCGGAGGATTTCGGCCTGTTCGGCCACAGCGCCAGGTCGGCGATGTTCTTCCTCGGTGCCGGCGAGCGGCACCCTGCCCTGCACAATCCCGACTATGACTTTCCCGACGACCTGATCCCGATCGGCTCGAAGATCTTCATGAGGACCGCGCGCAACCTTCTCGGCTGATCTCAGCGGCACGCCGGCCAGCTCCGCCGCAAAGCTCTGTCAACTGGCCACCTGGATGCCTCGAACTGGATATTCCCAACGGGCCGGATTGTGTGGCATCTGTGAGGGCAATGCGAGGAGTTCGAAAATGTACACGCCGCCCGCCTTCCGCGACGACGACAAGGACAGCCTGATGGCCACGATCCGCGCCGCGCGGCTGGCCAATCTCGTCACCGCCACGGCGGACGGGCCGCTCGCCACCCCCCTGCCGCTTTTTCTCGATGAGACCGAGGGCGAGCACGGCGTCATCCATGGCCATCTGGCCAGGGCCAACCCGCAGTGGCGCGTTCCCGCGATCAGCGACGGGCTCGCCATCTTCATGGGCCCGGACGCCTATGTGACGCCGGCTTGGTACGCCACCAAGCAGGAAACCGGCAAGGTCGTGCCGACCTGGAACTACGCGGCGGTCCACGCCTACGGTCCGGTCGAGTTCTTCGAGGATGCCGACAGGCTGCTGGAAGTCGTCACCCGGCTGACCAACCTGCATGAAGGCGCGCGCGCCGCGCCCTGGGCCGTGTCGGACGCGCCGCCCGACTTCATCCAGTCGCAGCTTCGCGGCATTGTCGGCCTGCGCATGCCGGTCGTCAGGCTCGAAGGCAAGCGCAAGATGAGCCAGAACCGCAACGCCGCCGACCGCGCCGGCGTGGCCTCCGGGCTGGCCGCGAGCGAGCGCCCGACCGACCGCGAGGTCTCCGCCCTCATCCCGTGAAGGCACGGCGCCTCACCTTGCCAGCACCAGTTCCGCGTCGTCGAGAACGTACCGGACATAACGGTAGTCGCGAATGAAGCTGATCCGGCCGTCGCGCCATTCCAGCCACATGAAATGACTGGGTTTCGCGTCGGCCCGGTCTTCGAACACCGCGATCACCTCGCGGCCCTCGACCCATGCCGGCCTGAGCCACAGGCCGTCGCTCCTGGCGTAGATGGTGAAGAACATGCCGACGTCGGCGGCCCCCGCGCGCGGCTTGTGCGTGGACTGATGGAGCCTCACATCGTCGGCCAGCAGCGCGCGCAAACCGTCCCAGTCGCGTCGGTTGAACAGATTGACGTAGCGCAGGATGGCCGCCGATGCGATGCGCGCGTCGGGAAGCGGATTGGCCTCGGCGTTGATCCGCCGAAGCCGGGCGCGGCCGCGCGCCAGATGCGCCTTCACCGCATCGACCGTGATGCCGAGCAGGGCGGCGATGTCGGCCAGCGGCTCGTCGAGCACATCCCTGAGGATGACCACGCTGCGTTGCGTCACCGGAAGCTCGGCGAAGCGCGACACGGCGGTTTGCACGGCTTGCCTGCGCATCAGCACCTCCACCGGGTCGGCTTCGTCGGCTATGTCGAGCGCCGCCTCGATCGGCTCCGCGGCGCGGATCGCGCGGCTACGCAACAGGTCAAGCGCGCGGTTGTGGGCGATCCGGAACAGCCAGGGTCTGAGCCGAGGCGCCTCACACAACTCCTCCAGGGCAACGACGGCGCGCGCGAACGTGTCCTGCACGACATCCTCGCCGTCGATGACCGAGCCCATCAGGCGCGAACAATAGCGGTGCAGCTCCGGCCGCAAGGCGGTGGCAAGGGCAAGCAGCCCTTCCTGCCGGTCGCGCTCCACCGCTGGCTTCGCGTCGCTCAAGGACCGGCGCCCTCCATGATCGTCACCCCGGCGTCGCCGCTGAGGCCAAAGACGACGCCCTCGCCATATTGCGGGTCTTCCAGCAGCGAGACCACCCTGTCGCCGAAAGCCCGGGGCGGCATCGGCGCGCCGAAGCGGGTGACGAATTGTTCCGGCGTGATGCCCATCGAGCCGGCATAGGCGCCGGCGGCCGCATCGCCGATCCCGGTGTCGAGGATCATCTGCCGCGGCACGATCGCCTGGAAGCGTATGCCGAGGCCTTTCTCCTGCGCTACGCCATTGGCGTATTTGGCCATGAACCAGAGCATCCGCTTGGCGCCGCCATAACCGCCCGACATCTGCGACCCGGTCACGGCCGCACCGCTCGACCCGACCAGCACCCGGCTGCCCGGCCCGAGCGGCAGGTTCAGCGCCGCCTGCAGCCAGTAGAGCCCGGCCCTGACATCGGTTTCCCAGGCGATGGAGAAATCCTCCCACTTCAACTGGTCCAGCCGCCCCATCCGGGGCGTGGCGCCGGCGTTGAGCACCAGTATGTCAGGGCGGACCTCGCCAAGAATGCGATAGGCGGCGTCCTCGTCCGTGACATCGGCGGCGATGGTGGCGACCCCAAGCCGGGCACCGACCGCCTGCAGCGCCTCGGCGCCCCGCGCGACCACGGTCACGCCGGCACCTTGCTCGACAAGCGCTTCGACCAATCCGAGGCCAAGCCCACGGCTGCCGCCGGTGACCACGATTTTCTTATCCCTGAGGCTCATTTGACCCTGCTCCAGTGTTTCACTGTAGCTAAGACGTTTGAGGATCCGGAAAAGAGTCAGCCGTGGGGGAGATTTGTCGTCAGCCAGAAGCCGGGTCGACAGTCCGCGCCGCTGCTCGCTATGGATCTTGACGAAAATTGGTGCGCCGGTTTGGACATTGGGGCGCAACATGTGCTCCATGGGCAGGTGACGAAGCGGTGGGGAAGAAGTGAAGCGCGTTTTTCGATTGTTTGCGGCGGCCGTCATGGCGTCCGCGCTGAGCGGCTGCACCAGCGTTTCCTACTACGCGCAATCGCTGGAGGGCCATGTCCGGATCATGGCCGCGCGCCAGGACGTTGGAAAACTGATCGAGGCCCCTTCGACGCCGGAGGCATTGCGCGCCAAGCTGACGTCGGCGAGCGCCATAAGGCGGTTCGCGACGGATGAGCTGGCACTGCCCGACAACAGCAGCTATCGCAGCTATGTCGACATCCACCGGGACGCCGTGACCTGGGCCGTTTTTGCCGCCCCGCAATTCTCGCTCACGCCCAAGACATGGTGCTTTCCGGTTTTCGGCTGCGTTCCCTACCGGGGATACTTCGATCGGAAATCCGCGACCGAAAGCGCCATGGCACTTCATGGAAAGGGGCTGGACGTCTATGTCACCGGCATCACCGCCTATTCCACGCTGGGCTGGTCCAGCGACCCGCTGCTCTCGACCATGCTGCGTCAGGACGACACCTATCTGGCGAGCCTTGTCTTTCATGAACTGGCGCATCAGCGCCTCTATGTGAACGGCGATTCCGCATTCAATGAGGCTTTCGCGGTCGCCGTCGAAACCACCGGCACGAGAAAATGGCTCCGCGCCGCCGGCGATCGCGCCGGCTTGCGCCGCTACGAGGCCGATCGCAAGCGCAGCGCCGATTTTCTCGCACTGGTGTCGAAAACCCGCGACGAGTTGCGGCAGGTCTATGAAAGCTCCCGGCCCCCCGACGGGATGGCGGCGGCCAAGGCAGCCACGCTCGACAGGTTGCGGACGCGCTACCGGCAAATGCGCGACGGAAGCTGGCACGGATACCGGGGATACGATGCCTGGTTCAACGCGCCGATCAACAACGCAAAGCTCGCCGCGACGTCTGTCTATGGCGAACAGGTTCCTGCGTTTATTCGCTTGTTCGATTTATGCTCCGGCGATTATCCAAGGTTCTACGCATCCGTTCGACGGATCGCTGATCTGCCGCAATTGTCCCGTGCCGAAGCGCTCAAGGCGGCGACCACGTGCGATTGACTTGCAGAGCACGGTGGCCTTTGGCGTGCTCCGATGACTCTAAGCCTGGTTCGCCAAGACCTACGGTCCTATGTGCGCGTCGAGCACGAAACGCTCGCATTGCTCGCCGTCGGACTCGTCGATGAAGCTGTCGACATGTGTGAAGCCGAGCTTCGCCAGGATCCGCAGCGACGCGACATTGCGCGCCGCCGCCTCGGCCGTCACCTGTTCGAGCGCCAGGCTCTCGAAGGCGTAGCGAACCACTTCGCGTGCCGCCTCGGAGCCCAGCCCCTGCCCCCAATGCGCACGCCCCAGCACAAATCCCAATGCGGCCGACCTGGCATCGTCCGCGCCGAAGGACAGGGTTATCGTCCCGATCGCGTCCGCCACGCCTGTCTGGTCTATCGACCATTTGATCGCCCGGCCGTCGGCGAACTGCTGACGCGCAAGGGCGAGCCATCGCGCGCCCGCGCTGATGTCGTCGGCAACGGGATCGCCGGCAAGGGAGGCGGATTCGACATCGCTCGCGCGCGCGAACCACGCCGGGATATCCCGCTCGCCCGGCGTCCGAAGCACGAGCCTTGGTGTGGTGAGCCTGGGAACTGCTTTCATGGAGAGCATTTTCGCCCCGGGGTAGCGCCAATGCAACGGCGCTGAGAGCCGCGGCGGCTGACCGCCAGGACAGATTCGACCGCAAGCTACGCCCCAACCGCCTTCAGCCCCAGCGCCATGCACTTCAATCACTCCGGGGCCACCCGGCTACCGCCGGCCAGCGAGTGGCGTGAGATTTGGTGATGGCACCAGCCCACCACAGGGTGGGACTATGACAACGCGCGTTGGCGATTCGCCATGAACATAAACGGCTGTTGTGGGGCCGACAGCAGACCATCGGCTTCTCTGTCCAAATTCTCAGAATCGGCGACAATGCGACAATATAGTGGGCGCTCGGCTGGACAAAAAGCGGGACGGAGTAAAGCGTAGATCTGCAATACTGAACATGCCGAGGAATAGTTGGGGCTTCACCAGATTGCCGACCGGTCGATCTCGTCGATGCGCGCCCGGCCGGTTAGCGCCATTGCCGCCTCGAAGTCTCTGCGGAGCAGGTGGACACAATAGGCTACGCCGTCGGCACCATCCGTTGCAAGTGCGTAGACATAGGGGCGACCAATCATGACGGCGCTTGCCCCTAGGGCAATCGCCTTCAAAACGTCTGTGCCACGCCTCACGCCGCCGTCGAGGATGATGGGAATCCGCCCGGCTACCCGCTCCGAGATGGCGGGCAGGGCGTCGATGGTCGCTGGCAGGGTGTCGAGGTTGCGCGAACCGTGGTTCGAGACGACGATGGCATCGGCACCGGTTCTGATTGCCTGCTCGGCATCGTCAGGATCGAGAATGCCCTTCAGGATAAGCGGTAGGGTTGTCAGCGAACGCAGCCAGGCAATATCCGCCCAGGTCGGCATCGCCCGCCGCTGCGCAGTGCCAACTTTGAGCACGCCGGTGTTACGGTCCTTGAAGTATGGCGTTGCGAGGCTGTCGGGAATTTTGAATCCTGCCCGGAACTGCCTGTGGCGATCGCCTGGCGTTGGCAAGTCGACAGTCACGCTGATTGCCTTCGCGCCCAGTGCCGCCATGCGCGATACGAGTTCGCCATTGAAACCGCGATCGCTTTGCCAATAGAGCAGGAACCAGACTGGAGACTGGCTCACCGCCACGCAATCCTCGATCGCCGCCGTCGCCGTGGTACCCAGAGTGAACACCGCTTCCGCCACTCCGGCGCCGCGCGCCGCTGCCACCTCGCCTTCCGGATGCACCAGCCGCTGATATGCTATTGGGGCCAGGATGATCGGATGCGGCAGACTTTGTCCGAAGAGCGTGATCCCGGTATCAAGTCTTGTCACATCGCGTAGCACGCGCGGCCTTAATCTGATGCGGTCGAATGCGGCTTCATTGTCACGCTTGGTGATTTCGTCGCCAGCACCCCCAGCAATGAACTCGTAAACTGCGTGCGGCAATACCTCTCGTGCCGCCGGTTCAAGATCCGCTAGGCAGAGAAACCGGGTCTCGATGTCGAGCGGCATGGCCCACTCCGGTCAACGTGTCAAAAAAGTCGGCTAAGTCCAAAGACAACATTCGCGCATTTGGCCGCTGGCCGCAAGACGGCGGCACAGCGCGCAGGGCAACGAACGTCGATGACCGGGCGGCGGAAACGCGGCCAGAGGCAGACCAGGAGCTTTGAGGCTTGGATCTTCAAAAATGACTTTCAGGGCTTGTCGCTCGCATCGACTTGATCGGCCCCGAAATTGCCGACCAACCGAGCCTGCCTGCTCCCGGTTGTGGGAGAAGGGGTCATGGCGGGGTTCGGCCCTGTGGGTCGGAAGGTCAGTCCGTGGATAGGGCAGTATGTCACCGGTCTCGGGTGCCGCGCACGATGGGCCCAGAGCCTTGCTGAATCCCGAGTGGGCCCTCGACATTCTCAAGTCAATGTCGTCGACCAACTCAAGCATTCTTCGCAGGGTCCCCGCTACGCTGCAACGGGCGCAATCGCTGGAGGAAAGCGCGTCCGACACGCGCGATCGTTACGCATGCGCGGCCCATGACGGCTGAGAGATCAAGCCGGCGAACCACTGATCCGCGGTGGGCCTTTTGCCTTTCGAGATAGTTGGCAAGCGCAATGTCGTGACACAGTGGTGCAACCGCGCCGCGCCACGCCGGATTGTGCCAAGACTCTTCATGCAAGGGATCGTCATGCCAGATGGGCCAGTCGATCGAGCTTGGGCGTTGCACGGCGTCCTCCTGAGACACGCGGAGTGAGAAACAAGGGGCTCAGTGCGGCAATCTCCTCGACAGCCGTGAGAAACGCGCAGCAACCAGCGTGATGGAATCGTGAAAAGCGCGATTTTGGCAGAATCACGGTTGAAATAGGGACGGCGACACGAAAGGATCGCCGGTGCGTGGTGGCTGTTGTGGCGGATCCGATGACCGGGCCTCATCTCTATCTACTGGGTGGTTTCGACTTTGCCGGCGTTGGGGCTGCGGTCCCCGCCTTCAGCCGCAAGGCGCGGGCGATGATGGCTTACCTCGCGCTGCAATCGGGACATGCGCAATCGCGCGAAAAGCTCGCCGCCCTTTTGTGGGGTGGCAACAGCGAGACCCAGGCGCGGATGAACCTGCGACAAGCGGTTTCGGTTGTCGGCAAGGCTATGCAAGCTTCTGGCAGCGCTCGCTTCCTCAGGGATAGCGACAATGTCGCCCTTCATCTCGATGGCCTTGATTTCGATGTCGCGCGGTTCGAGGCGCTGGCGGCCAGCTCGGAGCCTGATAACCTCGAACAGGCGCTTGTCGTCTATCGCGGCGACCTGCTTGACGGTTTCGGCCTGAAGCAGGAGCCTTTCGAGGACTGGCTGCGGATCGAGCGCGAGCGTCTGAGGGCAACGGCTGTCGCGGCGCTGGACAGGCTGGTCGCGCATTATAGTGCAACCAAGGATCCGGCCTCCTGCGTCCGCGCTGCTACGCGCCTGCTCGCCATGGAGCCGTTGCGGGAGGACATCCACCGCGCCCTGATGCACGTCTATGCGGCGCAGGGCCGGATCAATCTGGCGCTCAAGCAATATGACAATTGCCGCGATGCGCTGCAGCGGGAGCTGAGGCTGCAGCCCGAGCCGGAGACAAGACATTTGCACGATACGCTGCGGGCCCGCCGCACGACATCGCCGCGTCCGGCCTCGGCCTCCGAGCCGCCGCGCGCCGAGGCGGGCGGCGAACCCCTGCGCCCCTACACCCACTATGTCAAATCCTCCGGGGTCAGCATCGCCTATCAGGTGACCGGCGACGGGCCGATCGACCTGATCTATGTGCCTGGATGGGTCTCCAATCTCGACCTTGCCTGGGCCTCGCCACGGCTTTCGCATGTGTTCCAGCGGCTCGGCAGCTTCTGCCGCTTGATCCGCATGGACAAGCACGGCACAGGGCTATCCGACCGCAATGTCGGTTTGCCGACCATGGAAGAGCGGATGGAGGACATGCGAGCCGTGCTGGATGCGGTCGGCTCGAAGCGCACGGTTGTGTTCGGCGGTTCCGAGGGCGGCCCCATGTGCATGCTATTCGCGGCGACCTACCCCGAGCGCACGGCGGCACTTGTGCTCAACGGAACCTATGCCAGGGGCAGATGGTCGAAGGATTACCCTTGGGCAAGGACGGCCGAGCAGGTGGAAGAAGACCTGGCCACCATTGAGAGACAGTGGGGAGAGCCGGCGGACATGGGCAATGCGGCCCCCAGCCTGATGAACGACACGTTCGAAAGAGAATGGTTCGCCGCTTACCTCAGGAATTCAGCCTCGCCCGCAGACGCGATCTCGCTCTGGCGCTGGGGAACCGAAATCGATGTTCGCGACATCCTGCCTGTCATTCATGTTCCGACACTGATCGTTCAGACGTCGGGCGACCGCTGGGTCAAACGGGAAGAAGGACGCTACCTCGCAACGCATATCGAAGGCGCCAGATATGTCGAGCTCACCGGCCGGGATCACGTGATCTGGGGCGAGAATTCCGATCGCCTCGTCGACGAGATCGAGGTTTTCGTCACCAACGCTCTCCAGGCGACACCGGGCGAACGGCTCCTGGTGTCGGTGCTGTCGCTGGAGATAAGCGACCCGCATTCTGACTCCGGCGCAGATCTGATTGAGCGACACGCAGACGAGATCAGAAGCCAATTACTTCTCGCCGAAGGCAGGCAGATCAGGCGCTCGCCAAGCCGAATGCTCGCGGTGTTCCAACGACCGACGCGGTCGATCCAGTGCGCGATCGCGATCCGCCATCGCCTGAGACAATCCGGTCTGGATGTCCGCTCCGCGGTCCACACCGGCGAATGCGAGGAGCGCGGCGATGACTTCACCGGCATCGCGATCGAGCTGTCATCGCGATTGCTCGACCATGCCCGGCCGGGCGAGATCATCGCGTCGCGGACGGTGCGCGATCTCGTGGTTGGCTCCGGCCTGACATTCGAAGATTATGGCGAGATGGAAGCGAGCGGGATGCCCGGCGTGCTCGCGTTCTTTTCCGTCAGTGGGGCGCCGTCCGGCGCTGGCGGGTGACCAGCCACGGATAGCCATTTCGGCCACGCGTTTGCACTTTGTGGTGGCTCAAAGCACGATGGGCACGGTGAGGAGTCTTGGCGCGGCCGCGACCTCCGCAGTCCTCCTTGCAATGTCTGCTATCAGGACTTGGCGAAGACAATTTATACGTCCGAAATGCGGCGCATTCCTGACGTAGGTAGCCAACGTGCGTCTCGTATCACATCTTGCGATTGCCCACCCGGTGGCAGCACGGCGGCCCAACCCGCCTGTCCTACACAAAGCTGTCACCAACTGAGCTTATCCGATCCTCGGGAATGAACCATCCACATGACACGCCTTGAAACCGCCGGCCGGAGGGCGATCGGGACATGTGGAATGCTGTTTTCGGAGACGACCATGCTTGAACGGACGGACAGGGCCGCACCCCATCGGGATCAGCCGAAGAAACACGATCTGTGGTTGAGCGAATTCGAGATTGTGCTGCGCGACCGTGTCATTGCCAATGGCGCGGTCAGGATCGAAGACGGCCGGATCGCGGAGATCCGCGACCGGCCTGTCGAGAATGCCGACTTCGTCGGCGGCGGCCGCCTGCTGTTGCCTGGTTTCATCGACATGCACGGCGACATGGTGGAACGGGAAGTGGAGCCGCGCAGCGGGGTCCACGTGCCGATGGAGATCGGCATCGCCGAGCTCGACAAGCGGCTGGCCTCCTGCGGCGTGACCACAGCCTATGCCGCGCTCTCCTTCATCGGCAACAGCGCCACGGCCGCCTTGTTGCGCTCGGAAGAACACACATCGTCCATCATCGAGACCATCACCGGGCTGAAAGACCACCTTCTGGTCGATCACCGCATCCATGCCCGCTTCGAGGTGACGTTCAGCGCGGCTGTCGGCGTGCTGGAAAGATTGATGGATGCCGGCAAGCTGCATTTGGTTTCGCTAATGGATCACACGCCCGGCCAGGGACAGTACCGCGACGTCGAACTGTATATCGCCCGCCTGGCCAAGGAGCGCGGCATGTCGATAGCCGACGTATCCGAGGTCGTCGGCAAGCGCATGGCCGATCGAAACGGGCATGGCGGTGTGCTCGGCACGCTGCAGAGCCTGTCGGCGTTTGCCCGCGCGCGCGGCATCGTGCTCGCCTCGCACGATGACGACACGCTGGAAAAGGTGGAATTCGTCCACGGCCTGGGAACCGTGCTCAGCGAATTCCCGGTGACGCTGGAGGCGGCGCGGGAAGCCCGCCGGCTGGGCATGTATACGGCCATGGGCGCGCCCAATGCGCTGCGCGGAGAATCCTATTCCGGCAATCTTTCCGCTCGCCAGGCCTATGAGGCCGGGTTGCTCGACATGCTGGCCAGCGACTATCACCCGGCCTCGATCCTGCCGGCCGTCCTCGGCCTGGCGAAACTGAGCGACGGTGGCCTGGCGAAGGCGGCGGCGCTGACGAGCGCCAATCCGGCCGCCGCACTCGGGCTCACCGATCGCGGCGCCATCGAAGCTGGGCTGCTGGCCGATCTCGTCGTGGCCGACCGCCAGCCGGTCCCACGTGTGCGAGCCACCTTCCGCGCCGGCCGCATGATCTACGGCGACGGCACGCTTGAACCGGCGCGGAACAGGGCGATCGAGGGAGGCCGCGACCGGCCGCTGCCAGCCGACCGAGGGCAATCCCAGGACTAGACACCTAGGCAACTAGGGCTTAGCGGTTCTCTGGGGAAAAGCGCGTGGCGCTTCCCCAGTAGTTGCTAAAGATCGAGCGCCACCATCATCCCGCGCACCTCCGCCATTTCCAGCAGCAGATCCTGCAGGTTTTCGGTGGTCAGCGGCGCACCCGATATCGCCGGCAGTTCGGCGATACTCTCCCTCATCGAAATCACGGGAGCCCCGGTTTTTTCCGAAAGCAGCCGCGCGATGGCCGCGCGGACAAGCGCAATCTGGTCAGGCATGATTCCCCTTTCATGCTACGATAACGCACCATTTTCTTCATGCTGTATGCCTTGCCGCAACTTATGCGAGCGTTCATTCACGCTTGCAAGTCGTCTCATTGATGTTCGTATGATCGACAGCCGCCCAACGGGGAGAGCGACGGCATCCCGCCGTCGGCGTCTTCCATGGCGCGGAGCAGGGCAAGCGGCACTTCGTGCCGGCAGAGCCCGATCAAAATCCTGCCTTGCACCGTCACCGGCAATTCGGTGTATCTGTCGAAAATGGAATAGGTGCCTGTCGGCTCATTCAAAATCTCGAAACGGTCCATGCAAACCTCAACCTTCCCCGGAACGCAGTAACGCACGCGTCCATCGGAGGTTGCCTAAAAAATCGATTTTTTCGGGGAGGCGCGAAAGAGTTCCAATTGGCTCTTGCCGAAGCCGGCGGCCTCGCTCATCCATGGCGTACAGACACTGGGGCCAATGATGACCGAGACCAGCCTTCACCTCGTCGAAGCGTCGATCGACCAATTGCGCCAAGCGCTCGACAACGGCGCCATCACCAGCGTCGAACTGGTCGCGGCCTATGTCAGGCGGATCGCGTATTTCGACCGGCACGGCATCGCGCTGAACGCCGTGCCGGTGCTCAACCCTGAAATGTTCGAGGATGCCGCCGCTTCCGACGAGCGGCGCCGGCAAGGAAAGACGCTTGGCCCGCTCGACGGCATCCCCTACACCGCCAAGGACAGCTACAAGGTCAAAGGCCTGACGGTGGCTGCCGGCTCGCCCGCCTTCGAGCATCTCGTCGCCAATGAGGACGCCTTCACCATCGCCCGGCTGCGCGCCGGCGGCGCGGTGCTGATCGGCCTCACCAACATGCCGCCCATGGCCAATGGCGGCATGCAGCGCGGCGTCTATGGCCGCGCTGAAAGCCCCTACAATGGTGACTATCTGACCGCCGCCTTCGCGTCGGGCTCCTCCAACGGCTCGGGCACCGCGACGGCGGCCAGCTTCTGCGCCTTCGGGCTCGGCGAAGAGACGTGGTCGTCCGGCCGTGCGCCGGCCACCAACAACGCGCTGGTCGCCTACACGCCCTCGCGCGGCGTCATTTCGGTGCGCGGCAACTGGCCCTTGGTGCCGACCATGGATGTCGTGGTGCCGCACACGCGCAGCGTGCCCGACATGCTGGAACTGCTTGACGTCATCGTCGCCGACGATCCGGAAACGCGAGGCGATTTCTGGCGCGCCCAGCCTTGGGTGGCGCTGCCGAAAAGCTCCGGGATGCGGCCACGACGTTATACCGACCTGACGCTTGCGGGTTCGCTGAAGGGCAAGCGGCTCGGCGTACCCAGAATGTATATCGGCCGCGACGCAGAAATAGATCGCCCAATCGAAACCCGCGCCTCGGTACTTGATCTCTGGGAACAGGCGGCCGCGGATCTGCGGCGGCTCGGCGCCGAAGTGGTCGAGGTCGACTTTCCCGTCGTGTCCAACTATGAGCGCGACCGCCCAGGCGCGCGGACCATGGTCGAGCGTGGGCTGGTGCCCGGGGACTTCGCCGACCGCGAAATCTGGGATCTCTGCATCTGGGGCTGGGACGATTTCCTGCGGGCCAACGCCGACCCTGCTCTGCCCGATCTCGCCTCGGTCGACGGCCCAAAAATCTTCCCGCAGCCACCGGGCACGCTGCCCGACCGCTATGAAGGCGGCTTCGATCTGGCGCAGTATGTCGAGCGGGCAAAGCTCGGCGTCGCGCCCTTGACCCACATTCCCACGATCGCAGATGGCATCAAGGGACTCGAAGCAACAAGACGCATCGACTTCGAGGACTGGCTGGACGCACAAGGCCTCGATGCCGTGGTCCTGCCGGCCGCCGCCGATGTCGGCCCGGCCGACGCCGACGTCAACGAGGCGTCAGCCGATCTGGCCTGGCGCAACGGCACCTGGGTCGCCAACGGCAATCTGGTCTGGCGCCATTTCGGCATCCCGACCGTCACCGTGCCGATGGGCACAATGGCCGATATCGGCATGCCGGTCGGCCTGACCTTCGCCGGCAAGGCCTATGACGACCAAAGGCTGCTTTGCATGGCCGGCGACTTCGAACGTTCCACGCAGCGCCGCACCCAGCCGCCGCGCACGCCTGAATTGCCTGATGATGTCTTTTCGCGCCAGCGTACTCAAGCCGGCAATGGCAAGGCGCCGATAGTGGAAATCGCGCTAACAGCTGAAACGCGCGCGTCCGGTGATCACGACGAGATCACGGTCACAATCGACCTGGCTGTCGAGGCAAGCGAAGCGGAGCACGCCAGCCTCAACGTGCATGTCAACGGCCAGGCGATTGACATGCACCAAGCCGGCACGCGGCTCAGCGGGCGGGCGCTCGTCCCTGCCGTCGAGCATCGGCGCTTTCACAGCGTCTGGCGCGGCTCATACGGTTCGATCGTCACGGCGGTGGTGCGGCTACAGGATGGACGCAGCGCCGGCGCCTATGTGGTCACCGGCGGAATCGAGTGATGATGCGCCGCACGAGCCGCCTTACCATGCACAACGGGCCAAACCACGGAACCCAGCCATGATCAAAGTCAAGCAACTCGCCCATGTCTGCATTTTCGCCAACGACCTGGAAGAAACACGGCGCTTCTACGAAAATGTCCTTGCCATGGACATACAGTTCAATTTCCTGCGCGATGGCACGGTTTTCGGTTTCTACCTCAATTGCGGCGGCCGCAGCCATGTCGAGGTCTTCCAGAAAGAGGGCGCGCGGTTCAGCGAGACGGACCAGATCAACCATTTCTGCCTGGAGGTCGAAGACATCGACGCCGCGATCGCGCACATCGCGTCCATGGGCGTGGACATCACCGCCAAAAAGCACGCCTGCGACGACACGTACCAGGCCTGGCTGCGCGACCCCAACGGGGTGAAGATCGAACTGTTCGAATACACCGGCAAAAGCGCGCAATTCACCGGCGGCGACCGCGTCGCGGACTGGTAGGCTAGTCGCGCGCGGCCCACAGCAAACCGCGCTCCGTGATTAGCGCCATTTCCGGCACCGCGAACTCGTCCGCCGTATGGCCAAGGGAACTGTAAAAAACCTTGCCCGCGCCATAGCGGCGCTTCCAGACGACCGGCATGACGACGCCGCCAATTCCGGGAAAATGCGCGTCGGTAAAGGTGGTGGTCGCCAGCACCTCGTTGCCCGGGTCGACATGCATGTAATATTGCTCCGACCGGTAGGCGAAATCGCTGACGCCTGTCGTGACCGGATCGTCCGGCCGGGTGATGACGACATGGTAGTCGATGATGTTGCCGGGATGCGCGACCCACTGGCCGCCGGTCATGAACTGGTAGTCGGGCTCCGCGCGAAAACTGTCGCCCATCGTGCCGTGAAAGCCGCCGAGCCCGCTCCCCAGGCGAACCGCCTGCGTCAGGTTGTTCAGCTCGGCCTTTTCGATCGTCGACATGGTGATGACAGGCACGATGAGATCGAATGAAGCAAGGTTCGGATCGGCGAACATCGCTGTCCCCTCGCCGAGCGTGACCGCGAAGCCGTTACGCTCCAGCATGTCGCGGATAACGTTGGCGCTGCGCTCTGGCGTGTGGCCTTCCCAGCCTCCCCAGGCAATCAGGGCTTTCCTGGACATGCGGCAACCTCCCTCGATCCATTAGACCGACGACCGCTCCCCGCACGGGTCAGCGCCAGCCGAGCGCCGGCGCGACATGGGTGAGGATCGCCTCGATGACATGGGCGTTGTAGTCGACGCCGAGCTGGTTGGGAACCGTGAGCAAAAGCGTGTCCGCCTCGGCGATCGCTTCGTCCTGCGCCAGCTCCTTGATCAGCACGTCCGGCTCGGCGGCGTAGCTGCGGCCGAAGATCGCCCTGGTATTTTCCTCGATAAAGCCGATCTGGTCGCGGCTCTCATTGCCGCGCCCGAAATAGGCGCGGTCGCGGTCGTCGACCAGCGCGAAGATGCTGCGGCTGACCGAGACGCGCGGTTCGCGTTCATGCCCGGCCGCCTTCCAGGCTTCGCGATAGATGCGGATCTGCTCGGCCTGCTGGACATGGAACGGCTTGCCGCTCTCGTCGAATTTCAGCGTCGAGCTCTGCAAATTCATGCCGAGCTTCGCCGCCCATTCAGAGGTGGCGTTGGTCGCCGCGCCCCACCAGATGCGCTCGCGCAAGCCCTCCGAATGCGGCTCGAGCCTGAGCAAGCCGGGCGGGTTGGGGAACATCGGCCGTGGATTGGGCTGGGCGAAGCCTTCGCCGCGGAGCGTATCGAGGAACACCTCGGCGTGATGCCGCGCCATGTCGGCGTCGCTTTTGCCTTCCTGCGGCACATAGCCGAAATAGCGCCAGCCATCGATCACCTGCTCGGGCGAGCCGCGGCTGATGCCGAGTTGCAGCCGGCCGCCGGCGATGATGTCGGCCGCACCCGCATCCTCGGCCATGTAGAGCGGATTCTCGTAGCGCATGTCGATGACGGCCGTGCCGATCTCGATGCGGCTGGTCTTGGCGCCGACGGCCGCCAGCAGCGGGAATGGCGAGGCGAGCTGGCGGGCGAAGTGATGCACGCGAAAATAGGCTCCGTCGGCGCCGAGCTGCTCGGCGGCGACGGCGAGATCGATCGATTGCAACAGCGCGTCGGATGCCGAACGCACCTGCGATTGCGAAGAGGGCGACCAGTGCCCGAATGACAGGAAACCAATTTTTTTCATGGTCCTGAAGTATATGCGGGCGGCACATGCTTCAATGGCGAAAGAACAGGGTTACACACCGTCGCCCTCCGCAATAGCTTAAACGCGCAACACCAGAGAGGATGGATGCTCAGGGGAATCCGCATCGTCGAGATCGAGGCGCTGGGACCGGCGCCGTTCGCCGGCATGCTTTTCGCCGACCTCGGCGCCGATGTCATCGTCGTTCACCGCAGGGAGCCGTCCGTGCCGGGCGCGCCCCAGCGCTCGCTGCTCGATCGCGGCAAGCGCTCCATCGCGCTCGACCTGAAGAATATGGACGACGTGGCCGTGCTGACGCGCCTCATCGCCACCGCCGACGGGCTGATCGAGGGTTTCCGGCCCGGCGTCATGGAGCGTCTCGGGCTTGGCCCGGAGGCCTGCCTCGCGGCCAATCCGCGCCTGGTCTACGGCCGCATGACCGGCTGGGGCCAGCACGGTCCGCTGGCCGCCACCGCCGGCCACGACATGAACTATATCGGCCTGTCCGGCGCGCTCTGGTACGGCTCCTTGCCGGGAGAGCCGCCCATGGCGCCACCGACGCTCGTCGGCGACGTCGGCGGCGGGGCGCTCTATCTGGTGATCGGCATGCTGGCCGCCATGATGAACGTGCGCGCCGGCGGCCAGGGCATCGTCGTCGACGCGGCGATCGTCGACGGCTCGGCCCATATGATGAACCTGCTGATGTCGCTCGCACAGTCCGGCGCGCTTGCCGCCGACCGCGGCCGCAGCCTTCTCGACGGACCGCATTGGTGCCGCGTCTACCGGACATCGGATGGCGGCTTCATCAGCGTCCAGTGCGTCGAACCTAAATTCTATACGCTCTTCCTCGACAGGCTTGGCTTGACCGCCGATCCGCAATTCGCCAACCAGTTCGATCGCGAACTCTGGCCGCAGCTGGGCGACCGGCTGGCGGCGATCTTCGCCACGCGACCTCGCGACGCATGGGTCAAGTTGTTCGCGGGCTCGGACGCCTGTGTCGGCCCAGTCTTCAGCCCCCATGAAGCGGCCCAGCATCCGCACATGGCCGCACGCGGCACATGGCTGACGGTGGACAGCATCCTGCAGGCGGCGGCCGCGCCGCGCTTTTCCGGATGGGAACAAAAGACACCGGCCAAGAGCCCCATGCGCGGCGAACATGACGCAGAAATCCGCGCAGGCTTGCCGAGTTGAGGCGAGGTCCATGACAGTTCGGTCGATCGTAAAATTCCCCAATCCCCTCCTTCGCGCCGTGGCCGAACCCGTGGAGCTGTTCGACGACGATCTGCAGGCCTTGGCCAGCGACCTCATCGACACCATGCGCGCGGCCCCCGGAATCGGTATCACCGCCCCGCACATCGGCATTCTGAAACGCCTGGTCGTCATCCAGCTCCCTTCCGCGGCAAAACCGGCGATCTATGTAAATCCGGCCGTCGTCCAGGCCTCGACCGAAATGATCCGTCATGAGGAAGGCAGCGTTTCGATGCCCGGTGTCACCGAGGACATCGAACGGCACGCCCGCATCCGCGTTCGCTATCAGGATCTGGATGGCGGTGAGCGATTCGAGGACGCCGAGGGCCTGCTGGCGGTTTGCCATCAGCATGAGATCGATCAGCTCGACGGGCTGTTCTGGACGCACAGGCTGACCCGCCTCAAGCGCGACCGGCTGATCAAGCGCTATGGCAAGCTGATGCGAACCTCGTAGACGCCACGGGGCGGATCGCAATGTTACGCCGGGCGCGTGGCCGCGCCGGCGGACCGTGTCACGTTCGCAACGTGATGGCCTGATCGCGGACGAAACGTCCGCCGGTCATTTTCCGCAGTGGTGATCGTTGATCTTGTTTATCGCAAAACCGTCCGGACCAGTCCGGTGGTAGGAGCAGGCTCCAGCAGCCGTTGTGAACAACTGCTGGTCGTAGTAGCGCGGGCCGCCGAAGAGGAAGTCGATGAGATCGTCATTGGCGGGAACGTAGCGCTCCTGTTCGTCCTGGTGATGACGGTGCTTGGCGCCCGCGAAAGCCAACGAGGACATGTCGAAGCCCATCGCGAGAGCAAGAGCGCAGATCGCCAATCGTTTCGTTGTCATCGCAAACACCCTTCTGTTCGGGATTCGATCATATGTCGAAAATCGCCAGATGACGAAAAGTTCCTGAACAAGGGCCTTGCTCCGGCCGATGCGCGGCAGTCGGCGACGGGCCCGGACCGCGGGCGCCCTCACCTGAACATCGCCACGCCCTCAATCCGTCTGGATCCAGACGGATTTGGTCTCCAGATACTCGTGCAGATGCTCGATGCCGCCCTCGCGGCCATGGCCGGACATCTTCATCCCGCCGAAAGGCACGGCCGGATCGATGGCGTGGTACATGTTGACCCAGACCGAGCCGGCCTTGATGCGGCGGGCTAGCTTGTGCGCGGTGCCGAGGTGGGTGGTGAAGACGCCGGCCGCAAGCCCGTAGGGCGTCGCGTTGGCGCGCGCGACGGCCTCGTCCAGCGTGTCGAACGGCATCGCCGAAATAACGGGTCCGAAAATCTCCTCCCGCGCGATGGTCATGGTGTCCGACACCGCGCCGAAAACGGTCGGCGCGATGAAGTTGCCGCCGTCATAGAGTTCGCCTGTCAGCCGCGCCCCGCCGGCGACCAGTTGAGCGCCTTCGTCGCCGCCGGCCTTGATGTAGCCTTCCACCTTGCCGGCCTGCCTGGCATTGATGAGCGGCCCGATTTCGGTCTCCGCCTCGATGCCGTGGCCGATGCGCAGTTTTCCGGCGAACTCCGCCAGCCGGCGCACGAATTCGTCATGGATCTCGCGCGCCACGAACAGGCGCGAGCCGGCAATGCAGATCTGGCCCGAATGCACGAACACCGCCATCGCCGCGATTGGGACAGCCTTGTCGATGTCGGCGTCGCGGCAGACAATGATCGGTGACTTGCCGCCAAGCTCAAGCGAGACGCGCTTGAGGTTGTTGACAGCAGCCCGCGCGATCGCTTGACCTGTCAGCGTCGAGCCGGTGAAGACGATCTTGTTGACGTCGGGATGTTCGGCGAGCCGCGCGCCCGCTTCGGCCCCGGTACCGGTGACGATGTTGACGACGCCGTCGGGCACGCCGGCTTCCTGCATCAGCCCGGCGATCAGCAGCGGCGTCAGCGATGCCTCCTCGGACGGTTTCAGCACGATGGTACAGCCCGTGGCGAGCGCCGGCGCGATCTTCCAGATCGAGGCCGCGGTCGGCGCGTTCCAGGGAATGATCGCGCCAACGACGCCAACCGGCTCGCGCCTTGTGAAGGTGACGATTTCGCCCGGAATGGAATTGTCGATCGCCTCGCCATGCAGCGCCGTCGCCATGCCTGCATAGAAGCGCAGCATGCCGATGACGCGGCGCCGGTTGGCCAGCGTGCGCGTGATCGGCAGCCCCATGTCGAGCGTGTCGCAAACGCTGAGCTCTTCCCAATGTGTCTCGAACAGGTCGGCGATCCTGAGCAGCACGCATTGCCGCTCATAGGGCGAGAATTTCGACCATGGACCTTCGAAAGCCGCGCGCGCCGCCGCGACCGCTGCATCGACATCGGCGGCTCCGCCACGCGGCACCGTCGCCAGCACCTCGCCGGTCGCCGGATTCAGCGCCTGCATCACCTCGCCGGACTGCGCTGCGACCCACTTGCCGTCGATGAACATCGGCCGGAATTCGCCATGGTAGAGCGACGTGGCCTTCGCCCTCGGGTCGAAATTCACCGTCATCCCTTCCTCCTCGCGAATTTCCGGGCAACTATTACTCCCGGCGGGGGCGACCTCAACAAGGAAAGCTGAAGGGCGTTCGGATAATCGGACCGCCAGCGTCCGCGCCCGTGTTCACCAGAAAGGCGCAACAACAGGTCCTTGCGGGTTTAAAGATGCCTAGCCCCCGCCGCCCGGCGTGCGTTCCGACAGGAATCGCGTTAGAGCGCCTGGCGTCCCGTTGCGGATCTCGACGTCGTTCCGGCGCGCGATCGCGGCGCGCACAAGCTTGGCGCCGAGATAGCGGAACGGTTCCGGCGGCATCGTCTTGCGCCGATCGAGCCCCACCAGCCCACTGCCGCTCCAGCGATCCTTCCGTTCCAGAACAAGGCTGGCGAGGACGCGGCCGCCGATTGGGGTCTGGGCAATGCCGGTCCCGTTGTAGCCCATGCCAAAGAAAATGTTGGGATGACCCTTCAAGTGATCGAAGACGGGAACATGCTCCGGCACGCAGTCGATCGGGCCCGCCCAATCATAGTCGATCGGCACTCCTCGCAGTTCGGGGTAGACGCGGGCCAGTTCGCGGATATTGTCCCGTCCGTGTTCGGGGCTGCGGTTGAAGCTTTGGCCGAAATTGCCCGCATAGGCGATGTTGCCGCTGCCGCGGCCGAAGACCACCCGGCCTTTCGGAGTGCGCTGGTAATAGAGGACCTGGCGCTGCGCGTCGCAGATGGAGGCTCCGTCGCGCCAGCCGATCCGGTCGAGCAAGTCAGGGATTTCCGCGGTCGCGACCACCTGGCTCGCGACCACGTAGAGATGCCGTCGCAGTTCGGGCAGCGCCGACAGCCAGGCATTGGCCGCCAGCACGACCTTCTCGGCCCGCACCGCGCCCTGCGCGGTCCGGACCAGGCAGGTCCTGCCGGGCACGATTTCGGTGACGGGGCTGCGCTCATGGACGACCACGCCGCGAGCGATCGCCAGATCGCGCAGGCCGGTGGCCAGCTTGGCTGGATGCACGGTTCCGGCATTCGCCTCGACGACGCCGGCATAGGAGGCGGAAGACCCGGTCCGCTGCTTGATCTCCTCGCCGGTCAGCTGCCGGAAGCGGTTGGCCCCGGCTGCCTCGGTCATCGCGACAGCGCGGTTCCAGGCTCCCTCCTGGGCCGTGGAGCTGGCCGTCCACAGCCAGCCGTCAAGCCGGAGATCCATATCGATCGTGCCGTCGCGCTGAAGTTTCTCCAGCTCTGCGATGGCATCGACGCTATCGGCGCAAAGCGCCCGCCCCTCCTCCTCGCCGACGACGGCGCTGATCTGATCGAGCTCGGCGAACCAGGAATGCACCTGTCCTCCATTGCGCCCCGAAGCGCCGGAGCCGCACTGATCGGCCTCGATCACCATGACGCGGGTTTCGGGAGCCAGGTCGCGGATCCGCAACGCCGTCCACAGCCCGGTATAGCCGCCGCCGACGATCACCACGTCGGCCTGCTCGCCGCCGACCAAGGGTTGGGTGGCCGGGGCAGCGGCAATGTCCTGCAGCCAGAACGACCGATCGGCTGTCGCCGCGACCGCCGGCTGTCTCATCCGTAAAGTGGCCATGTCAGACCCTCGTCTCGCGATTGATCAGGTCGGCATATTTCAGCGGCAGCCAGTCGGGGATGGGGCGCGGTTCCTGCGGGAAGCCGCCGAGATGCGTGCAGGTCCTGCTGGCGTCGAGAGAGGCTTTTTGCATGGCATCGTCGGCATCGAGACCCGCGAAGCAGAACGCGGTGATGAAGGTGGCGATAAAGCTGTCTCCCGCACCGCACGTGTCCACGACGGCGGTCGGCGACGCCTCGACATGGCGAACGCCTTGGCTGTCGCCGAAATAGGCGCCGCGGCTGCCGCAGGTGAGCACGACCTGGCGCGCCCCGGCCGACCGCAGCGCGGTCATGAGGGGCTCGACCGGCACGCTCGGCTCGTCTGGACCGGACGCGAAGACCAGAGGCACGCCCTCCAGCGGCAAGGCCAGATGCGCGGTCGAGACGTCGAGACTGAACGGCACGCGCTCGCGAACCAGGCGGCGCACGAGATCCTCGTTGGCATTGGTGCCCAGATGCACCCAATCGGCTTTCGAAATGACCTGCCAGTTGCGCGGCGCGGGCATGTAATTCTCGCCGACGCCGAAGGATTCGAACAGGAAAGTACGGTCGCCCGACTGGTCGCGCAGCAAGGTTACAGCCGTGTCGCCGGAGATCATCTCGACATCGTTGCGGGACAGCCCGGCGGTCTCGATCTCGCGGAGCGTTATCTCACCTTCAGGATCATCGCCAACGGCGCCGAAATAGCGTGCGCTCCAGCCATTGCGGCGCCATTGAACGGCAACGTTGAGGGCGTTCCCGCCCACCGTCAGGAGGTCCTTGTTGAGATAGACGTCGAGGCAGTTGTCACCGACGGCGACCAGATTGGGCGATGCTCCTCCGGTCATGCTGCTGTCGGCGCCCGCGTCATGTGAGGCTCGATCGCCTTGAGATTGCGTGTCCACGCCGCGACCGGGTCCAGAGCATAGGAGCCATTTCCGAACGGCTCGAAGGTCAGTTTCCCCCGATAGCCCGACGCGGCGAGGTCGTCGAGGTACTGGCCGATCGGAAGCTTGCCGTCGCCCCAGACAAGATGCCCCGCCGGCAGCCCGTCGACGATCTGCACATGCGCGAGGCGCGGCCCGAACAGCCTGACATAGTCGGCCACGGTATCGCCGGCAGTGGCCATGCCGACGGTGTCCAGGACCACGTCCATGGTGTCGGCGCCGATCTGGTCGAGCATTTCGCGCAGGCCCGCCGCATTGGTGACGACGTTGGTTTCGACGCGTTGCAGCGGCTCGAGCAGGCAGCGCACGCCGACCGAGGACGCATGGGCGGCGATCTCCGCGAGCGACTGGGCCGACCGTGCCCACGCCTCTTGCGGCGGGTCGTGTTCATATCCACGCCCGGACGTCAGGAACAAATATCGGGCGCCCAGTTCGGCGCATATGTCCGCCGCGCGGCAGAACCGCCTGACGCTGTCGCGGCGATATGCGCCGTCGCCCGACGCGATGTTGATCGGATAGATCACCTGCTCGGGCGTGAAGCACCAGACCGTCAGTCCGTTCTGCGCAAGTATCTCGCGAACCGATCGAACATGCGCGTCTGTCGCATGAAACAGGTCGAGATGCGGCGCGATGCCCCAAAGCTCGATCTCCTTGAAGCCGAAGCCGCGAAGGATCTCGGCAACGCGCTCGAATGCGTAATGCTGGAAGGCGAAGTTGGCCCCAATCAACTGGTCGACCTTGAATTGCGACATGGATGTCCTTCCCGGTGATTTATTTGCCGATGCCTTCGGAGAGGCCGCGGATGAAGTACCGCTGTGCGGCGAAGAAAAGCAGGACGATCGGCAGGGCCGAGATCGTCATCGCCGCGAAGACGACGCCGTAATTGGTGCCGTTCTTGGACATCAGCGAGGTGAGGCCGACGGGCAGCGTCTGCACCGCCGATCCATTGGTGAAGACCATCGCGAACAAATACTCGTTCCAGGCAAACAGCACGTGCAGGATGATGCAGGAGATGATGATCGGCTGGCACAGCGGCAGGATGATGCGCCAGAAGATCTGCCCCTCGCTGGCGCCGTCGATGCGGGCCGCCTCGTCGAGATCCTTCGGCAGCCCAAGCATGTAGGCGCGGATCAGGAAGGTGCTGAACGGAATCCGGAACGCCGTGTAGAGGATGATCAGCGCCCAGTAGGTGTTGTAGAGGCCGATGGCCTGCAGCATCCGCACCAGCGGGATCAGCGCCACGGTCGGACTGAGCATGAGGCCGCCAAGAACCAGGCCGACGATAAGCGGCTTGCCGGGCATTGGCGTTCGCGTCAGCCCGTAGGCGGTCCAGGCGCTGATCAGCACCGTGCAGATCGCTGAAGCGACGGTCACCAGCAGGCTCGAGACCAGATAGTCGCGGACGCCCCGGTTCCAGGCCTGCACATAATTGCCCCAGGTCCACCGCGACGGCAGCGCGAACGGGTCGCCGAAGATCTGCCCATTATCCTTGAAGCCGTTGAGCGCCATCCAGACCAGCGGATAAAGCACGACGATGCCGAGACAGATCAGGAACGAGTACAGAAAGGCTTTCGCAAGAGCGCTCCCGAAGGCCGGGCGCGCGGTCCGCCCGCTGGCCGCCATCACCGTCACAGCTCGACCCTCCGGCGCCTGGTGTACCAAAGCTGGGCCGCTCCGGTGATCATGGTCACGGCGAAGATCACGGCGGCGATCGCGGCGCCGTAGCCGAAATTGTTCTGGATGAAGCCCTGCTGGTAGAGCCATGTGCCAAGCACCTGGCTGCGGTTGTTGGGGCCGCCGGCGGTCATGACCATGACCTCGTTGAACACCTGGAACGCGCCGGTGATGGTGACGATGATCATCAGGCCGGTCATCTCGCGGGTCAGCGGCAGCGTCACGCTCCACAGCCTGCGCAGCGGTCCGGCTCCGTCCATGACCGCGGCATCATAGAGATCGCGCGGAATCTTCTGGATCGCGATCGCGAACAGGAGCGTCGAATAGCCGAAGCCCTGCCACTGGCTCATCGCGATGATCGCGTAGATCGCCGTGTGCTCGCCGCCGAGCCAGGGCTGGATGAGTTGTTCCAGGCCAATGCGCCTGAGCCCGGCGTTCAAGAGCCCGATATCCGGCTGGTAGATGAAATAGAACAGCAGGCCGGTCACGGTGATCGAGATCGCGGACGGAATGAAATAAATCGCCCGCCAGAAGCGCCTTTGCCGCTCGCTGCCCAGCCCCTCGATCAGCGCCGCCAGCACGAAGGCGCCGCCGACCTGGAAGACGATGGAGATCAACGCGTAGAGCGTGTTGTTCCACAACGCCACCCAGACGACCGGGTCGTGCAGCAGCCGCTCATAGTTGGCGAGGCCGATATTCGTGGTCTCGCCGGTAAAAATATCCTCGTCGGTGGTGCTGACGATGAAGTTGTCGACGATCGGGTAATACACGAACCAGCCGACCAGGATCACCGCAACGGCGACCCACCGGAGCGAGCCCCAGTGGCGGAACCGGCGGCCGGCTTTCGCCGCCGGCTCGCCCTTGGCGTTGCTCAAGGCAGCGCCTTCCATTCTGGCCAGACCGGGATTCGCCATTGGCCTATTTCGATGCCGCGGCCGCCTGCTTGACCTGCTCCATGACCTGTTCCGGCGTCATCGAGCCGCCGGTGAGGGCCTGGAGGCTGGACAGCCAGGCGGAGGCCACGCGCGGCGGGTTCACCGTGTCCAGCCACGGCATCAGGTAGGAAGCGGAGGCGATCTCCTTGAGGCCGGCCACGACGGACGGGTTCATGTTGGCTTCCGACGCCCCGCCGATGGTCGCGCTGGGCTGCCCGTAGGGCGGAGCCGAGAGCACCTGGCCATTCTGCTTGGACGTGACGAATTTCATGAAGTCGATCGCCAGCGGGATGTTGCTGGAGGCGGAACTGATCATGTAGCCCTCCGGCGCGCCTTCGATCGCTTTCGCGTCGCCCTTCGCGCCGTTCGGCACAGGCAAGGTGAAGAAACCCAGATCGGATACTTTCAAAGCGGAATCCGCCGACGCGCTCTGATCGAACTCGATGATTTCCTGGTAGTACATGGCCGATTTCGTGTTGCTGAAGGTCTGGATGGCCGACGAATAGGAGGTGCCGTTCACCGAGGCGCCGCCATCCGTGCAACTGTCGATGAGCTGCTTGTATTGGGTGAGCGCGGCGACATAGCCCGGGTCGCTATAGTCTGCCGTGCCGGGGTCGAAATCCTTCTCGAGTACCGCCTGCGGAACGTCGTAGGCGAGCAGCTGCCCCACATAGTGGATTGCCGGCCAGGCCTCCTTGTTGCCGAAAGAGATCGGCGTCATGCCCGATTTCCGGATCGTCTCGCAGGACGACAGGAGCTCCTCGAAGGTCTTGGGCGCGCTCAGGCCGAGCTTGGAGAACGCCTGCTTGTTGTAGCCCATGAATTTTGCGTCGAGATAGAGCGGAATACCGTAGTATTTGCCATTGTACATGAAGGCCTGAACGGCCGCCGGGGTCAGTGTCTTGCCCCACTCGGTATCGGGCCCGATGACCGGGGTCAGGTCGACGGCGCGATGGCCGCGCACGAAGTTTCCGCCCCAGCTGCCGGTCCAGGAAAAGTAGATGTCCGGGAGCGAGTTCGACGCGACCAGCGTTTTGGTCTTGTCCTTGACGCTGTCGTCGCTTTCCTGGATGAGTTCGACCTTCACGCCGGGATGAAGCTTCTCATAGTCCTGGGCGACGCCGACGAAGTAGGGCGCCAGCTGCTGCGCGCCGAATTTCGTCAGGACCGACAGCGTTCCCTGGTAATCGACCTTAGCGTTCGGATCGGCCTGGACCGCCTCGGCGCCGATACCTTGTCCCATTGTCAGACCCAGTGCCGATGCCGCGGCAAGCGCGGCGATTGCCGCCTGTGTTGAATATTTCATGATCAGTTCCCTTCTTCGTTTTTATGAGGTGAGGTGATCAGTATTCGACGCGCTTGTAGTAGCGGCGCGTCGTCAGCGGGTGATCGCGCAACACTTCCAGATGCGCGCTCACCCGTTCCAGCAACGTCGCAAGCACGATCGGCGAGATCAGCTTGCGGACAGCAGGCGAGATACCGGGCAGTTCGACCGACGCGGCATCGAGAACGTGCACCTTGTCGGTGTATCGTTTGATGAAATTTTCGACGCGATCACCCAGCGGACGGCTGGCATCTTCCCCCTTGAAGAGGAATACGCTCACACCCGGTTCGACCAGCTCCAGCGTGCCGTGGAAGAAGTCGGCGGCATGGACCGGTCTGGTCCTGATCCACTGCATCTCTTCCAGAATGCACATGCCGTAATAGTAGGCTTGCGGCCAGACGGAGCCGGCGCCGGTGAAGATGTGATAGGTTTCGTTCTTGATCGTGTCGGCGAGTTTCGCCGCGCTGTCTTCGTAGGCCGCCTTTGCCCCAACCAGCAGTTCCGGCAGTCTCTTGAGCTCGGCCACCGTGGCGTCGAAGTCCTCGTATTCGCCGCGCTCCGCCAGCAGTGCCAGCACGATCAGCAGCGACTGCAGATAGAAGGACTCCGAAGAGGTGTCGTCCTCCGCGAAGTTCGTGAAGGTGAAATCGGCTTCCCTGGCAAGTGGCGTGTCGGAATGGCCGGTGAGCGAGAGCGTGCGCACGCCTCTCTGCTTCAGGAAGGAAAGCAGCTGCACGCTTTCCCTGGTCGTGCCCGACAGCGACGGGATGACCACGAGCGACTTCCGGTCCAGCCCGGCGGGCGGATCAAGCACGACCTGCGCCGGATATTCTCCCCGCACCGGGAAGCTCGTACGGCGCTCGGCCAGCTCGATCGCTGGAAGGGTCAGAAGCTGCACGCCACCGGTCCCCATGAAATAGAGCCGCTCGACGCCCTCGCCGAGCAGCCGGTGCATGAGCGCCCTCGCCTCTCCGGCGAAGGAGACGGCTCCGCCCTGGATCTTGATGAAGCGGTCTTTGTCAAAGTTGAGCATGCAGGTCTTCCTCGTATTTTCGCCGCGGCAGGGCGTCCGCTCGTTGCAGGCACCGCCGGCGATCGCCGCGGCCACCATCGATCCGGCTGATTGTGAGATCGATCTCACATATTTAACGCACGCATTTCAGAGGTTGGCAAGTCCCCTGCCGGACGAATTCGCGGAAGAGCCTATTTGGATCGGGCGATCAGCGCCCGTGCAGCCGCGAGACCGAGCCGCGAACGATGAGACGGGTCGGGAAGCGCGTGTGGCGCGGGACCAGCTTCTTGCCGGCCAGGCGGTCGAGCAGCATTTTGGCGGCAAGCGGCCCTATTTCGGCTGTCGGCTGCGCAATGACGGTGATCTGGGGATCGGTGAAGGTGGCGAGGTTGAAATCGTCGAAGCCGACCAGCGAAACATCATGCGGGATCGACAGTCCCATCGAGCGCAGGCCGAGCAACGCGCCTTGGGTCATCAGGCTGTCCACGGTGAACAGGGCGGTCGGACGATCGCGGCGGCTGAACAGTCGAATGGTGGCTTCGACAGCATGTTCCACGGTCGAGCGTGATACGCTGACCAGCGACGGGTCGAGGGCAATGCCATGCGCTGCAAGCGAATTCTGGTAACCGGCAAGGCGCTCCTGCGCGGTGAAGATGCGCGATTCGTCCCGCAACAGGCCGATGCGCTCATGGCCATTGGCAACCAGGTAGTCCACGGCCGCGCGCGCACCGCCTTCATTGTCGACGACGACGCTGTCGCAGTGCACTTCCTTGACGACACGGTCGATCAGCACGACCGGCGTGCCCTCACGGGCGAGCTGCACGATATGCTGGCTGTCCGTCGCCGAGGTCGGCGCAAGAATGAAGCCACGGATGCTGAGCGAACGCAGGCTTTCGAGCAGTTCCTTTTCCTGTTCGACATTCTCTTCGCTGCTGGCGATCAGAAGATTGTGGCGGTGCCTGCGCAGTTCCGCCTCGATATCATGGGCAATGCGCGCGAAGAACGGATTCTGGATGTCGCCGGGAATGAAGCCGACGATCGGCAGCTGCCCGCTGCGCAGGGCCTGCGCGACGAGGTTGGCGCGATAGCCCAGTCGCTCGGCGGCTTCCAGCACCCGCAAAGCCGTCCCGTCGCCGACGTAACCGTAACTGTTGAGCGCCCGCGCCGCCGTGGCGCGCGAAACGTTGGCCGCGGCGGCCACGTCTTTCAGGGTGATCCCTTTCTGTGTCACGATCATTATGCTCCCGGGACGGTAATATCCCGTTTGGCGAACCCGCGGGCGAACTTGCCCGTACGCTATTGGTAAATAACAACAATGGTGGGCCCGGAGGGACTCGAACCCCCAACCAAGCGGTTATGAGCCGCCGGCTCTAACCATTGAGCTACAGGCCCCACGCGGGCTGGATTAATGTTTTTCGCATCGCGGCACAAGGCTTTCCCGGCGGGCTTTCGCAGATCGCCCAAATCAACCCATAATCGCGCTCTACGCGCTCCCCTGCGACTTGATCGCAGACCAAGGAGATTTTCATGACCAGACATCTTTTGCCCCTCGCGCTCGCCGCTGCAATCGCTTTTCCAGCGATGGCTGGAGCCACCGATCTGCCGACGCCGCCCCGCATCATCGTATCCGGCGAGGGCGAAGCAACCGTGGCCCCCGATCTGGCGGTGCTGACGCTCAGCGTCATGCGCGAAGCCAAGACGGCGCGTGCCGCACTCGACGCCAACAATGATGCCATGGCCGCCGTGATTGCCGCGATGAAGGCCGCCGGCATCAAGGATCGCGACCTGCAGACCGCGGGCATCCAGATCACCCCCCGCTACAACTACACCAACAAGCCGGACGGCAGCCAGGAGGCCGAACTCGTCGCCTATCAGGTGACCAACACGCTCTCGGTGCGCGTGCGCGACGTCGACAAGACAGGCGAGATCCTCGACAAGGCGGTGTCGCTCGGCGTCAACCAAGGCGGCGGCATCGCCTTCACCAATGACAATCCGGCGGCCACCGTCACAGAGGCCCGAAAGAAAGCTGTCGCCGACGCCATGGCCAAGGCCAGGACGCTGGCCGAGGCGGCCGGGGTCAGCCTGGGCCGTGTGCTCGAGATCACCGATCAGAACATCAGGCCGGCGCCGATGCCGATCAACGCCAAGGCATTCGACGCCGCGGCCGGCGCGGCGCCGGTACAGGCCGGCGAGAACGCCTACAATGTCCAGGTCACCGTTACCTTCGAACTGAAGTAGGCGGCGCTGGACGCCGTGGCCGAGCATTGCTTGGCCACGGACCTGCTCAAGAGAGACCGCCGCGGGCATTAAAAACCCCGCGGAATCGCTCCCGCGGGGGTTTCGGGCCACTTCTTTCCCTGGGGAAAGGGGCTCCAGACCTTCACAGACGGTCCACGCCTGAGATTCTCAGCGGTTGATGACCGGGCAACCGCGCTCGTTGGCGAACACGATGACGACGCGGTCGCCGTACTGACGGCCCATCACCTTGACCACGCGGCGGTTGACATCGACGATGCGGGCACGGTGCAGCCCCATGCGCTCGGCCTTGTCGAGGGCGCGGTCCGGCGAGCAGCCACGGCGCCAGTCGTCGCGGCGCTCGTCCCGGCGATGGCGATAGCCGTCATCGCCGGCATAGACGCCGAAGCGCGGATCCTGGTTGTTGCCGAAGCCAAGATAGAGGCTGTCGGCATGGGCGGGGATGGCCGCCAGCGTGCCGAGGCCGACCAGAGCCGAAAGCGCTGCCGTCTTGATGGTGGTGTACATGGTTCTCTCTCCTTGTTGCGGGCTTGCGCCCTCCTCGTGAAACCGATGGCGGGAGAATGCACCGGCCTGTCTGAACTATTTACGAACTGCCCGTTCATCCGCGGTTCATGTGGCGCCACACGGCAAGGCGCCGACCTTTCAAATCTCTCGCCGGCCAAATCCCTTACCGGCCAAATCCTTGCCGGCATTCTACAATATCGCGTCAGGCGCCTTGCCCTCGCACGGTTTCCGACAGGCAAACTCCTGACGATCTACCTGCGCGCGTCAGGGCTCGTCGTCGAGCATAAAGTCAAAATAGTCTTCCGGCTCGGCCAGGTCGGTCTCGCTCGCCTTGACCCGGCCGCGCATGGAAATGCCGGCCTCGTGCACGGTCTCGGCACTGCCGGAAACCAACCGATGCCACCAGTAGAGGTCGCGGCCCTCGGCCACCAGCCGGTAGGCGCAGGTGCTGGGCAGCCAGCTGATGGTGCGCACATTCTGCGGCGTCAGGCCGACGCAGTCGGGAACGCGCGCCAGCCGGTTGGCATAGTCCGCACAGCGGCAGCTCTCGGCGTCGAACAGCCGGCAGCCGACGCTGGTCCAGTAGATTTCACCGGTGTCCTCGTCCTCGAGCTTGGACAGGCAGCACTTGCCGCAGCCGTCGCAGAGCGATTCCCACTCGGTGGGGCTCATCTCTTCCAGCGTCTTGGTCTTCCAGAACGGGGTTTCCATTTCCGGCATGTGGCCCCAGCCGCCGCCAAGGTCAAGCGCGGCGACAGCCGGAATGAGGCTGCAAAGGGGGCCGAATGACATGAAGTTGCCTTCAAAAGGTCGGCCAATAGCCCTGTACAGCCCCTAACGATGGGCAACTGGAACCAATTTCGTTAAAAGCGGTTTCGGCAAGGATGGGACCCCACAAGGAGAATTTCGATGAAACGCCAACCACGGATTCTGGCAGGCACAGCCCTTGGCCTGTTGATGGCATCCGCGCCGTTAGGCGCGTCCCCGCTTCAGGGGACAGCCGCGTTCGGCCCCATGCAACGCGGGGGGACACCGCTGATCATCCTGGCGCAGGACACCCCCACCGACCAGGGACAGGGCGACGAGGAACAGCCGCGCAAGAAGAAGCGCGAGCAGCAACAGCAGACCGAGACCGCTCCGGCCGCGCAGCAGCCCGCCCCCGCGGCTGAAGAGCAGCAGCCGCGCAGGAAGAAGCGCGACCAGCAGCAGCAGGCCGAGCAGGCGCCCGCCGGCGAGGCCGCGCCCGC
>NZ_JAIUIL010000017.1:0-105247 GCF_020165595.1 Mesorhizobium sp. BR-1-1-10 | reverse complement strand
CCCCCCCCCCCCAGCCGATAGAAAGCGACTACTGGTTTTCCTTGGTCTGCCCCATGATTTCCTGGGCGCTGAAATTGATGCCGCAGGTCGGGAAGGAATTGCCGACGAAGAAATTGTCGGACTCCTTCGGGAAGTAATCCGTGCCTTCCTTCATGTCCGGATCCGTGGCGACGGCCAGAGGCAGCTTCACCTCCTGCGGCACCACTTCGCCTTCGAGTGCCGCGATCGCCGTCTTGATGGCGACGGCGACCTGGGCCGGGCCCGAGCCGGCGGAGGTGCACTTCAGGCCATCGGCCGAATGCGCCGCGCAGAACTTGCGGAAGCCGTTTTCGGTCTCGCCGCCGAACGGCACGAACGGATGCTTGGCGTCCATCATCGCCTGCACGATGCCGGTGTCGCCGCCCTGGCCGGTGATGCCGTCGAACGGACCGTTGGTGGCGATCGCATCGGCGGTCACTTTCTGCGCCACGCCGTCATCCCATTTGCCGGCGACTTCGGTCACATCCCACTTCTTGCCGGAGGCGTCGAACACCTCATGGATGCCGTTGTGGCGATCGGTGTCGACGGAGGTGCCGGCGACGCCGCGCACTTCCAGGATCTTGCCGCCATTCGGGATCTTGGCGACCAGCCACTTGGCCCACAATTCGCCAAGTCCCTTCTGGTCGACATTGACGTTGATAGCGTCCTTGGTGTCGAGAATATTGTCGAAGGCGACCAGCACGATGCCGGCTTCCTTGGCGCGTTTGATGACCGGGCCGAAGGCGGTCGGGTTCTGCGCGTCGGTGACGATGGCGTCATAGCCGGAATCGATGAAGTTGTTGATCGCCGAAATCTGCGCCGGCACGTCCTCGCCCGTCGAGACGACCTTGAATTCCTTGATCTTTGCCTTCACGTCGGGCTGCGACGCATAGGCCTTGGCCGTCTGCACCATCTGGATGCGCCAGGTGTTGGCGATATAGCCATTGGCGAAGGCGATGCGGAACGGACCTTCCTTCTTCGGAAATTTGAAGAACTTGGTGTTCGCGTCCCAGGGCGCGAAACAGTCGGCCTGGGCGGCGGGACCGGAGACGATCTCCGGGCCGGCAGCCATGGCCGCCGAATTGAGCATGACGAATGCGCTGGCAGCAACGATGCCGCCGACAAGTGACTTGATCATCGATAATCCTCCCGATTGCAGTTCCGATTTGTCGGTTCAGTTTTTATGCGATTTCGCGCTCCCGGCTGGCACCTCCCGCCTTACCCAGTCACGCCTGCCAGATGCCGAAGACCTCGGCGATCCCTCCCCTTGCCGTCTCCTTCGGTTGGGAAAAGGCTATCATATTATACATAATAAACAAGCATGAGCTGTTGCTTATGTATAATAAACAGGCCCAACATTTGAGTGGCGACGCTCTCCAATGGAAAATGGTAGCGCTACCATGACGTTGTGTAAAGCGTCATTCGCGGGTGTTCTCGAAAGCGTGTTCAGCGGGCTGTGCTCTCGCGGCGCTTCAGCTCGAAGCCAAGGTCGACGACCCGCTGCCGCGGCCTGTCACCCGATATCGCCGCAAGAGCCATGGCCACCGCGCGCCTGCCGATTTCGTAGCGATGGGTGCGGATGCTGGTGATCGAGGGAAACGCCACCTGCATCATGTCGAGATCGTTGAAGCCGACAATGCCGATGGTCTTCGGCACCTCGATCGAGGCACGATGGCATTCGAACAGCACGCCGAGCGCGATGTCGTCATTGTTGCAGAACACGCCGTCGAGCGTCGGCATCTTGGCAAGCGCATCGCGGAAGAGTTCGCGGCCAAGCGGCACGCTGGACAGCACCGGCGTGGTGGTGATCAGGCGCGGGTCCGAGAGCCCGGCCTTCTCCATCGCCACCCGGTAACCAGCCAGGCGCCGCTGCGAGCGCGGGTCCATGCGTGCACCGATGAAGCCGATCCGGCGATACCCGGCCTCTATCAGGTGCTCGGTCGCCGTCCGGCCGCCATCGAGATGCGAGAAGCCGACCATCATGTCCACCGGATCGGGTCCGGTCTCCATCACCTGAACCACCGGGCAACCGGCATTCTCCAGGAGTTTTCGCGAAGCAGGCGTCTGATCGATGCCGGCAATGATGAGCGCGGCCGGGCGTTGCGAACCGAACAGCTGCAGCAACCGCTCTTCCTCCAGTCCGGAATAGTGCGTATTGCCGAGCTGGATGCGGAACGGGCTGTCCGACAGGCAGTCATAGATGCCGCGCACCACCTCGGCGAAGACGTTGTTGGTCAGCGAAGGCACCAGTACGCCGAACACTTCGGCGCGCGCCGAGGCCAATGCACGCGCATTGGGGTCCGGCACATAGCCGAGTTCGTCGACGGCGGCCTGGATCTGACGGCGCAGTTCCTCGGAAACACGTGCCGGGTCGCGCAGTGCGCGTGAAACGGTGATGGCGCCGACGCCGGCCTTGCGTGCCACATCCGACAGGGTTGGGCGGCCACCGCCCCGGCGCGAACGCGGCTTGATCACGGTCTTGGCCCATGCGCATGGCCATCGAAGCGCGCCCGCAATGCGATCTTTCCAGCTGTCGCCATCTCACCGGCCTGTTGCCGCACCCATCCGCCCTGGCGTCGCGCAGTGACTGCCTGTTGTCAAGCCGAGCCACCAAGTGGCCGTGCTTGGCCTTCCTCAGGCGGCTACGGCAGCTCTGTGCCTCGCCTTCCACATGAACAGCCCGATCGCCAATATGTTAAGCAGGTTCCAGGCGATGCCGTTCAGGAAAGCGGCGGCATAGGAGCCGGTCAGGTCGTAGATCCAGCCCGACATCCAGCCGCCGATCGCCATGCCGAAAATCGTCGCCATCATGACGACGCCGATGCGCTGGCCGGCCTCCTTGGCGGGCAGGTATTCGCGCACGATGATCGCATAGCAAGGCACGATGCCGCCTTGCGACAAGCCGAAGACCAGCGACACGACATAGAGCGAGGCGAGCCCGTCGAACGGGATGTAGAACAGCAGCGACAGGCATTGCAGCACGGAGCCGATAAGCAAGGTTTTGACACCGCCGATGCGGTCGGCGACAAAGCCCGAGGCGAGCCGGCTGACGACGCCCGCGGCCATCATGATCGACAGCATGTCGGCGCCATGCGCCATGCCGTAGCCAAGATCCATGCAATAGGCGACGATGTGCACTTGCGGCATCGACATCGCCACGCAGCAGCCCAGTCCCGCGACGACCAGCAGCATCTGCATCGCGGCCGGAGACATCGGTATCGGCTGCACGGACCGGCTTCCGGCCGGGCCGACGGCTGCCGCTTCCGGAGCGCCGCGGCGCAGCAAAAGCACCAGCGGCACCATGGTGACCAGGCAGAAGACGCCGATGGCGGCATAGGTGAAGCGCCAGCCTTCCGCTTTGATCAGCGCCGGCATGATGGTCGGCCAGATCGCTCCGGCGAGGTAGTTGCCGGCCGCGGCCGCGGTGACGGCGACGCCGCGGCGGCGATTGAACCAGTGCGATATATCGGCGATCAGCGGCCCGAAGATCACCGATGTGCCGAGACCGATCAGCACGCCTTGCGCAAGGGTGAATTGCAGGATCGAGGTCGACAAAGCCGCGAGCAGAAGGCCGGCGGAGAGCGCGATCGAGGAAAACAGCGCCGGAATCCAGTAACCCATGCGATCGATGGCGCGGCCGACCAGCACATTGCCGGCGGCAAAGCCGACCATGGTTGCGGTGTAAGGCATGGATGCCGCGGCGCGGTCGACGCCGAACTCGGCCTGTACCGCAGGCAGCACCACGACGACGGCCCACATGCCGACCGCACCGATCGTCGCTAGCAGCATCGAGATGGCTAGACGCATCCAGGCGTAGGAACTGTCGATACCGGGGCTGGGCCGGCTCAAGTCGGTTCGTGACAAAGGCGTTTCCTGTCGGCGGCCTCAACCGCTGCTGTTTTGGCCACTATCGACGCATTCTCGGCGCACAGCAGCGCCACGGCGGGCAAATCGGTGGCTCCAGGGAGGTACGAGCGCGGGAACCGGCGCCAGCATCTGGAGTTTCCGATCAACAACCCCGCAAAGGAGACCAGCCATGACCGCCACCAAGCAGAAATGGTCGGCCGAGGTGACCGAGCACAGCGATGCTATGGATCTCGAGGACCACGTGTTCGAATCCGACGACGCCAAGAAGATCGCCGCCTCGCTCAAGCGTTCGGCCGAACACAGCCACCGCCGCAAGGCCGAGCCCTTCCAGTCCGCCATGTCGATGCTGAATTTCTACATCAACAGGGCCGGAAAAAACCTGCCCGCGGCTCGCAAGAAGATCCTCGAGGACGCCAAGGACGAATTGCGTGCCGCATTCGGGCGGCCAAAAGAGGATTAGGCTTTCGCCGCCAATGGCTCCTCAAGCTTGTTCCTCACCCCATCAAAAACGAGGTGAGGAACCCGTTTATTACCGCTATCCAGCCGGTAGGCGCCCTTGTCTGATCTCGGGTTCGACAAGCTTGGCCAGGTTTCGCAGCGACTCCTGCCAGCCGAGATAGCAGGCTTCGGCGGGAATGGCGTCTGGAATGCCGGCTTGTGTGATGTTCACTTCGGTGCCCACGGACACTTTCTTCAGCGTCACGGTCACCTGGATCTCGCCGGGCAGGTTGGGATCGTCGAACCTGTCGGTGTAGCGCAGGAGTTCGCCCGCGACGAGCTCGACGTACTCACCGCCAAACGAATGGCTGTCGCCAGTGGTGAAGTTGCGGAACGACATCTTGAAGGTACCGCCGACCTTGCCCTCGAAGTGATGAACCGTGCAGGTGAAGCCGTTCGGCGGAAGCCATTTGGCAAGCGCATCGGCCTCGAGGAACGCGCGGTAGACCTTCTCCGGGCTGGTGGTCAGAACACGGTGCAGACGTACGGTGCTGGGCATGTCGATACTCCTTCGTGGTCTCTGTTCGATGCCCCAAGGACGGGTACCGCACAGCCGATCCGACACAGGCTTTTGAATTTTGTGCGGTCCGGCCCCGAATTGCTTCGAATTCCAAGGCGCGAACACCCGCGCCCAACGGCCGTGTCGCGGAAATCTATCGCGAACGGATGACGTTGTCGGTATTGGCCAGCAGCTTGCGCACGGCATTGCGCGCCGCATCCGGCCGCTGGAGGCGGATGTTCTTTTCGATTGCCTCGTGCATCTTCTGGGCGAGCTGCAAATCGTCGAGCTCCCGGGTCGTGTAGGCAAACAGGTGATCGAAGGCGGATTCGATCAGCACGCCGAGCGGCACCAGCAGATCATTGCCCGAGGCACGCAATATGGCGAGGTGGAAGCGGGTGTCGGCACGGGTCCGTTCCTGCAAGCTTTTCGCCTCTCCCATCTCCCGGCAGGCCTGGCTGATCTCGGCCATCTGCTCGTCGGTGCGCCGCATGGCGGCGAATGCGGTCGCTTCCGGCTCGATGATGTGGCGGAATTCCTGCACCGTCTTCAGGAAAACCTCGCGGTCGGGCGACGTCGCGTACCAGGCGAGCACATCGCGGTCGAGCAGATTCCAGCGTTCCCTGGGTTCGACCCAGCTGCCGATCTTGGGGCGCGATGCGAGCAGGCTCTTGGCCATCAGCATCTTGATCGCCTCGCGCACCGCCGAGCGGCTGACGCTGAACGTCTCCGACCATTTGGCCTCATTGGGCAGGATGGTGCCGGGCGGATAATCGCCGCGCACGATCCTGAGCCCAATCTCGCTGGCCAGTGATGTGTGCACGCTGGAGCCCGGAATACGTGCCGCGTCGGCTCGCCGAACACCGGCCGGACGATCGGCGGCTACAGCCTTTTTCGGCGATTTTTCCTTGTTCGGCTTCGCGTCCCGCATGCAGTCCAGAAAGGCCGGTTTAGGGAGGCTGTCAAGCGCGGCGCGGGCGCGGGGCCGCAAAGCCGGCCTCTATGCACAACCCAGCCGCGATTCCACCACGCTCAGGCGGTCTTGACGTATTTGCGCCAGCTGTGCTCCGGGCGGAAGCCGAGCATGTCGCGCGCCTTGCGGTTCGACAGCAGCGTCTCGTATTCACCGAGTTCGCCCTTGACCGGCACGTCGGGATAGAACCGCTTCAGGAGTTCGGCGGTCGGCAGATCGGACGAGGTGTCGTCATTGGCGGCATTGAACACCTGGTAGCCCAGCCCATCCTTCTCGACGGCACGCAGCGTGATCTGGCCAAGGTCCCGGGCATCGATGTAGCTCCAGGCGATACGCTTGCGAAAACCAGGATCGGCGAACCATTTCGGAAACAGCGAATACTCATGCGGCTCGATGACGTTGCCTATGCGCAAGGCATAGATATCCGTGCCATTGCGCTGCGCGAAAGCGCGCGCGGTCTTCTCGTTGACGATCTTTGACAGCGCATAGCTGTCCATCGGGTCGACGTCATAGTCCTCGTCGAGCGGGAAATACGCGGGATCGCGCGGCTCGTTGGCGAACACCAGGCCGTAGGTCGTCTCGCTGGAAGCGATGATCACCTTGCGGATGCCGAGCTTCACCGCCGCCTCGATGATGTTGTAGGTGCCCATTGCATTGATGCGGAACACCTCGTTGTCGGGCGTGATCATGATGCGTGGAATGGCAGCAAAATGCACCACGGCGTCCACTGGCTGCGGGCGTAGCGAGGGGTCGAATTCGTGCAGCCCCATATAGCTAGACAGCGCGTTGAACACCTGGCCGCTGTCGGTGATGTCGGTGATCAGCGTGCGCACCTTGGGATTGTCGAGCGGCCTGGTGTCGATGTTGAGCACCTGGCAACCCTGCTCCACCAGATATTGCACGACGTGGCGCCCAGCCTTGCCGCTGCCGCCGGTGAACATGATCCGCTTCGTCATTTCTGGTCTCCACGAAAGTCCTGGGATTTACGTGTATTGTCAGACAATATTGCTTTCTGCAACCGTCTATGGCTAAAACAGCGGCGACATTATCGATAATCACGCAACAGGACAGACAGCATGAACACGACCGCTACGGGTGAGAAGATCGGCTTTGTCGGCCTTGGATTGATGGGGCACGGCATCGCCAAGAACATCGTCGACAAGGGATATTCCCTGACCTTCCTCGGCCGCAAGAACCGCAAACCGGCGGAGGATCTTCTCGGCCGAGGCGCTCGTGAGGCATCGACTTCCCGCGATGTGGCGGCGGCATCCGATATCGTCTTCATCTGCGTCACCGGCTCGCGCGAGGTGGAGGCTATCATTCGCGGTCCCGATGGCCTCAAGGAGGGTTTGAAGAAGGGGGCGGTCGTCGTCGACTGCTCGACATCGGATCCGGTCTCGACCGTGGCACTTGCCGCGGAACTCAAGGCGCTCGGCGTCGACTATGTCGACGCGCCGCTCAGCCGCACGCCGAAGGAAGCCTGGGAAGGCACGCTCGACGCCATGGTCGGCGCGCCCGATGCCGTCTTTGCCAGGGTCAAGCCGGTGATCGACACCTGGGCCGGCCGCATCGTGCATATCGGCGATACCGGAGACGGCCACCGCATGAAGCTGCTCAACAATTTCATCTCGCTGGGCTACGCCGCCCTTTATTCCGAGGCCTTGGCACTGGCGGAGAAGGTCGGCATCTCGCCGCCGCGTTTCGACAGCGTCATCCGCAATGGCCGCATGGATTGCGGCTTCTATCAGACCTTCATGCGCTGGACACTGGAAGGCGACCGCGACGCCCACAAATTCACCATCGCCAATGCCTTCAAGGACCTGACCTATCTGGAATCGATGGCGGGGGCGGCGGGCATCGCCAATCCGCTCGGCAACGCCACCAAGAACGCCTTCGCCGGCGCTCACGCAACCGGCCCGGCCGAGCAGTTCGTGCCGATGCTGGCCACGCACATCGCCAAGGTCAATGGCATCGACCTGATGCCGACGAAGGATGGAAGGAAGCAGACGATCTGAGACCCGGACGGTCGGCTGGCCTTAGCGCCGGCCCCTTCCGATCCCCTCATCGGTGTCGGCAAGCAGCTTGTGCACGGCGTTGCGCGCCGCGGCTGGCCGCTGCAGGCGGATGCTTTTCTCGATCGCCTCGTGCAGTTTCTGTGCCCGCCGTTGATCGCCGACCTGGCGTGTGGTGAAGATGAAGAGATGGTCGAGCGCCGATTCGATCAACACGCCGAGCGGCACCAGAAGGTCGTTGCCCGAGGCCCGCAGGATGGCGAGGTGGAAGCGCGTGTCGGCACGGATGCGCTCGGGCAGGTTGGCCGCCTCGCCCATCTCCCGGCAGGCCAGGCTGATCTCGGCCATCTGCTCGTCGCTGCGCCGTATTGCGGCAAAGGCGGATGCTTCCGGTTCGATGATGTGGCGGAACTCCTGCACGGTGCGAAGGAACGCTTCGCGATCCGGCGCGGTCGCGTACCAGGCCAGCACGTCGCGGTCGAGCAGGTTCCAGCGCTCCTTCGGCTCGACCCAACTCCCGATCTTTGGCCGCGACGCCAGAAGGCTCTTGGCCATCAGCATCTTGATCGCCTCGCGCACCGCCGAACGGCTGACATTGAAGGTTTCGGCCCATTTGGCCTCATTGGGCAGGATGCTGCCAGGCGGATAGTCGCCGCGCACGATCCTGAGGCCAATCTCGCTGGCGAGCGAGGCATGGACGCTGGACCCGGGAAAGTGCGCCGCATCCACCCTGCGCATGGCTGCCGGGTCGTGGCTGGCTTGCGCCTTGGCCCGGCCGGCTTTTTTCTTTGCCTTCTCGTCCGGCATCCACGTTCCAATAGGTCGGCCGCCAGTCACCCGGATTGATCCAAACCCGCGCGGCGCACCGATCCCGTTGCCGAAAATCCAAACCACTGACGCGTCAAAGCCGGGCTCCGATAGCCCCAACCAAGGCGTCCTGTTGAAGAATTGGAGGAAACGGGGCGCTCGTTGGCGAGCGCCCCGAAATCGCGGCCTATTTCTGGATGCAGGTGTCGACCGTGTCCTTGGTGCATTCGTCGAGACCGGTGAAGACCGGATCGTCAACCTTCTTGCCTTCGACCAGGTCGATCATCACCGATGGTGCCTTGTAGCCCATTTCGAAGGGCCGCTGGCCGACCAGCGCGGTGACAAGGCCGTCCCTGGCGATGGCCACCTCGTCGCCGATCGTGTCGGCGGCGCCGATGACGAAGTCGTTCTTGGCCAGCCGGTCCTTGAGCGGTCCGACCAGGTCGCGGTAGGGCTGCGGCGCGCCGAACAGCGGCCAGCCGCCCATGATGCCGAACGCGTCGAGCTTGGGATTGGCGGCGAGGATGTCGGTCATCGCCTGAACGCCCTTGGCTCCGTCGTCATTGGTGAATACCGGGCAGCCGGCGACTTCCGTCCAGCCGCCTTCGCCGGCAAGTGCCGTGAGGCCTTCCTTGCCCGTCAGCGCGTCGCGCATGCCTTGCGCGCGACGCAAGATGTTGTCGGCCGCCGGATTGCCCTCGATGGTGCAGATCGTGCCACCATTCGGCTTGGCCTTCTTGATGTACTCGCCGATTTTCTTGCCCATCAGGTAGTTGTCGGTGCCGAGATAGGTCTTGCGCAGTGCCGCGTCTTCCTTGGCGAGGTCGGCGTCGACGGTCATGATCGGGATCGACGGATTGGCGCTCTTGATCGTCTGTGCGATCAGTGGCGCGTTGGACGGCGAGATCGCCATCGCCACCGTGTCGGCCTTGCTCAGCATATCCTGCACGATCTGCGCCTCGCCGGCCTCGTCGGAAGTCGATGCCGGACCGGTGTAGAAGCATTCATATTCCGAGCTGGCGTTTTCCTTGTTCCATTTCTCGCAGCCCTGGTGGATGGCTTCGAAGAATGGATTGTCGAGACCTTTCACCACGATAACGAGCTGCTTCTTGGCCAAAGCCGGCCCGGCGCCCAACGCCATGGCGGCGACGGCGGCGAGCAATACTGTTTTCCTCATGTCAGTCCTCCCTTTGCAACCAGACGGACACGGCGTGCCCGCCACACAAACCAGCCGGGATGCGAGATGACTGAGACGCATGCGCCCATTCAATCCGGCCAGGCCGATAAGCATTTTCAGATACGACCCTCCCAGCGACGACGCTGCACGATCGCCAAAACCTTCCTGCCGTTGGCGCCGCCGATGGCGTCGTCAAAGCCGGCATGTCTTCCTCCGACGCTCAACTAATAACGGCTTGCCGCCAACGTCAATGCTATTTGTCCTACAAAACTGATTTTTCAAATTCCGCACGGCACTATTCGTCTGACAATTGCCTGTTCGACAATTGACGCCCGCGATGCCATTCGCGTAAATGACCGCATCGCTGCCCCCGGGAGGAGCTGGGGAAAGCCAATGGAAGCTGTCGCCTGTCCGCGTGCGGATGGGCCAGGCATGGGAGGCAAAGACGGGTGGCGGTTCTCGAACTCACCAACATCTCGAAGCATTTCGGCGCCATCCAGGCGGTCAACGACGTGTCGCTGTCGATCGAGCCCGGAGAGGTCGTCGGCCTGATGGGCGACAACGGCGCCGGCAAGTCGACGCTGGTCAAGATGATCGCCGGCAATTTCCGCCCGAGCCATGGCACGATGCGCATGGACGACAAGGAACTCATCCTGCACAAGCCGGTCGAGGCCCGCCAGCACGGCATCGAGATCGTCCACCAGGACCTGGCGCTCTGCAACAATCTGACGGCGGCGGCCAATGTCTATCTCGGCCGCGAACTGCGCCGTGGCGTCGGCCCGTTCCGCATCCTCGACTATGCGGCGATGTACAAGCGCGCCGGCCATATCTTCGCCGAGCTGAAATCCGAGACGCGCCCGCGCGATCTCGTCAAGCAGATGTCGGGCGGACAGCGCCAGGCCGTGGCGATCGCCCGCACCATGCTGTCGCAGGCCAAGATCGTGCTGATGGACGAGCCGACGGCGGCGATCTCGGTGCGGCAGGTCGCCGAAGTGCTCAACCTCATCCGCAACCTGCGTAACCAGGGCATCGCCGTGGTGCTGATAAGCCATCGCATGCCCGACGTCTTCGACGTCGCGGACCGCGTCATCGTGATGCGGCGCGGCAGGAAGGTCGCCGACAAGGCGATCGCGTCGAGCTCGCCCGAGGAAGTCACCGGGCTGATCACCGGCGCCATCGAGCAGGCGGCGTGAGAGGGATAAAACCGGGTTTCATTGCGCTGGCGCGTTTCGCTGCCGGCAGGAAAGGTCGATAATGGCAGTCACCCTTGACCAGACGATCGCGCAGAAGCAGCACACTTTCCTGTCGCGCCTGTTCTCCAGCCAGACTTTCTGGGTGGTGGTCGCCGTCATCCTGGCCTGCATCTTCCTGTCCTTCGCCACCGATGCCTTCGCCACCTCGAAGAACCTCTACAACATCACCCGCAACATCACCTTCGTCGCCATCGTGGCGCTCGGCATGACCTTCGTCATCATCACCGGTGGCATCGACTTGTCGGTCGGCTCGGTGCTGTGCCTGTGCTCGATGGTGCTGGCCGTCACCATGCATGCAGGCTATTCGATCGAGATCGGCATTCTGGCCTCGATCGCCACCGCGCTCGTCATCGGCGCCTTCAACGGCATTTTTATCGCCTATCTGGGCTTTCCGCCCTTCGTGGTGACGCTCGGCATGCTGTCGATCGCCCGCAGCCTCGCCATGGTCGCCTCCAACAACACCGTCGTCTTCCAGTTCGGCCCGGACCACGACAAGCTGCTGGCACTCGGCGGCGGCGCCTGGGTGTTCGGCATCGCCAACCCGGTGCTCTACACGATCCTGCTGGCCCTGATCACCGGCTTCGTCCTGCGCTGGACGAAGTTCGGCCGGCATATCTTCGCCATTGGCGGCAACGAGCACGCCGCGACGCTGACCGGCGTGCCGGTGCGCCAGATCAAGGTCGCCGTCTACATGATCTCGGCGCTGTCGGCCGGCATTGCCGGCATCATCGAAACCGGCTGGCTCGGCGCTGTCACCACCAATCTCGGCAACGGCATGGAACTGCAAGTGATCGCCGCCACCGTCATCGGTGGCGCCAATTTGGCCGGCGGCGTCGGCACCGCCTTTGGCGCCATCGTCGGTGCTGCCCTCATCGAGGTGATCCGCAACAGCCTTGGCTTGCTCGGCATCAACGCCTTCTGGCAAGGCACTTTCATCGGCGGCGCCATCCTGCTCGCGGTTCTGTTCGACCGCATTCGCAATTTCAGGCGCAGCGACTGAGGGCTCTTCGCCGTCGAAGCGCTATTCATTCTGATCCTATCGCTCAGTCTGAAAATCGGCTGAAGCCAACCTCCATTGGTACCGGCCAACAGCCGATGCCTTGACGGATGCCGAAAACCGGCCGCACAATCCTCCCTGCAAGCGAAGGGAGGCCAGTCGCTTGCGGGAGGATATGCCATGACGGAAGCGATCAGGCTCTACTGGGGCCGGTTCGGACATGTTTCTGTCCTGAATGTCGCGAGCGACTTCGTCACCCATGCCCATGTCGAGGCACATCTGATCATCTGGCTCGAAGGCACCGCCGGCGAGATGACCATCGGCCGCGAGACGGTCCGCCTCGGCCCTTGCACCGCCGCCGGCATCAATTCCTTCCAGCCCCACAGCCATGTCCTGTCGCAAAACGGGACGCCCGGTCTGTTTCTCGCCTTCTACATCGATCCCGACTGGGCCCGCCGCCGGCGCGACCTGCCGTCCAGCGCGCCGCTGTTTTCGCGGGCGGCGATCGCGCTCGAGCCTTGGCTGCACCAGGCGGCCGCCAGCCTGCTCGACCATCTCACCGACAATGAGAGCGTCGACGACGTCGCCAATTACGAGATCGAGCGCTTCATCGACTCGGTGCTCGATGCCGCCGACGCGTCGGCGCCGCAGGAAGCGCGCGGCCGCATAAACACCGTGCAGGATTTCCGCGTCCGCAAGGCGATCCAGCTGATGAAGGCCAATGTCTGCGAACGCATCTCCTTCGACGACGTTGCCCGCGCCGTTGGCCTTTCGCGACCGCATTTCTTCGCCTTGTTCAAGGAACAGACCAACCTGACGCCCAATGTCTACTGGAACACGCTGCGCATGGAGGAAGCGGTGCGGCAGTTGCAATGGTCGCGGGAGCCGCTGATCTCGGTCGCCTGCAATCTCGGCTTCACCACGCAAGGCAATTTCTCGCGTTTCTTCCGTGACCATGTCGGCGTGCCGCCGACGCTCTACCGCGAGGCCGCGCGGGCAATGGCCTGAGCCGGCAGCCATCTGTTTTTCAGACTGGTTGATAGACGCTCAAGACGCATTGATAAGCGCTGTGCGCGCTAGCGCCCTACCCTTGCCGCAACGAAATTCGCAAGGGAACATCATATGCCCAAAGTCACCATCTCCAGCGTCATCGACGCACCGGTCGAAAAGGTTTGGGCGCGCATACGCGACTTCAATGGGTTGCCGGATTGGCATCCACGCATGGTCGAAAGCCATATCGAGGACGGCAAGGACGCCACCACCATCGGCTGCGTGCGCAACTTCCAGCTGGCCAGCGGTGCCCGCCTGCGCGAAAAACTGCTCGACTTCTCCGATGACAATTTCCTCGTCAGCTATTCCATCCTTGAAACGCCGCAGCCCCTCACCAACCACAAGGCGACGCTGCAGCTCAGGCGCGTCACCGACGGTGACCGCACCTATGCCGAATGGACCGCCAGCTTCGACGCCGCCGCCGAGGAAGCGGACAAGTTGGCCGAAGGCATGGGAACCAACGTCTTTCAGGGTGGCTTCAATGCATTGAAGAGCCATTTCGCCGAGCAAGGCTGAGCCAAACCACGGGAGCGCGCCATGGCGCTGGCATTGCAGACATTCTCGACCGTGAAGGACGCCAATGCGGCGCTGACGGTCGCTGGCAGCCGCTATCTCGGCGGCGGCACGCTTGTGGTTCGAGCCGCCAATGAAGGCGGTATCTCCGTCTCCACTCTTGTCCGCGCCTCCGACCCGGCCCTGTCGGCCATCGCCCTGTCCGACGGCAAGGTGCGCATCGGCGCCTCGGTGACCATGGCGGCGATCGCCCGCCATCCGGAACTCGGTACCCTCGCCAAGGCCGCCCGCGTCGTCGGTGGCCCGGCGATCCGCAACATGGCGACCGTCGGCGGCAATCTGTTCGCGCCGGCGCCCTACGGCGATTTCGCCGTGGCCCTGCTGGCGCTCGACGCAACGGTCACTACCGATGACGGCGAAAGGCCCATCGATACCTTCCTGGCCGCGCGGGACGACTCCCGCGCCATCGTCACGTCGGTGGGTTTCACGCTTCCGAAGCCCGGCAGCTTCCGCTTCCTCAAAGTGTCGCGGGTCAAGCCCAAGGGGGTCTCGGTGCTGAGCATCGCCATCGTTCTGGAACAGGCTGAAGACGGGACCGTGTCCTCGGCGCGGGTCGCGCTGGGCTGCATGGCCGATCGGCCGATGCGTGCCATGGCAGCGGAAAAAGCGCTGCTCGGCAGGACGCTCGACCCGGATGGCATCGCACCGGCGCTGGCCGCCGCGGCTGAAGGCATCTCGCCCATCACCGACCCGATCGCCAGCGCCTGGTATCGCGCCGAAGTGCTGCCGGTGCATCTCGGCCGACTGCTGCTGACCGAATAACACCCGTGGGAGGGCGCGCGTCTGTCCGCTCCTCGGGCAGGCGCGCAAGGAGGAAGAATGGCAAAGGTCCCCGTTCAATTCACGCTCAACGGCTCCGAAAAAGCCGAATTCATAGAAAGCGGCACCACGCTGCTCAATGCCTTGCGCGACAAGATCGGCGACACCTCGCCGAAGGGCGGCTGCCACCAAGGCACGTGCGGCGCCTGCTCCGTCATCATCGACGGCGAGTTGAGGCTCTCTTGCCTGACGCTGGCCGAGACCTGCAACGGTGCAACGATCACGACCACATCGGGCCTCGCCGAAGGCGGCGTGCTGCACCCGCTGCAACGCGCCTTCCTCGACGCCTTCGCCACGCAATGCGGTTTTTGCACGCCGGGCATGATCATGGCCGCCAAGGTGCTGCTCGACCACACGCCCAATCCCAGCCGCGAGGACGTCGTCGAGGCGCTGTCCGGGAACATCTGCCGCTGCACCGGCTACGAGCCGATCATCCAGGCGGTGCTGACCGCCGCCCGCGCCAATTCGCAGAACGCGGCCTAGAGCCGGATGATTTCAGGTCGAACAGACCTGAAATCCGAATCCGGCTCTAAATCAAAGAGATAGAGCATGATGTCGCCCGAAAACCGCTTCACACTTTTCGGCATCATGCTCTGAGGGACCAAAGAAATGGAATTGCGCAAGAGCTACTTCGCCGATGTCCGCAAGGACGATCTGCATGAGATCGGCCAGGCGCGGCCACGCTCGGATTCGCCAGGCCACGTCACCGGAAAGACCGCCTATTTCGCCGACCGCAACTTTCCCGGCATGCTGCATTTGAAGATGGTGCGCAGCCCTCATCACCATGCCCGCATCCGCTCGATCGACACGTCGGAGGCCGAAAAACATCCGGGCGTGGTCAAGGTGCTGACGGCCAGGGACGTGCCGCACAATGTCTACACGATCCTGATCCTGATCCAGGTCGGACCGGAAGACGAGACGGTCCTGGCCGACGGCAAGGTGCGCTGGAAGGGCGAGGCCGTGGTGGCGGTGCTGGCCGAAACCGAGCGGGCCGCCCAGGAAGCCGCCGCCAAGGTCAAGGTCGATTATGAAGTGCTGCCCGCCGTGTTCAACATGGAGGAAGCGCTGAAGCCCGGCGCGCCCATCGTCAACGAGTATCACGGCCAGAACCATTACCTCTATGACAGCGGCGCGTGCCGCAAGGTGCGCTTCGGCGATGTCGAAGCGGGCTTTGCCGAGGCCGATCACGTGCTGGAGCAAAGCTACCAGTCCTCGCCGATCGAGCATGCGCCGACCGAGACGACCGGCTGCGTCGTGGCGCCCGAAGGCAATGACCGCTTCACCTGCTACACCAACACCCAGGCGATGTTCTTCACCCTCGACAACACCTCGATCATCCTGCAGATGCCGGGCAGCAAGCTGCATTTTGTCGGCGGCACAGTCGGCGGCGGTTTCGGCGGCAAGGTCGATGTCATCGTCGAACCGATCGCCATCCTCGGGGCAAAACTAACCGGGCGACCAGTCTGTTTTATCTACAGCCGCGAGGAGGAGATGCAGATCTCCTCGCCCCGCGCGGCCGAAAAAGTCGTCATCAAGGACGGCGTCATGAACGATGGCCGCATCGTCGCACGGAAGGTCACCGGCTACACCGATGCCGGTGCCTACTCCCGCCACTCGCCCTATGGCGCGCAGAAGGGCGCCGGGCACTATCCCGGTCCCTACACCATCCCCAACGTCTGGATCGACACCTACTGCGTCTACACCAATCGCACGCCGTCGTCGGCCATGCGCGGCTTCGGCGTCACCATCGGCGATTTCGCGCTGGAGGTGCAGATGGACAAGCTGGCGCGGCTGATCGGCATGGATCCACTCGAATTCCGCTTCATCAATGCCTATCGCGACGGCGACATGAAGGCGCATCGCCAGCCGACCGAGGGCGCGGCACTCATCGAATGCATGCAGGAAGCCTCGCGCGCCGCCCACTGGCCGGTGGCGGAGAAATACATGGCGATGTCCTCCTACAAGAACGGAGCTTGAGATGGCGATCAGGCGTGGACGCGGCGTCGCCGCGATCAACTATCCCACCGGCATGAACCTTGGCGGCGACCCGACCCAGGCGCTGGTGCATTCGACCCCGACCGGCAATTTCATGGTCACGCTGTCCTCGGTCGATCTCGGCCAGGGCATGAAGCAGATCATGGCGCAGATCTGCGCCGAGACGATCGGCGTGCCGACCGATCGCGTCGTCGTCGACACCGCCGACACCGACACCGGCCCGCACTGCATGGGCACCTTCGCCTCGCGCGGCACACACCGCGCCGGCAACGCGGTCATCCAGGCCGCCAGGGAAGCCCGCCAGGTGATGCTTGAAGTGGCGGCCGAGGAACTGGAAGTGAATGCCTCGGACCTCGAAACCGACGGCCAGGGCAACATACTGGTCAAGGGCGCGCCGCAGAGATCGATCTCGATCTTCGATGTCGCCCTGTCGGCGCATTTCAAGCGCGGCCGCTCGATCTCAGGCCGCGGCATGTTTTTGATCCCGCGCTCCTATCCGGAGAAGGAGACCGGCGCGATGAAGCCGTCGACCTGCTACGCGCATGCCTGCACGGTGGCCGAGGTGGAAGTCGACGACGAAACCGGCGAGGTCACGGTGCTGACGGTGAAGAACGTCTTCGAGATTGGCCGCGCGTTGAACCCCAAAATGGTCGAGCAGCAGCTGGTCGGCGGCTCCTGGATGGGCATCAGCCATGCGCTCTACGAGACGACCGAGCCCTACTACCCCAACCGCGACCATGGCGGTACCGACTTCAACCAGTATCTGATGCCTGGTCCCGGCGACCTCGCCGAAACCGAAATCATCGTGCTGGAGCGGCCTTCGGCAGATGGCCCCTATGGCGCCAAGGGACCGGGCGAAATGTGCGCCAACCCCCAAATCCCGGCGGTCGCCAACGCCGTCTTCGACGCGGTCGGCGTGCGCATCGACACGCTGCCGATCACGCCGGAACGCATTTTGCGCGCGCTCAAGGCGCAAGCGGCTAACTGAGGACCGACATGCCCGAGGGAAACGCCGAAACGCTCGCGAGCTCGCCGGAGGCGGTGGCCGAGCGCCTCGCCGCCTCGCGCTATCTGGCCGACGACAGCCTCGCCACCGCGATCTTCCTGGCGATCCGGCTGGGCAAGCCACTGCTGCTCGAAGGCGCGCCGGGCGTCGGCAAGACGGAAGCCGCCAAGGCGATCGCCGAGCTGCTCGGCCGCGATCTGGTGCGCCTGCAATGCTATGAAGGCATCGACGCCGCGCATGCGCTCTATGAGTGGAACTATCAGCGCCAACTGCTCGCCATCCGCCATGCCGGCGAGCACGAGATCGACATCTATGATGACCGTTTCCTGATTGCCCGGCCGCTGCTGCAGGTGTTGAAGGCGCCGCGGCAGCGTATTTTGCTGGTCGATGAGATCGATCGCTCGGACCATGAATTCGAAGCGCTGCTGCTGGAATTCCTGTCTGATTTCCAGATCAGCATCCCCGAGCGCGGCACCATCCGTGCCGCCGCACAGCCGATCGTCATCCTGACTTCGAACCGCACCCGTGAACTCGCCGAGGCGCTGCGCCGCCGATGCGTCTATCACTGGATCGGCTATCCCGACGCCGAACGCGAGGCCGCCATCATCATGCTGCGTGCTGGCGATGTCGCGGAGGCTACCGCGCGCGCGGTGGCGGCCGCCGTGCAGACCATCCGCGCCCGTCCGCTCGCCAAGCCGCCCGGCATCGCCGAAGCCGTCGAATGGGCAAATGCCGCGACGATCCTGGAGAAGGGCGGCAGCCCGTGGCCGGAAGCCTTCCGCCGCGCCATCGGCGTGTTGATCAAGGACGAGGAAGACCTCTCCTACATCGCCCCCGAGCTTGGCCGCATCGTCCAGGAGGCACTGGCGTGAGCCGGGACGTCAACGATCCCTTCGCCCCGTTCACGGGGAGAAGGTGCCCCGAAGGGGCGGATGAGGGGCGGCGCCACGATGGCCAGAAGTCGGCGCTGCCCCTCACCTGCCTGCCGGCATCCTCTCCCCGTAAACGGGGCGAGGAGAGCGTACCTCCCGCTGCGGCGCCCTTGCTCGGCTTCGCCCGCCTGCTGCGTCGCTACGGCTTTGCCATAGCCCCCGAACAAGTCTCCGGCTTCATGCAGGCGGTAACCTTGCTTGGCCCCCGCTCGATGGCCGACATCCGCCAGGCAGCGCTGGCCACCCTGGCGCCGCCACCTGACCGCCGCGACGAATTCGAGGCGCATTTCCAAAGCCATTTTTACGGCAACACATCAGCCGTGGTGGAAGGCGACAGCGACGAGGAAACCCGCGTCAAGGATGATGGCGGCGCCGACGACGAGCGGATCGAAGCCGAGCAGCGACAGGAAGGCGGCGAGCTATCCTCGGCGATCGAACAGTTGAGCAGCCGCGACTTCCAGCGCGACAACGACAGGCTGACCGCCTTCCGCCGTCAACTGTCGAGCGCCCTGCCTGCCCGCCGCTCCTTCCGCACGGTGCGCACTCATTCGCGCGGCAAGCTCGACCTGCGCCGCTCGCTCAGGGAAATCGTCAGCGCCGATGGCGATGTCCCCTCACCCTTGTTGCGCCGCCGCCAGACCGTGCCGCGCAAACTGCTGATCCTGATCGACGTGTCCGGCTCGATGAAGCTGCACACGTCGGATTATTTGAAGCTCGCGCATGCCGCCGTGCAAGGCGCTGACCGGGCAGAAATCTTCACCTTCGGCACGCGCCTAAACCGCATTACGTCAGCGCTGCGGATCCGCGACAGGAACCAGGCGTTGGCGCGCGCGGCAGCCCAGGTCGACGACTGGGACGGCGGCACCCTCATGGGGCCAACGCTGCTTGCCTTCCTCTCCGTGCCGCGTTTTTCCGCCTTCGCACGTGGTGCGGCAGTGATCATCCTGTCCGACGCGCTGGAGCGCGGCGGCCATGCCGAACTGGAGACGGCGATGCGCCGGCTGAGCGCCCGCGCGTTCCGGCTGTCGTTGGCGACACCTTTGGCCGGCGACCCGCGCTTCCAGCCGGCAACGGCGGCACTTCGCGCCATCCTGCCTGACCTGGACGATCTGGTCGACGGCTCGTCGCTCGCCGGCCTCACCGATTTCATCCTGTCGCTCGCCCGCCCTGCCCCACGGGCGGCGACAATCTGGAAAAGGGTATCGTGATGCAGAAAGCCATCGACGCGCATTTCCACATCTGGCGCCAGCAGGACCAGCCCTGGCTGGTCGGGCCGATGGTGCCGCGCATCTTCGGCCCCTACGAGCCGATCCGCCGCGACTACCCGATCGAGGAGTTTCTCGCCGACCAGCAAGGTTCCGGCGTCGAGAAAGCGGTCTACGTCCAGACCAACTGGGCGAAGGAGGACTTCGAAAAGGAAGTCGCCTTCCTGCAGAAAACGGCAGATGAAACCGGCTGGCCGCACGCCATCGTCGGCTACACCGACATGACGGTGGACGATATCAGACCCCAGATCGACCGCTTGAAAAAATATCCGCTGCTGCGCGGCGTGCGCATGCAGTTGCATTGGCACGAGACCCCGGCCTTCCGCTTCGCCACTGGCCCCGATCAGGTGATCGATCCCAGGGTACGAGCCAATGTAGCGCGGCTGAAGGATTATGACCTGTCCTTCGACCTGCAGCTCTTTCCCGCCCAGATGAAAGACGGGTTGACGCTGGTCGGAGAAAATCCAGAGACCAATTTCATCCTCACCCACGCCGGCATGCTGACCGGCATGGATCAGGAAACCACCGAAGACTGGAAGGCTGGGCTGCGCACGCTGTCGGCGGCGCCGAACGTCTACGCCAAGCTGTCTGGCCTCGGCACCTTCGTCCACCGCAACGACCCGGCGCTGATCGCCTATATCGTCGACAACGCGATCGAGATATTGGGCGCGGATCACCTGATGTTCGGTTCCAACTTCCCCATCGAGAAGTTGTGGACGAGCCACGCCGAACTGATCAAGGCCCACCGCGCGGCTGTAGCGAAGCACGGTCCGGCGGCCGAGGCTGATATCTTCTGGAATACGGCGGAGCGGATCTACCGGCCGGCTTGACCGCCAGGGAGTTCGCCGCGCCATTGGCGCGGCGATGCCCTGGCAAGTCCTTACTGCGTCGGCAGCATGCCTTCGACGTCGCTTGCCGCGTCGGTGAGCGCTTCCTTGGGCGTCGCCGACTGGTCGACGATCCGCGACAGATTGTCGACGATGGTCTGTGTCACCTTCACACCGTTGGTCCCCGGAAAGGCATACCACGGAACCATCAGCGGCATCTGGCTGAGCCCGGCCTGGAACAGCGGGTTCTTCTTGTAGAAATCACTGAGATATTCCGGCGATTTCGCCGCGAGTTCATTGTTGGGGACATAACCGGTACCGGGCACGACGACCGACGCGCCATAAGGGCCGGCGGCGAATTTCGCGAATTTCCAGGCGGCGTCCTGCTTGGCGGCATCCTTGGTCAGGATGACCACGGCATTGCCGCCGGTCGGCAGATGGCCGTTGGCCGGATCGATCAGCGGGATCTTGGCCGTCCGCAGCGTGAACTTGTCGCCGACGTTCTTGATGGTGTTGACCAGCGCGCCGGTGGTCTGGAACTCGAAGCCAACCTTGCCGGCCGCGAAGGCCTGCTCGCCAGCCGGCTTGGTGAAGACCGGCATGCCACCCTCCTTCACCATCCGCTGCAGGATCTCGACTGCCTTCTCGCCTTCCGGCCCGTTGAAGGCGACCTTGCTTTCGTCCTCGTTCAGCATCTTGCCGCCGGCGCCGAACAGCAGCGCCGAAAACATCCAGTCGTCGCCCTGCCAGCGGAAGTCGATGCCGTCGACGCCATTGCCGAGCGCCTTGATCTTGCCGCCGAGCGCGATGACCTCGTCCCAGGTCTTGGGCGGACTGTCCGGATCACCGCCGGCGGCCTTCACCAGGTCGGCGTTGTAATACATGATCGGGTTCGAGGTGGCGAAGGCGAGGCCGACCTGCTTGCCGTTGACCTGCGCCAGCTTCAGGATCGTGTCGGAGAAGCCGAGCTCAGCCATGTTGCCTTCCTTCTTGACCAGCGGGCCAAGATCGACGGCGACGTCGCGTTCGTTGAGCATGCGCAGACGGTTGAGCCCGATGAAGGTGATGTCGGGCATTTCGTCGGTGCCGGCCTGGCGAAGGATGGTCTGGATGCCTTCCTCATAGGTGGCGGACGGGCTGGCGAACTGGATCTTGATGTCGGGATTTTCTTCCATGAACTTCTTCGAGATCGTGTCCATCACGTTCTTGAAGAAGCCGGGCATCGGATAATGGACCGTCAGCGTCGTGTCGGCATAGGCCGGAAGGACTGTCGTCAGCGAGATCGCCGCCGCTGCAAGAATCCTGGGAAGTTGCTTCATGTGCTCGTACTCCTGGTTCGACCCGGTCAGCCTTTGAGACCGGTCATGGTGATGCCTTCGACGAAGCGCTTCTGTGCGAACAGGAAGGCGACGACGAGTGGAAGGGTGATGATCAGCGTGGCGGCCATCAGCGCGCCGTAATCGTCGCCCGCCTCGGCGGCGCGGAAATACATCAGGCCGAGCGGCGGCGTGGCGTAGGCCTGCTTGCTGACGACGATCAGCGGCCAGTAGAGATCGTTCCAGTGGGCGACCACCGAAAAGATCGCAAACGCGGTGACGGCCGGCCAGGCGTTGGGGACGATGACGCGCGCGACGATCCCGAGCTCGGACATGCCGTCGAGCCTTGCTGCGTGGATGAGGTCGTCGGGCATGGCGCGGAAGAACTGCAGGAACATGAAGATCGCGAACACCGAGATGGTGAACGGCGCCACCAGCGAGGTGTAGCTGTTGAGCAGCGACATCCTGTCGAAGGCGACATAGAGCGGCAGCGCCGTGGCATGGATCGGTACCAGCAGGCCGAGCATGACCAGCACCATCATCAGCCGCGCGGCACGAAATTTCAGCTTTGCCATGGCGTAGGCGCAGGGAATCGCGACAAGCACCTGGAAGAAGAAGATCAGGCCGCACACGACGACGCCGTTCCACAGCAGCGTTGCCATCGGCACCTTGCTCAGCGCCTTGGCGAAATTCTCGGCGAAGTAGAAATGCTGGGGGACGAGCGACAGCGACGAGGTAAAGATGTCGCTCTGCGTCTTGCCCGCGGTCGAGATCATGAAGATGTAAGGCGCGAGGATCATCAGCGCGCCCAGCGAAAGCAGCGCGAAACGGACGATGCGGCCGGCAGGCAGGCTGGTCATGTGTAATGCACCCGCCGGTCGAGTACGCGGTATTGGAGAAGCATCAGCACGACCAGGATCGCAAGGAAGACGACGGTCATTGCCGAGGCATAGCCGACGCGCAGGTAGACGAAGCCTTCCTGGTAGATGGTGAACAGCAGCACTTCGGAGGCCTTGTTGGGCCCGCCGTCGGTCAGCATCTTCACGGTTTCGAAGACCTTCACCGCATTGGTGATGCTGATCGTGACGACGAACAGCGTCGTCGGCCCGAGCATCGGCCAGGTGACCAGGAAAAACCGGTCGAGCGCCGATTTCGCGCCATCGACGTGAGCAGCGGCATAGAGCTCGCGCGGGATCGCCGTCAGGCCAGCCAGGAACAGCACCATGTTGAAGCCGACCGACTGCCAGACCCCGATGATCGACAGGCTGTAGAGCACGGTGCTGGAGGCGCCGAGCCAGTTCGGGCCAGGAATGCCGACCAGCGCAAGCAGCGCGTTGAGTGGCCCGATGGTCGGGTGGAAGAGATATTGCCAGACTGTCGCCATGGCGACGATCAGCGATGCGACCGGCAGGAAATAGACGGTGCGGAAGAAACCGCGCGCCCGAGGTTCGCCTTCGATCAGCAAGGCGACGCCAAGGCCAAGCACGATCGAGACCGGTGCGACGATCGCCGTATAGACCGATGTGTTCCACAGCGATTTGCGGAAGGTGCGGTCGGTCAGGAGATGCGCGTAATTCTCGAAGCCGACCAGGCGGAATTTGCCATAACCGAGTTCGAAATCGGTGAAGCCGAGGAAGATGACGGCGACCACCGGCAGCAGCACGAATAGCAGCAAGAGCACGATCGCCGGGGCCGCCAGCAGCCAGGCGGTGCGGTCCTCGCTGCGCCTGTGGAGAGCCGCGGCGCTCGGGATATTGCCAGCCAGCGCGACGCTAGACATAGGCCGGCTCCTGGCGTGCGGGCGCGGCGCTCGCCGTGCGCAGCCGCTTTCCCTCCGGCCCGAAGACCATGGCATGCTCGGGTGGAAGGAGGATACCCACCGGCATTCCCGCAATCAGGTCCCTCGCCTCGTGCGGCGCCAGCTTGGCGATGACGATGTCGCCGGTCGCATCGAGCCGGCAATGGGCAATGACTTCCGAACCGAGGAATTCGAGGCGCTCGATCCGGCCGGCAAGGCCGCTCCGCCCACTGGGAGACAGTTTGACGAATTCGGGCCGGATGCCGAGGCTGACCGGGCCGTTTGCCACCTTCTCCATCAGGGCCAACCGGATGCCTTCGAAGCTGACACGGCCATTTTCGGCAAGTGCCGGTATGATGTTGATCCTGGGCTGGCCGACGAAACGGGCGACCTCGATATGGGCCGGATCGTTGTAGATCGCCTCGGGCGCGGCGAGTTGCAGCAGATTGCCGCCGATCATCACCGCCACCCGGTCGGCCATCGAAAGCGCCTCGGCCTGGTCATGCGTCACATAGAGCGTCGGCACGCCGGCGCGGCGGTGCAGTTCGACGATCTCGCCACGGGCGTGCACCCGCAGATTGGCGTCGAGGTTGGAAAGCGGCTCGTCCATCAGGAAGATCGAGGGGCGCCGCACCATGGCGCGCGCCAGGGCGACACGCTGCCGCTGGCCGCCCGACATCTGCCCAGGCTTGCGGTCGAGCAGATGGTCGATCTTGAGTACCGTCGCCATCTCGCGGACATCGCGCGAAATGCCGGCGCGGATTTCTTTCTGGCCCGGCAGGACCGAGCCGACCAGCGGCAGCCGCTGCGTCCGGCTCAGCCGCTTCATGGCCAGCGGAACGGCGATGTTCTGGCCGGCCGTCAGATGCGGGTAGAGCGCGTAGGACTGGAACACCATGGCGATGTTGCGATCGGCCGCGGCGACCGCAGACATGTCCTTGCCAGCAACGAAGATCTCGCCGCTGTCGGCATGATCAAGCCCCGCAAGAATGCGCAGCAAGGTGCTCTTGCCGCAGCCCGAGGGACCGACCAGGGCGATGAACTCGCCCGCTTCGACATTGAGGCTGACGCCGTTCAGGACGGCATTGCCGCCAAAGGATTTATTCAGGCCGCGAAGCGAGAGCGCGCTCATGACGCGACCTTCTTGCGGACCTTGTGCGCCTCGTGCGGGTAGACTTCCTCGACCACGTCATCGAGGACATGGACGGTCATGCCGGGAACAGCGACGATCTCGCTGGTGACTGTATCGTCGAATTCATGCACGACGGCGCCGAGCAGCCGTTCGCCCGGCATGTCGCGCTCCATGTCGCCGACGACGAAGGCGGCCGACGGACCCCAGACCAGCGCGGTGTTTTCGTATTTGCCTTGCCATGCCCGGTGCAGGTGACCGCTGGCGAAGAGCGCCACGTCATTGGCACCGATCAGATCGTAGAGACGTTGCCGCTGTGCTGGGCGGACGCTCCAGTAACCGGTGTCACCTTCGCCGGGCTCGTCGATGAACAGCGGCTTGTGGGCGAAGAGCGCGACGCGCCGGCCGCCACGGCTTTCCAGCGCCGCACGCAGCCATTCGAACTGGGCCTCTTCCTCGGCATCATCAAAGCCCATCAGCAGGCTGTCGAGACCGATAAATCGCCAGTTTCCGGCGTCCTCCGTCCAATAATCGGGACCAACCAGCCGGCGCCAGCGCTCGAGGCGTTCCGCATTGACCGGCTGCAAGGAGCCCGGCAGATGGCCGACATCGTGATTGCCCGGCACCAGCAGCATCGGGACCGAGATTTCCCGCATCAGCTCCATGCAGAAGCCGATGTCGTCGTCCTTGTCGGCGCCGTCGACGCTGAGATCGCCGGTGTGGATGACGAGGTCAGCGCCGCTTTGCGCGATCCAGGCGGCCAGCGGCTCCCAATTGCCGTTGAAATGCGGCTTGGTCGGGCTGAAATGGGTATCGGTGATCTGGACGATTTTCATGCCGGCTCCACTGCGAGAGCCGGCTGCCGGAAACCCACCGGCGCGACTTCGCGTGGGTCTCCTTAGTGCCGTTACATGTCACTTCCTTAACAGGCAGGGGACAAATGTTCCCCGCCATCCCGATAGGCTGGCTGACGGCTAGCTTTTCACCTCGAATTGCGGATCGACCGGGATCTGCATGGCCGTGACCAGATGATTGGTCTGCCCGGCGAGCCCGATGATCGACACCAACTCGCCGTGCTGCGCGTCTGTCATGCCCTTGGCGCGCGCCGTCGCCGTGTGCGAATGCACGCAGTAGGAGCAGCCATTGGCGGTCGAAACCGCGATGTAGATCATCTCCTTGGTCAGCGGATCGATGGCGCTGTCGGCGACCATCACGACCTTCAACTGCTCCCAGATCCGCTTCAGTGCCGCCGGATCATTGGCCAGCCCGCGCCAGAAATTATTGACGAAATCCGATTTGCGCGTGGCGCGGATATCGTCGAACACGGCCTTCACGGCCGGGATTTTTTCCACCTCGGCATCGCTCAGGAGTTTTGTCGTGGCCATGGCGTTTCCTTTCGTTGGCTCGGTGGATCAGGTCGTTGAATCAGGTCTCGAGCAAAGGCGGCTAACCGGCCCTTCTAATTCAGCTTTCGATGCGCAAAAGCGTTTGCAGATTTGCCGAAGCACTAAACTTCGTCATCCCTGGGCGAAGCAGGCGCGAAGCGCCGTCGCGGAGACCCTGGGATCCATTCCGTGACGTCTATCGAAGTGTGCAGCAGAGCGAAATTCCGCACCGTAGCAGCGCTTCCGAGCCCCGGCATGGATCCTCGGATCTGCGCCGCGTCGCTGCGCTCCTTGCTCCGCCCGTGGATGACGAAATGGCGGATGAGGCGGCTAACCTCCGGTGTTCCATCCAACGGTGCGATCATCCGCCTTCCCCGCCCCCTAGTGCACCGCCGCGTACATGATCTTCTCCTCCGTGGCCTCCGCCGGAGAAAACTCCTCGACGATGCGGCCTTGCCGGCAGACGAGTATCCGATCCGACAGGTTCATGATCTCCGGCAAATAGGACGAGATCACCACCACGGCCAAGCCCTCGTCGGCCAGCCGGTTGATGATCTGGTGGATCTCCGCGATGGCGCCGACATCGACGCCGCGCGTCGGTTCGTCGAAAATGACGATGCGCGGCTGCTGCACCAGCCCCTTGCCGATCACCACCTTCTGTTGGTTCCCACCTGAGAGTTCGACCACGCGAGCATTGTCGTTGATCGCCTTGATGTTGAGCGTCTTCGTCCACTCGGCCGATAGCGCGTGCATCTCCTGCTGGTTGATCACCCAGGCCTTTTCACGGCCGGCCGCCAGCAGGCCGCCAAACAGGTTCTCGGCGATGCTCATCGTCTCGAAGATGCCTTCGCTCTTGCGGTCCTCGGTGACATAGACGATGCCGTCCGCCACCGCTTCGCTCGGCACGAGATAGCGCACCGGCCTGTCGTCGAGTTCGATTGTACCGCCGCGCAAAAAATCGCGCTTGTAGATGCCCGACACGACCTTGAAGGTCTCGGTGCGGCCGGAGCCGATCAGCCCGAACACGCCGGTGATCTGGCCCTCAAAGATCGAGAAGGAGTTATTGCGCACGACATTGCTCATCGAAATGTCCTGCACCGACAGCACTTTCCGGCCCGCCTTGCGCAGCTTGGCTTCGTCGCGCTGGCGGTAGATCTGCCCCGACAAAGTGCGCCCGACCATGGCGGCGACAATTCTGTCGCGGTCGAAGGCCGGCGTGTCGTCGGTGACCACCAGCTCACCGTCGCGCAGGATGGTGATGCGGTCGGCAATCATCAATGCCTCTTCCAGCGCGTGGCTGATGAAGACGATCGAGACACCGTTCGCCTTCAGCCGCCGGATCAGCGCGAAGAAATGGCGTTTCTCCTCCGGCGTCAGGGTCGCCGTCGGCTCGTCGAAGATGATGATCTCGGCCTTGTGGTGCACGGCGCGCGCGATCTCGACCATCTGCCGCTTGGCCGCGCCCAGCGTCGCCACCATGGCGTTCGGATCGACCGGAAAATTCAGCGACTGCAGGAACTGCTGTGCTGAAATATACGTGCCGCGCAGCCGGTTGAGGAATTTTTCAGTACCGAGATAGAGGTTCTGCGCCACCGTCATCGACGGCACCAGGCTGGTCTCCTGGAACACCATGGCAATGCCGGCCTCGAGTGCGGCATGCGGCGAGGCGTAGGCGATCTCCCGGCCCTTGTGGAACATCCTGCCGGACGTGGCGTCGACAACACCGGCGATGATCTTGGTCAGTGTCGATTTACCCGCGCCGTTCTCGCCGAGCAGTGCGTGGATTTCGCCTTTGCGCAGTTCGAAGCTGACGTTCTTGACTGCAGGAACGCCCCGATAATTCTTGGTGACGTTTTCGAGGCGAATAATTGGTTCCATCAGAAACCTCCCGAGGCGAGGTCGACGGCCAGCACGCAATCGCCACCCCTGGAAGCAACGAACAGCTGGCCGCCCTTTTCCACCACGCTGCAAATGCCGTGGCGTGTGCCGTTGGCGCGGCTGTGCAGGCTGAATTGCGGCTGCATGTTTTGATCGAGCTTGACTACCAGCCCGTAGGAACGGCTCGGCGACCACGGCTTGTGGATGCCCATGGTTCTGATGCCGCCACATTGCAGCGGTTCGAGGAAGCTGCGGCGGGAGGCCATCGCCGGCGCGATCCAGTAAGCCGGCGGCACCTGGTCGATCATGTCCTGGCGGTAGTGCGTTTCCTGCAGCACGAATTCGATCAGCCGGTTGCGTGGCGCGAACAAGGTCAGCCACGCCCCGCCATCGCCGGCCGGCGACAGCCGAGCGGGATAGCCGGGCAGATGCGTCATCACGGTCGAGCGATTGCCGGTCGCGCCATCGAAGCGCACGAGTTGGTGACGCCAGCTCTCGCTCACCAGCACATCCCTGCCAAGGGGCTGGAGCCCATAGGGAAAGGCGATCCCGCCGGCCACCTTGCGGAACTCGCCGCCTGCCGCGTTTCGCTTCCAAAGCGAACCGGATGCGCCCTTCGTCATCAGATCGGCGGCCCATTGCGATGGCGCATGCTCGGTCGACCCGTTGGCCAACCACAAAGTGCCGTCCTCGGCGTAGGCAAGAGCGGTGATGCAGCTGACGCCGGCCGGCAGCGACACTTCCTTGCCCGATATCAGCAGCCTGCCGCTTTCGAGCCCCACCGTCAGTTGGCCCGATGGCGACAGAGCCAGCGCCGTGATTGGGGAAGGAAAGGTCTCGACAACCTTCGGTTCAGTGTCGGCGGCAAGCGAATAGATGGCGTTGCCGCTGGAGGCCAGCAGCCCGCCATCGGCAACCAGCAGATTGTCCGGTTCGGTCAATCCGACAAACGCAGGCGCCTCATCCAGCCGCGTGTTGGGACGGAAGGCGCCGTCGAGCGGCGGGATGGTCACCGCCTTGCCACGAAACATATCCAGGATCGGGTCGAGGATCATGGCTGCGCTCCCCAATACGAGGCGGAGCTGGTCCAGTTCGGGTCGGCGCCGGAAACCTTGTAGCGGCCGATGCGGTTGTTGAGGATGCCGCCGACGAACAGATATCCCTTGTGCTCGCGCATCGAGGTGACCATCGGGTGCGCGCCGCCCGTCAAGTCGCCCATCGCCTCGACGATGCCGCCCTTCTCGTTGAATTTCACCACGCCGCCGGTGTTGATGTTGGGGAACAGCCATTCGTCCTGCGGCAGCCGGCGCGTCATGCGCTTGCGCATGTCGGGGTGGCGCAACGACAGGTCGAAGCTCGGCGTGCGCATGCCCAGCCACGCCATCCAGTAATTGCCGTCCGACGCGCGGTTGATGTTGTCGGGATAGCCCGGCATGTCGCGGATGACGCATTCGGCGGTGCCCGCCTTCGGCCCTTCCAGCCAATAGCGATGCACCCGGCAGGCCCAGCTTTCGGCGAAGAACAGCGACTTGCCATCATGCGCCATGCAGACACCATTGGTGTAACGGTAGCCGTCGAGCAGCGTCCTGGTCGACCCATCCCTGGGATCGTAGACCAGGAGGCGGCCGGTGGCGCGGTTCTCGATCGAGTCCAGCGCCCAGTCATGCGCGTCATAGCGCTTGGTCGAGTCCGTAAAATAGATGCGGCCGTCCGGCGCGATATCGCAATCATTGGGATCGCGCAGCCGCGCATCGTCGACGATCGAGGTCCAGGAGCGCGACGTCTCGTCCGACAGCCTTTTGACCGCGCGATCCGGAGAGACGGAATAGAGCCCCATCGCGCCGACGCAGCTGATCAGATTGCCCCCTTTGTCAAAGGCCAAGCCCAGCGGAAAACCGCCAATATGGGCGAACACCTCCGACCTGACATAATCCGGCGCGAAGAAGCGAACGATCTCGCCATGGCGCGTGCCGCAATAGAGATTGTCGTCGCGGTCGAGGATGACGTCTTCCGGCCCTTCCAGTTCGCCGAGCCCGATATGGTCGGCCGCCGACAGCCGGTTGTCGAGCGCGTAAGGCGTGCCCGAACCCGGCACCGCGGACTGGGTTTCGCCCATCCTGAGATAGACCGGCGCGACATAGACCTCGTTCAGCACCTTGTGGCGGTTCTTGAGCCAGCGAATGTCGATGGTCACCGCCACCGCCAGCATGATGCCGAGCACCATCTGGTTGGTACCGGTGCCATAGCCCAGCCGGATCAGCCCGTTGGTCATGGTCAGCACGATGATGGCGCCCATCAGCCCCTTGATCACCGAGCCGCGCCCGCCGCCGAGGCTGACGCCGCCGACCACCGCCGCCGTCAGCGCCATGATCTCGAGATTGAGGCCGGTGCCTGGCCCCGCCCCGCTCAAGCGGCAGGCAATGAGAAAGCCGCCGATCGAGGCGCAGAAGCCGGAAAAGACGTAGGTCATGAACACGGTACGGCGCACCCGGATGCCGGCATTGTGCGCCGAACGCCGGGAGCCGCCGACCGCCAGCACGTGCCAGCCCGGCCGCGAGCGCGTCAGCGCGATATGGGTGACGATGGCGAGGATGATCGCCAGCCACACCGAGACGGACAGGCCCCAGAAAGTGCTGTCGCCGATGAAATCGAGCACGTCGGACGTAGCGGTCGAAAGCTGCACATCGGCTGCATAGGTGGTGACCAGGATGTCGAACAGCGCCCGCCCGAAGATGAAGGTCACCAGCGTAGTGAGGAACGCCCGCAGCCTGAGGTAGCCGACGAGGTAGCCGTTGATCGCGCCGAACACCAACCCGGTGGCGAGCGAGGCGGCCAGCGCCAGCCAGATCGACTGTTCGAGGATAAAGAAGACATAGACGGCGGAAAAGCAGGACAGCGCGAAGATCGAACCGACCGAGAGATCGATGCCGCCGCCCAGCATCACCACCGTCATGCCGGTGACGACCATCGAAAACTCGCCGAGCTGGCGGGTCGATTCCTGCAGGGAAGAAAGCTTGAAGAAGCCCGGAATGATCGAGCCGAAAGTCGCCAATGTCACCACCAGCGCCAGGAAGGGAATGGCGTTGTCGGTCCAGCGCTTGGTCAGGATCTCGCCGACGAGATGGTCGGGCACGAGATTGTAGCGCCAGGACTGGAGGCGTTCGCGAAAGCTCATCGGGTCACTGCTGCCAGGTCTGGGGCCACAAGAGAAAGAGGTGGTCGGACAATCCGGCCACCTCGTCGATATCGGTTGCAGACGATCAGCTTACTTTGCCGCCGCTTCGGCCTGCAGCGCCTTCAGGTCCCAGCAGCTGTCGGGCTTTAGGTCGGCCTTGGTCGTCGCCTTCTCCAGCGTGTAGATGTAGGTGTGGGAGGTGCCGGCCGGCTGGCCGCTCTGCAGCAGGAATTTGATGATGGCGTTCATGTCGCCCGATTGGCGGGCAAGATCGGTCATCACCACGGCGCCGTAGGTGCCGTCGTTCAGCTTGTCGCAATCGGCCGCCTTTTCGCCGCCGCCGGTGGTGACCAAAAACACCTTGCCGTCGAGCTTGGCGTCGCGGATCGCGGCCGATGCGCCGGTGGCATCGCCATCCCAGAAGTCGATGATCGAGCAGATGTCCGGGTTCTGCTGCAGCATGGTCGTGGTCACGTTGCGCGAGGTCGTCGCATCCCAGTTGGAATCGGGCTTGGCCACGACCTTGAAGTCGGGATGCTTGTCCAGCACCTTCATGATGCCGGCATATTGGTAAAGGCTGGAGGAGTTGGCCTGGTCGCCCTGCACCAGCCCGATCTTCTTGGACGAGTTCTCGCCGCAGCCCTTGATCGCGGCTTCCGCCTCGAGCTGGCCGAGCCGGTCCCAGTCGCTGCCGACGAAAGCATCGGCGGGAAAATTCGCCGGATTGTCGACCAGGATCACATAGGTGCCGGCGGCCTGCGCCTTCTTCATAAGCTTGGAATAGGAGTTGAGGTCCGGCGCATGGATGATCAGCACATCAGGTCTGGTGTCGGACGAGATCGCGTCGGTGATCGCCTGCGCGCCGGCATCGACGACCCAGTTGGGATCGCGCGTTTCGAACGTGCCGCCCCAGGCTTCGACCTCCTTCTTCAGATAATGCGCCCAGCCCTGCGCCAGGTCGAAGCCCATCGCCAGCGGCACCAGCATGACGCGCTTGCCTTTCAGCGCTTGTGCATAGGCAGCGGGGCCTGGATCGTCGGCGGCAAAGGTCGGCGCCACGAAGGCGGTGACGGCCAGCGCCGTGGCCGCCGCCATGAGTGTTCTGATCAGTTTCATGTCTCATCCTCTGGTTCGGTTTTCATTGCCGGCCGATCGTCCCGATCGGACCGGGTACCCCAGAGCAAGATGGGCTAGCCCATCTGCTCTAAATGTCACCTTGTTGCGCGGTCTGTTCGTCGCGCGGATTGATGATGCCGTCGACGATGATGGCGCCGAGCAGGATCGCCGCCTTGATCAGGTTCTGGTAGAGCAGCGGAATGTCGATGATGGTCATGGCGTTGAGCAGGATGCCGATCAGCGCGGCGCCGACCAGCACATTGCGCACCCCGCCCCGCCCGCCCGACAGCCCGATGCCGCCGATCACCGCCACCAGCACAATGTCGTAAAGCAGCGTCGAATTGACGACACGCGTGTTGATCGAATGCAGGCTGGCCGCGGTCAAAAGGCCGGCGATCAGGGCGACGAATGCCGAGAGCACGTAACGCAGGACCAGCATCGGCCGTACCGGAATGCCGATATTGCGCGCCGCGACCGGATTGTCGCCGGCGAAATAGATGTAGCGGCCCCATTTGGTGCAGCGCAGGAACAGGAAGAACAGGAACGCCAGCCCCGCAAAGACGAACACCTCGATCGGGACGTCGAGAAAGCGCAGACCGCCGAGCAGTTCCACCCAATGGCCCTGCGGCACCGGCACGGCGTCCTGCGTGATCAATTGCGAACGGACATAGCCGAAGACGAAAGAGCCGGTCGCCAACGTGACGAAGATCGCCGGTACATCGGCGTAGGCGACGAGAAAGCCGTTGAGCAGGCCGATGGCGAGCACGCCGGCCAGCACATAGGCGAAGGCGAGCCCGTCCGGCGTTCCGCTGTTGAGCAGTTGCAGGTACCAGGCGACCGACATGGCCATGATCGCAACCGCCGACAGGTCGATGCCGCGGCCGATGATGACGACAGCCATGCCCAGCGCCAGTATACCCAGCACCGAGACGGAGCGGATAATGGCGACCAGATTGTTGGCATCGATGAAGCCTGGCAGGCCTATAGCCGCGGCAACGAACAGCACCACCGCTATGGCAAAGACAATGCCTTCCTGATTCAGGCTTCTGAAGTTCAGCCAGCCGGCCATGTTCATTATCTGCTTTCACCCCGGTGGCAGTGCTGCCACCCCTGGAGAGAAAGCTAATCGGCTCAACGCCGCTTCGTCAAATGAATCCGCGTTCAAAACGTGGGCTGGCGATGAGATTCGCAAAGTGGACGCATTGATTGCCGAATCTGGCGCAATGCCCGGAAACTCCTGCACTTTTGGCCATTGTTTGCGCCGCCTCGGCGCTTGGCGAAGCACAACACCAAGGCGAAAGGCGAAGACGGAATTTAACCCTGCGATCTGGCGGAAAATTCGATTTCAGTTCCCGGCAACATGGCCGGAGACCTCGGCGCCGGCACCTCTCGGCAACACCAGGAAACGAAACGACGCCACCAGCCCGATAATGCCGATCAGCAGGAAGGCTGCTCGAAAATCGACGAGGTCGAGCGCCGGCCGGTCTCTCGCGATCTGCGACAGGTTGAGGATCGCCGCCGCCACCGCGACGCCGAACAGCATCGCCACTTGCTGCAGCATCGAGGACAAGGTCGCCGCGGAGCTACGCTGCGCGGCGGCGATATCGGCGAAGGCCAGCGTGTTGAGCGCGGTGAACTGCATCGAGCGCGACAGGCCGGCGATCAGCATCAGCGCCACCACCAGCGGCTGCGGCGTCTGCGGCGAGATCGCCGCGCAGGCCATGATCGACACCGAGGCGATGATGCCGTTGTCGACCATCACCGAGCGGAAGCCGAAGCGACGCAGCGTCGGCGTCGTCACCGTTTTCATGCCGAGATTGCCGAGGAAATAGGCCAGGATCATCATGCCGGCATCGACGGGCGATAGGCCGAAGCCGACCTGGAACAGCAGCGGCAAAAGGAACGGCGTGGCGTTGATCGCCACCCGGAAGATGGTGCCGGCCGCAAGCGTCGAGATGGCGAAGGTCTGCACCTTGAACGAGGAGAGGTCGAGCAGCGGATGCGGCGCGCGGCGCAGATGCCGCACCGCTAGCCAGCCGTCGACGATCCCCGCCGCGATCAGCCCCACCGTAGGCAAGGCCCCATCCTCCGGATGCGCGATGCGCTCGAGACCATAGAGCAGGCAGGCGAGCCCCAGCGACGTCAGGAAAAACCCCGGCCAGTCGAGCGGCTTGGGATCGGCTTCACGATCACCCGGTATGAAGCGGGCGACCAACACCAGCCCGATCGCGCCGAGCGGGATGTTGATGAAGAAATTCCAGTGCCAGGACAGATAGGTGGTGATGAAACCGCCAAGCACCGGGCCGACCACGGGCGCGAAGAGCGCCGGCCAGGTGATAAGCGCCGTGGCGTTGAGCAATTCGGATTTCGACGCGTTGCGCAGGACCAGGATGCGGCCGACCGGCGTCATCAAGGCGCTGCCCAGGCCCTGCACGGCACGGGCAACGACGAATTCGGTCAGACTCCCGGAGAAGCCGCAGGCGAGCGACGCCAGTGTGAACAGCGCGATGGCTGCGAGGAAGATGTTACGCGCGCCGAACCGGTCGGCGAGCCACCCCGACAGCGGCACGAACACCGCCATGGTCAGCATGTAGACGGTGATGCCGATGCTCATCGCCAACGCCGGCACGCCGAAGGAAGCGCCCATCTGCGGCAGCGACGTCGAGATGATCGTCGAATCCAGCAGCTGCATGAAGAAGGCGATGGCGACGATCAGCGCCACGCGCCGCGAATTCGTGGCTGTCTCGGGCAAGGCTTCATTTTCGGGAATGGCCGTCATGTCGGGTCGGTTTCAACAACATTTAGCCAACTGCGTCCAGAGATGGACCAACAAACTTTCGTGTCGCATCGCCGCCTGTTATGGAATGAATGGGCCTCGGTCTTAAACAACAGGAACCGTGCGGGCATGAAGCCTATCTATATCGACTACCTCAACGCCCTCGACATCGAAGCGCTTGCCATGGCCGATGGCGAGATCATCGACGCCGTCGAGGCCGGGCTCGTTGCGCAAGGCAAGGGCCAGACGGTGATCGAGCCGCGTGTCCACCTCGAACCCGACCCATCCTTCCACGGCCATTTCAATGTCTTGCGCGGCTACGTCGCGCCGCTCGATACGGCCGGCGTGAAAATCGTCGGCGACTATGTCGACAACTATCTTCACGGCCTGCCCTCGGAATTCGGCATCCTCAATTTGTTCGATCCACGCACCGGCACGCCGCGCGCCATTCTCGACGCCACGGTCATCACCGACATGCGCACCGGCGCCGTCACCGCCATCGGCGCCAAGCACCTGGCGCGCAACAACGCGAAGGTGCTCGCCCATATCGGCGCGCGCGGCACCGCGTACTGGAATGTGCGCCTGCTCGACCATCTCTTCGATTTCGATGAGATCCGCGTCCATTCGCGTCGCCCAGAAAGCCGCGATGGCTTTGCCGCAAAACTCTCCGCCGACCTCGGCAAGCCCATCACCGCGGTCGCCGACTGGGAGAGTTGCGTCAAGGGCGCCGACATCGTCGTCGAAGCCTCACGCCTGCCCGAGCCGCAGCCGCTGCTGAAGACAGAATGGATCAAGCCGGGCGCGCTTGTCGTTCCCTATGGCACGATGAGCGCCGTGGAGCTGTCGCTGACCGACATCATGCAGAAGATGGTCGTCGACGACTGGGGCCAGTGCAAGGGCGGCAAGTTCGGCTCGCTGCGTGCGCATGTCGAGACCGGGCGACTGAGCGAGACGACGCTGCATGCCGAACTCGGCCAGATCGCCGCTGGCCTCAGGCCGGGACGGCAGAGCGACGACGAAACCATCCTCTTCTGGCATCGCGGCCTGTCGCTGTCCGACATTGCGCTCGGCAAGGCGATGCTGGCCAAGGCGCAGGCGCAAGGCATCGGCCAAAGGCTGCGCTTCGCATGAGCGCGCTCGTCCTCACCGGGGCCGGCGTCAGTGTCGACGATGTCGCCGCCGTCGCCCGCGAGGCACGCAAGGTGGAGATCGGAGCCAATGTCATCGGCAGGCTGGAGAAGGCGCGAAAGGTGCTCGACCAGGCGGCGGCCTCCGGCCAGCAGATCTACGGCTTGAACACCGGGCTCGGCGCCAATCTTCGCACATCGGTCGAGGGTGACGCCAGCGCCTTCCAGCGCCAGCTACTCGAGGGCCGCAGCGGGGCGGTCGGCGAAGCGCTGCCCGTCGAGGCCGTGCGCGCCACCATGCTTGCCCGTCTGACAATGTTGTCGGCCGGTGGCTCCGGCCTGTCGCCCGCCGTGTTCGTTGCCTTGATCGAAGTCCTCAACGCCGGCGTCCATCCAGTGATGCCGTCGCTCGGCTCGATTGGCGCCGGCGACCTGGTGTTGATGACCGCGATCGCCCGCCTGCTGATCGGCGAAGGTGAAGCCGATTATCAGGGAAGGCGCATGCCAGCGGTCAAGGCACTGATGATGGCCCGCCTCGGCCCCATCGGCCTGGCGCCCAAGGATGGACTGTCGCTGATCAACGCTTCCGCCGTCTCCGCCGGCGGCGGCGCGCTTGCGGTCACGGACGCGCTGTCGGCTCTTGCCCAGCAGCACCAGGCCGGCGCGCTGACCATGGAAGGTTTCGGCGCCAACCGCACCATCCTGGACCCCCGCCTGCACATGGCGCGGCCCGCCGCCGGCCAGCAGGCAGCCGCCAAGGCGCTGCATGATCTTCTCGCCCGCGACGAAGCGCCCGCGCCCACCACCATACAGGACCCGCTGTCGATCCGCTGCATGCCCTCGATCCATGGCGCGCTGATCGAGGCGATCGGCCAGGCAAGACGCGCCGTCGAGACCGAACTCAATGCCGCCGCCGACAACCCGCTGGTTCTGAGCGACGACGAGCTGGTGCTGTCGACCGGCAACTTTCACACCGCTTCGCTGGCGCTCGCCTTCGAGACGCTAAGCCTGGCAATCGCTCAATGTGCGGCCGCCAGTGCCGCCCGCTTCATCCAGCTCACCGGCCCGGGCCGCAACGGCCTGCCCAAATACCTGTCGCCGGTCGGTGGCGCCTCGGCCGGTTTGGTGCCGCTGCAAAAAACGGTGACGTCGATCCTGGCTGCCATCCGCCACAAGGCCAATCCGGTGATGCTCGATTTCCTGCCGGTTTCGGAAGGCGTGGAGGATCACGCCACGCAGACGCCGCTGGTGGTTTCGAAATGCGCCGACATGATCGCGCTGTGGCGGCGGCTGATCGCCTTCGAACTGATGGCCGCCGCCCAGGCCGTGGATATGCGTCAAGGGTTGACGCCGGCGCCACGCACCGCAGCGGTTCAAACAGCCGTGCGCGGGCTCGTCCCAACCCTGAAGGAAGACAGGCCTCTCGGCATCTACGCCGAAGCACTCTACGCCGCGCTGACCGGCGGCACATGGCAGGCCTTATGCCGTTTCTGACATGCCATCAATATGCCGACGAAGGGTCATCAGAAAATTTTTTATTTGGGTAGAGATGCTTCTTCTGCCACTTCAGCCCATAAAACAGTGCTCCATGTATTCCGTTGACTTCAGTTTTCTTTTGTCGACCCTTATTTAAGGAATCCTGAAATCGTCTGCCTCTCTTACTTCCAACGCGCTTAAAGAAATCTTCAATGAATTCTATATCCTGACTGTTCGGAAACATCAATTCAAAGTCCTCATCCGACACTGCATAGATATTATAGGCCGAATTGATGGCTCCATCGATCAATTGAACATTTTTCATTGACGCATTGCTCCCGAAAAATCGTGTGGCTCGGCCACAGGATACCAGCAAGCGACCTTACGACTGGCCTACCTTGTCCAGAAACAGCTTTAGCTCGGCTGGGTCCATATGCACGATATGCCTGTCCTCGGGATAGGCGCCGCTGTTGACGTCGGCGACATATTCGGAAAATGCCGCCACCCGCTCCGCCTGAAGCCGATCGTATTCGGCGGCGAAATTGCGGTAGATTTTCGAGTGGCGCGGCATGTGGCCACGGTTCTGGCCAAGAATGTCGTCGGCGAACAGATATTGCGCGTCGCAGCCGGTACCCGCGCCCATCGACAGCATGATCAGCGAGGTGCGCTCCGAGATCGCCTTCGCCACCTCGACTGGTACCACCTCGATCTCAGCGCCGATCGCACCGGCAGCCTCCAGTTGCTTGACCGCTTCGAACACCTGCATCGCCGTATCGGCGGACTTGCCAACCGCCTTGAAGCCGCCGGTCCAGGTCGCGCGGGAAGGAATGAGGCCGACATGGCCTATGACGGGAATGGCATCGTCCGCCATCCTCTTGATGGTGGCGTAGCCCGCGCTGCAATAGACCGCGTCGGCGCCGGCCTTGTAGAGCCGGAAGGCCCAGCGCACGAAATCATCCGCGGTGCCGATCTCGAAGAAATTGTCGCCCGGCATGGTGAACAGGCTGGGCGCGGCATCGCGGTAGCGCGGGTTGAGCACCAGTTCGGGCGGCACCGAGACGATGTCGACCCCTGCCCGTTCGGCGGCCTCGGCCTCGTCCAGCGTCAGCACGCGCAGCATGGTCAGTTGACGCTTGCCCTTCATGGCGCGCAAATCGGCGACGGTCGGTCTCTTTCGGCTCATTAAAGCGTTCCCCTCTGTTGTTTGCCGTCGCGGTGCCGGATCGATTGATCATACCCCCGCTTCATATCTGGATCATCACCTTGCCGGCTTCGATCTTCACCGAATAGGTCGCGAGATTGACGCAGACCGGCGCGCCCTTGGCCTGGCCGGTCTTGTAGTTGAAGCGGCCATTGTGCTTGGGGCATTCGATGATGTCGTCCATGACAAGCCCGTCGGCCAGATGCGCCTTCTCATGCGTGCAAAAACCGTCGGTGGCGAAGAACTCGTCATCCGGCGACCGGTAGATCGCGAAGGTCCGCCCACCATGGTCGAAGCGGATGACATCCTCTTCCTCGACATCGTCCACCGCGCACGCTTCAACCCAATCGGCCATCTCTATCTCCTGCGGACATTCGCGGTCGCTACTCGGCCGCCGCCGACATATCGACCTGGTGGAACTCACCGCGATAGGGCCTGGCCGTCGGCGGCAGTTCGCGCTTAAGGTAATAGTCCTCGTATTTCAGCTGCCTGAGCAGGACCGGCCAGACCTCGCGGTAGGCGTGCCACATGGACGGATTGGGCTTCGGCAGATCGTGCTTGATCAGTTCATGCAGCCTGGGCAGCGCGTGATACGGCACCATCGGGAACATGTGGTGCTCCACATGGTAATTCATGTTCCAGTAGATGAACCGGCTGATCGGGTTCATGTAGACGGTGCGCGTGTTCAGCCGATGGTCGACGACATTGTCGGCGAGCCCGATATGCTGCAGCAGGCCAGTCGTCACCATGTGCCAGGTGCCGTAGAGGCGCGGCAGGCCGATCAGCACCAGCGGTATCCATGACCTCAGCGCGATCGCGAGGGCGATCGTCGCCACATAGATCGCGACATGCCAGCGGGCCGCGACCACGGCCTTATGCTGTTCCATCTCGGGGATATAGCTCTTCTCTTCGTCGGACAGCGTCCCGAATGCCTGCCGCACCAGCGTCGGCAGCGAATAGCGAAAGTCGAGAATGCCGGTGAAGGCGAGCGCCGCCTTCAACAGGTCCGGCGGACGCATGACCGCGATCTCGGCGTCGCGGCCGACGATGATGGTGTCGGTGTGGTGGCGGGCATGGCTCCAGCGCCATTGCACGGGATTGCGCATCAGCATGAACGAGGCGATGTGGTAGACGACATCATTCATCCAGCGCGTGCGAAAAGCCGTGCCATGGCCGCATTCGTGCCAGCGCGAGTCGCTCGACGAGCCGTAGAGCACGCCATAGACGAACAGGAACGGCACCACCCACCACGAACCCCAGAACAGGACGATACCCACGGCCGAGCCCAGGATCGCGACAATCCAGATGATGGTGTCGCGGATCGCCGGGCCGTCGGAACGCTGCATCAACTCCTTCATCGCCTTGCGCGGCACGTCGGTGTGGTACCACTCGGCCGAGGCAAGCCCGGTCTCGATCGCCGTTCTGGTACTTTCGCCGACCAGGCTGTAGTCGCGCTTTTTCGCCATCGTCGTCAAATTGGCCTCCAATCGTCGCGCAGCGCTGGCAATCCGGTCCGCCGGCCGGAGGGCTTGCTTTGAATAAATGTCGCGCTCATGTCCTGCCGGCCAGTCTTGGAAAATTTTCTGAAGGCTGAGGATAATCCTGCTCGGGCTGCCGGGCGATATCCGCGATCCTGGCTTCGGCGCCAGCGATTTCCTCCTTGCCGTCGAGGACGCGGAACACCGCGTCATAGGCCCGGCTTTCGCCATGCTCCAGCCAGATCATCTCGCCGCGCTCGCGGGCGGCGAGATCGCCGAGCACATGGTGGGTCGATGGCTCTATCCCCAGCGCGTACTGCCCGGCCTGGAAATTCTGCCATTGGTAGGCACACGGCAACTGGTCCTTGCGGGTCGCCACTTCGAAGCCGAGACCGAGCCGGTCGTTGACGACGGCCACCGGAACCTCGCCATGGGCGTCGGCGGCCATTTCGTGCTGCCAGACCTGCTCCCAGAAGTGCCGTTGCGGTGCCGGCGCCGTGCGATAGCCGACACTCTGCGCCTCGTAGCGCTCGCCGGCATGGCTGGCCCAGACGACGTCGCGGATCGGCGCCAGATAACGGGAGCCTTCGTCGAGCAAGGGATGGCTGACATTGACATGGTAGAAATACATATGCGGGGTGCGGTTGAAGCCGTGGTTGACGACATGGTCCGAAAGCCGGATCTCGTTACCCCCGACATCGGCTTCGATGCGGCGAGTGAGATGCAGATCCTCGCCAAACACCGCCGACTGCTGCACGATGCCTTCTGCCCACAGCACGCAGCGGTCGCCCTCCCAGCGCTCGCCATAGCCGGTCAGCCGCGCCGGGATGGTACCGACACGACCATGCAGCGAATGAAGCACCGTCTTCTTCCCCGGATAGTTGTAGCTCTCGGCCGGCACTTCTTCCCGCCCCAGAATGTGGTCGAGGCCGCAGGTGACGAGCAGGCCCGAGAAGGACCGCGCCCAGGCCAGCCCCGCTTCCCCTTCATAGTCGTGCAAGCCCGGATGGCGAAAGCCGCTCGGCGAATGCCAGCCGATCGCCTGGCCCTTGAAGTCGCAATCGGCGATGTCGAGCGCCCGGTCGACGAGCGCGGTGAAGCGCAGGCCCGAGCCGGTGCGGAATTCGAGCATGCGGATGCCGCGCTCCAACCCGTCGCCGAGCGTCATCAGCCGCACGCCCGCGAATTGCGACAGCTGGCCTGACCGCTCGGCCACTTGCCGGCGCGACAGCGTCTTGCCGTAAAGCTCTACCATGCGACGCCCTTCACTTTGCCCTCGCCTCCTTGAGCAAGGCCGACATGTCGGCGCCGGTGATGATGCTTTCCACGGTCAGGAGGTCGGTGTCGGCGACCGTCTGTTCGGCGACGATCTCGCCGCGCCGCATCACGACGATGCGGTCGGCGACCTGGAAGACATGGTGGATGTTGTGGGTGATGAGCAGCACCGAATGGCCGGCGTCGCGTACCTCCTTGACGAAACGCAGCACACCGTGGGTTTCCTCGACGCCGAGATTGTTGGTCGGCTCGTCGAGAATGATCACCTTGGCGGCGAACTGCATGGCGCGCGAGATGGCGATCGACTGCCGCTCGCCGCCCGACAGCGTCGAGACCAGCGCATCAGCGTCGAGTTTCTTCGAGATGCCGACGCGCTTGAGGAGTTCGGAAGCGGCTTTGCGCAGCTTCGCGAGATCGAGCGGCGCGAACACGCCGAGCCAGCCGAAATTGACCGGCTCGCGGCCGAGGAAAAGATTACGAGCGATGCTGAGATCGGGCGCCAGTGAGGTATCCTGGTGGATGGTCTCGATGCCGAGGTCCATCGCATCCCGGGTCGAGCGGATCGAAACCTTTTCGCCGCGCACAAAGATGTCGCCACGATCGACCGGGAAGACACCCGAGATCGTCTTGATCAGCGTCGATTTTCCGGCGCCATTGTCGCCCAGCAGCGCCACCACCTCGCCTTCCCGCAGTATCAGCGAGGCGTTCTTCAGCGCGCGCACGCTGCCGAAGGATTTTTGCAGGTTCTGCAGCCGAAGTACTTCTTGCACCATCGTCAGCCCCTTGCGGCGTTCTTCTGCAGCAAAGCGTGCAGGATGAGCATGGCGAGGATGATGAGGCCGACAAAGATGTTGTAGGCGAGCCCCGGCACGCCGATCAGCACGATGCCGTTGCGGATGGCGCGCAGCATCAGCGCGCCGACGATGGTGCCGAGGATGGTGCCGCGTCCGCCGGTCAGCGCCGTGCCGCCCACCACCACCATGGCGATCACTTCCAGCTCGTAGCCGGTGCCGGCCACCGGTGACGCGGCCGAGATGCGGAAGGCACTGATCATGCCAGCAAGGCCGGCCAGCACCGAAGTCGCGATGAACAGCCAGATCTTGACCGTATCGGCCGGCACGCCGCGCGCCACCGCCGCGTTGCGATTGGAGCCGATGGCACTGATCCAGTTGCCGAGCTTGGCGTAGCGCAGGATGTAGATGGCAAACAGCGAGAGGCCGATGAACCACCACAGCGAGGTGTAGAAGCGGAACGAGCCGATGTTGAAGCTGCCGGCGAGCAGCGTCACGAAGAAGCCCGGCTGGTCCCAGGATTTCAGCGGAAAGCCTTGCGTGATGTAAAGCGCTGCCCCGCGCACGACGAGCAACATCGACAGCGTCACCAGGAAGGAGGAGATGCCGATCTTGGTGACGATCAGCCCGTTGATCGCGCCGATCGCGATACAAAGCAGCAGCCCGGCCAGAAGCGCGACACCTATATCCACCCCGCCATTTTGCACCAGCAGCATCACCACCACCGGCGCCAGCCCAAACACCGCGCCGACGGAAAGATCGAATTCGCCTGCCGTCAAAAGCAGCGTCATGCCGAGTGCGATGATGCCGAGCTCGGGCAGGAACGCCATCATGTTGGAGATGTTGAGCGGCGACAGGAAATTGGCGTCGGCGACCGCGAATACCGCCAGCAAGATGAGGAGGATGACGAAGGAGGAGAATTGCGGCGAGCGCAGCAGGCGCGATCTGCCTTTCACCCCCGGCACTTCGTCTTCTGCGGCAATTGTCATGACTGCTTGAACCACGCTTCAAAAGACGCCCGCCGCGTTTCCGGCGGGCGCTGTTTTCTCATTTCTTGTCGTAGAGCTTCAGGATCGGGTCGACGCTGGAGGCGTCGTAGAGACCGAAAGTGTGGATGTCGTAGCCGATCGGCTCGCCTGACGCGGCAAGCCCGAGCAGCGCCACCGGCATGAAGCCTTGCGCAGAGGGATATTGCCAGGCGGCGGCATTGACGAAGCCATCCTTGACGGCTTGTGCCGTCTCCTTGGAATTGCCCCAGCCGACGACCGGGATCTTGCCCGCCGGCACGCCGGCGCCATCGAACACGCGCTTGACGCTGGCGGCCACGGAATCGCCGAGCGCGATGATCGCCGGCGGATTGTTGGCGACCATGTAATCGGTCATCTTGGCGATGATGCCAGCCGGATCGGTGCCGCAATCGACCACGTCATATTTGATCCCCAAGGGATCGAAAATGCTGGCGATGCCCTCGGTCTCGAGCTGCTGGTAACTGGCGCCGGGAACCTCGACCGGCAGAAAAACCTTGTCGCCCTGCTTCACCATCTTGTGGTCGACCAGATATTTGGCCCAGATGACACCCGCTTCTTTCAGGTCCGCGCCGACATAGGCCTGCCGGCCTGTCGCCGGATCGTCGGTATTGAAGAACACGATCGGGATGCCAGCCGCCTTGGCTGCTTTCACCTCCTCCGTCCACAGGCCCGGCTGCGCCGACGTAGTGGCGATGCCGTCGGGCTTTGCGGCAAGCGCCGAGTTGAAGGCCTCCTTCTGCGCCGCCATGTCGCCGCCACTGAAGGAAATCTTGCAGGTTACCTTGAGCTGCTCGCAGGCCTTGGTCGCACCGGCGTTCCAGTCGATCCAGAACGCATCCGACGGACCGCCATGCGACAAGAGATAGAAGGTCTTCTGGCCGTCCTGCGCCTGCGCCGCCGTGCCAAGGGCGACGCCGGCGAGCACTGTCGCGGCGGCCGCCAATTTCAATGCGAATTTCAACATTCTTTCCTCCCTTGTTTGAAGCCGCGCCGCCGTGCACTGGTGGCGCGGCTAGCCGTCACAGGCCGTTGGCGCGGAATTTCCCGTCGAGGAATGTCTTGGCGCGCGGCACGTCGTCTTCCGACAGATGCTCGATGATCACCGGTATGTTCGGATGCTTTTCGGCCAGCCGCTGGAGGTAGAGGTCGTAGTTCAGCGAGCCAAGGCCGGGCGCCGGCAGTTCGATTTCGCCAACCCCGCGGAACGTATGGCTTTCCATCGCGTCGGCATCGCCGATGTCGGCGTGCTTCTCCGACTTGTCATCGCCTGAGCGCTTGACGTCCTTGGCATGCGCTATTCTGATCTTGTCGGTCAGCGTGTCGAACACCTGGTTCAGGATCTGGTCCATCCGGTCGATGTTGTGCGTCTCGAAATAATTGGTCGGGTCCATCAGCAGGCCAAGGCCTGGATGGTCGACCTGCGCGAACATCTTCACCGTCTCCTCGACCGAGCCGACGACGTTGTTGACATAGGTTTCGAGCAGGAAGACCGCGCCATGGTCGTAAGCCGTCTGGGCAAGATCGGCGATGACCTTGCGGCATTCCTCAAAACCTTCCTCGGTCTTGTTCTTGGGGTGATGCACCCAGTCGGATTCGGTGTTGTAGGTGCCGGTCTCCGAGATCACGTAAGGGCTGCCGAACTCGCGCGCATTGCGGATGATCTCCTTGAGATAACCGACGCGCTTGTCGCGCTCCGCCTTGTCGGGATGGATGATGTTGGTGTAGCCCGACACGCAGCAGACCGGCAAATTGTGGTCGCGGAAGACGTCGCGCACCTTCCTGGCCTTGTCCCTGGTGATCTGCCCAGCCGACAGGTCGACATCCCTGAAGTGCAGGTCGAGCTGCACCGTGTTGAAACCGAGCCCGCGGATCTTCTTTGCCGTCTCTTCGAGGCCGTACGGGAAATAGCCCGTGAAAATACCTGCTTGCATCATGATCTTGAATTCCTCCCTGTAAGCGATTCAGTTGTCTGCGATTTCAGTTAGTTGCGTTTGTGGAGATTTCGGAAAGCTTGACCGTGCGGCCCGATGCCATCGAGCGATAGCCCGCTTCGACCAGCGCCATGGTCTTGACGTTGTCGGCAACGGTGAGCGCCGGCGGCGTACCGGTCTTCACGGCGTGCTGCAGCTGCTCCATGACGCCGATGAAGGCATGCGGGAACCACATCGTCTCCCAGCTTGGAGTTACCCACTCGCCGCCGGTCGTTTCGGCCGAAGCATAGGTCAGCGTCGAAGCAGCACCGGTCGGCCAGCCGATCGTGCCCTTGGCAACGCCCTTGGTGCCGTCGACGCGCCAGTTGATGTGCTGGTCGTCCTTGTAGCCCTGCTGGCGCGGACCGGACCACACATCCTCCAGCGACACGGCCAGCACGCCGGACGGAAATTTCAGCGTCGATACGGTGATGCCGTCGGAATGGTCGAATGTCGTGCGCGGATCCTTGCGCGTCAGCGTCGTGATCTCATCGGGATCGCCGAACAGGAAGCGCAGCACGTCAAGGTGGTGCACGCTCATATTGGCAAGCGTCAGCCGGTCGTAACCCTGAAGGAAGGTCTGCCAGTGCGGAATGGCGTGCATGTCGATCTGCGCGAAGACGATGTCTCCGAGCGCGCCACTGTCGATGAGCTGCTTCAACACGCGCATCGACTGGTCGTAGCGCATGTTCTGGTTGACCGAGAGTATCTTGCCGGCCTTCGCCGCCTCGTCGCGCAACTTGACGGCTTCCTCGACCGACAGCGCCAGCGGCTTCTGAGCCAGGATCGCCTTGATGTGGTTCTGCTTCAACGCATGGCGGATCAGCGCCGGCTGCTGGTCCGGCGGAAACGCGAGGTCGATGATCTCGACATCTGCATCCTCGATCAGCTGTTCCGGGGTGTCGTGGACGGTCGGGATACCCCAACGGTCGGCGACCTTTTGCGCATTCGCCTTGGTACGCGAGGCGATCGCCACGACCGGAAAGCCAGCGTCCTTATAGGCGGCCAGATGGCATTCGGCCATGATCATGCCGGCGCCGACGCAGCCGATCCGATATTCCTTCGTGCGGACCTTCACATCCGGCTCGAAGCCCTTGCCTGTCATGCCTTCCTCCCGAAATCCTGTCCTTGCGGCCGCGTTCATCTTGCCAACGCGCCTCCGCCCTGTCCGAAATAATGCACGCGCGCCGGCTCGCAGGATATCGCCACCATCGCGTCGGGCCTGATGTCAGGCTGGCCGCGCAGCAAAGCCTTCAGCCGCGCTTGCCCGGCGGCGAGTGTCACCACGGTATAGCCGCCAAGCGGCTCGACCTCGAACACCCGCGCCGGGCGGCCGGGGCTCTCCTTCTCGGTGTCGCTCCAGGGCCTGACCTTGATATCCTCCGGCCTCAGCCCGATCTCGACGGCGTCGGCCGGAGCCGTGCGATCGGCGATGCTGATCGCGCCTTCGGCGGCCTCGATGCCGCCCTCGCCTTGAACGGATTTGAGGATGTTCATGACAGGCGACCCCAGCAGCCGCGCCACGTAGGTGCTGGCCGGGCGATCATAGATCTCGGCCGGCGCGCCGATCTGCCGGATCCTTCCGCTTTCCAGTATGGCCATGCGGTCGGCGATCGACATCGCCTCTTCCTGGTCGTGCGTGACATAGATCAGCGTCTTGCCGAGCTCACGCTGGATGCGCTTCAGTTCGACGCGCGTTTCCTCGCGCAGCCGCGCGTCGAGCGCCGAGATCGGATCGTCCATCAGATAGGCGTTGGGGTCGCGCACCAGGGCGCGGGCGATCGCCACCCGCTGCCGCTCGCCGCCCGAAAGCAGTGCCGGCGGCTTGTGCAGGATATGGCCGATATGCAGCTTGGCCGCGACATCGGCGACGCGCCGTTTGATATCGACCTCGGCGACCCGGCGCTCGACCAGCGGGAAACGGACATTGTCGAGCGCGCTCATATGCGGGAACAGCGCCAAGTTCTGGAACACCATGGCGACATTGCGCTCTGCTGGCGACACCGTGTTGACGGGCTTGCCGCCGATGAGGATTTCGCCGGCATCCGGCGTCTCCAGCCCGAGCACCAGGCGCAGGATTGTCGACTTGCCCGACAGCGGCGGCCCGAAGAAGCAGAAGAACTCGTTGTCGTTGACAGTGAACGAGGCGTCGTCGACGGCGAGCATCGTGCCGTAGCGTTTCGTGACATTGCGGAAGACGATGTCGGCCATGGCTCAACCCGCTCTCATCGCAAGGCCGCTAACGGCGTCGAAGACCCGCACTGACGACGCCGCGGGTGCGACGACCGCGGTTTGCCCTATCGACAGCCCGACATCATTGTCGAAGACCGCTTTCACGGCGCCGTCGCCCTGGCCGAGGTGAACGATGGTGCGCGCGCCGATGCGCTCGACGAAAGTGACAGGCATGGCAAGCCCGCGTCCATTCTCCGCCAGGGCCACCTGTTCCGGCCGAAAGCCGTAGAGCACCTCGTCGCGTGCGCCACGCATGGCCGCCGCCAGCTCGTCGGGTAATGGCGGCGTGATGCCCAGCGCCCCGAGATCGACGACCAGACCCCGGTCGCTCTCCGCAGGTCGGCCCTTGAGCAGGTTCATGCCCGGCGCGCCGATGAAGCGGGCGACGAAGACATTGGCCGGATTGTTGTAGACCTCGAGCGGCGTGCCGACCTGCTGCAGCACGCCGTGGTCCATGACCGCGATACGGTCGGCCATGGTCATGGCTTCCAGCTGGTCGTGCGTGACGTAGACCATGGTCTGCTTGAACTGGCGCTGCAGCTGTTTCAGCTCGGTGCGCATCACCGCGCGGAAGGCGGCGTCGACATTGGACAGCGGCTCGTCGAGCAGGAAGATCGCCGGCTCCATGATTGCCGAGCGGCCGATCGCCACGCGCTGCAGTATGTTGACCGACAGCCGGTCGGCCTTGCGGTCGAGCAGCGGCGTCAGTTGCAGCAGCTCGGCAATCGTGCCGACGCGACGATCGATCTCGACCGTGGCGGCGCCACGCATCCTTGGCCCGTAGGCAAGGTTCTGGCGCACCGTCATATGGGTGAAGATCGCGTAGTTCTGGAACACGAAGCCAACCCCGCGCCGGCCCATCGGCACGCCGGCCATGTCGCGCTCGCCAAACAGGATCTTGCCGCTGGTCGGCTCTTCCATTCCGGCAATCATGTTCATCGTCGTCGACTTGCCGCAGCCTGAAGGCCCCAGCAGAGCCATGAACTCGCCATCGGCGATATCGAGGTCCATGGTCTTCAGCGCCGTGAAGTCGCCGAATGTCTTGGTGAGGTGCTTGAGCTGGATCGTGCTCATGCCGCCACCTGCCTTGCCCGGGCCATGCGCTTCATGGCGAACACGGCGACGATGGAGAGCACGACCAGAATGGCGAGCGCGATCGCCGCCACATAGCCCCAGATCAGATCCTGCGTGGTGACCTTGTAGATGTAGACGGAGATCGTTTCGGTGGCGACGCCGGGGCCGCCGCCGGTCATGATGTACAGCGTGTCGAAGATCTTGAAGTTCTCGATCACCCTTATCGCCAGCGCGATGATGATGATCGTCTTCATCTTCGGCAGCACGATGGTGGTAAAGCGCTGCCAGGGATTGGCGCCGAGCAGCGTTGCCGCCTTGATCTGGTCCTCCGGCACTCCGACCAGGCCGGCCAGCAGGATCAGGAACATCAGCGGCGTCCACTGCCAGATGTCGGCGATCATCACCGCGATCAGCGCCAGTGTCGGATCCGACAGCCAGGCAATGGTGACTTGCGTGCCCGTGATTGCCGACAGGATGTCGTTCACCGGGCCGCCGGACTGGAACAGCATGAAGAACATGTAGCCGGCCACCGCCGGCACCACCATCATCGGCATCAGGAGGACCGAATAGAAGATACGCTTGCCCGGAAAATCGTCGGCGAACAGCGTCGCCAGCGCCAAGCCTAACAGGAACTCGGCCGGCACGCAGACGACCATCACGATGACCGTGCGCTTCAGCGCACTCCAGAAGCGCGCGTCGGCGGCAAGGTCGGTATAGTTGGCGAAGCTGTTCCACATCTCCCAGGCGTTCCACCAGCCAAGGCCCGAGAGTGGCGACCAGTCGGTGACGCTGATGTAGAGCTGCATCAAGAGTGGAAAGGCCGAGATGAACAGCACCAGGATCTGCGCCGGCAAGGTCAGGCGAAAGCCCAACCGCATGCCTTCGTCGCGCAGCGCCGGCTTTGCGCGGGCCGCGTCCATCTCACCCTCCGAAATCGTCGCAACCACCGCGCTCATTGCTTGAGCGCTCCGAAAGTCAGCCCGCGCACCAGATGGCGCTGGATGGCGATGCCCATGATGACCGGCGGCACCGCCGCGATCAGCCCGAGTGCGGCCTTGGCGCCATAGAGCTGGCCGGTCATCGACGAGGACAGCGAGGCCATGTAGACGGGGATCGTCACCCATTCGCGCGTCGTCAGAAGCAGCGCGATCAGATAGTCCGACCAGTTGAGGATGAAGACGAAGAGCGCAGCACTCGCCAACGGCGCGCGCATCATCGGCAGCGTGATGCGGGTGAAGACGCGCAGCCGCGAGCAGCCCTCGACCAAAGCGGCTTCCTCGATCTCGCGCGGCATGTCGTCGAAGAAGGTCTTCATCAGCCAGAAAGCGAACGGCAGCGTGACGATGCCGTAGATCAGCGCCAGCCCCCACCAGCTGTCTGTGAAATTCAGGAAGGCCCACATGATCATCACAGGGATCATGACGGCCATCGGCGGAAACAGCCTGAGCTGGATCAGCGCGAGCGGCAGGTTCTGGCCGGAGCCGAAGCGCGACAGGCCGTAGGCGGCGGCGGTGCCCGCCGACATGGCGATCGCGGTGCCGAATACCGCCGACAGAAGCGACGATAGGATCGGCTTCAGCGCGGTGCGGTCGAGCGCGACGATCAAATTGTTGGTGGACTCGCCGAACACGAACTGGAAATTGCTGAGCGTCGGGTTCTTCGGCCACCATGTCAGGTCCGCACCCGTCGCCGACCATTCGGCGATCGGCTTGAAGGCCATCGACACCGTCCACAGGATCGGCACCAGCGTGACGGCCATCGCCGCGAGGATCGCGGCGTAGCGGAATATCTCGAAGGGGACGGAACGCTTCATCTGGCTGCTTTTGCTGGTGGCGTCGGTTGCGGAGGGGAAGAGCGGATGCTCCTCCCCTCCGGCTTTGATCCAGGGAGATGGATCAGCTGATCGGATCGAGAACGGTCGGCCATGCCTCCTTGTTGGTCCTGATGGCTTCGAGCAATTTGTCCTCGCCAATGCGCCGGGCGATCTTCTTCCACTCGGCTTCCGTGTCGGCCATCGCCTGCTCCGATGTCTTGGCCTTGGTCAGCGAGGCCATCAGGTTTTCGTCCAGCGCGTTGTGGAAGGCGGTGGCGCCGGGATAGTTGATGGTCGGCACCGTGCGGGCGACCGTCTCGCGCACCACGTCCATGTGGTAGGCGTGGTAGGTCTGGCGCACCAGCGGATCGGAAAAATCCGAAAGCCGGAACGGATCGAGATAGCCGCCGGGGTTGGCGCTCATCCAGGCATAGATGCGGGCCGAGCCAAGCCATTGCAGCAGGAGATAGGCGACCTCCTGGTTTTTCGACTGCGACGAGACCATGCCGGTCAGCGAGAACCACAATACCGAGCGGCTGATCAGTTTGCCGTCGATCTCGCGGCCGGGCGGCAGCATCGTGCCGATCTTGCCGGTGACCTTGGAGTCCTTGTTGCCGGCATTGTCGAGGAATTTCGGCAGGTTGGAGAAGGCACAGGTCATCGCCGCGCCGCCCTTGGCGAAATTGCCGTACTGCTCCGGCCAGCCCCACGAGATCGCGTCCGGCGAATGATGGACCAGCGATTCGACATATTCGTTGGTGGCGGCGATGCCATGCTCGGAATTGATCAGCGGCTTGCCGTCATCGCCGAACAGAAACTGGTTGGGCGAGGCCATCGACACATAGCGCTGATACCAGTTGGTGTAGCCCCAGCCCTGGTTGCGCAGGTCGGTGGAGCCGAACAGGCCCTTGTCCGGACGCTGGAAGAAGGCGGCGATATCGCCGTGCTGCTTCCAGGTTTTCGGCGGCGCCAGATCGTAGCCGTATTTGTCCTTGAAGGCCTTCTTCTCGGCTTCGTCACCGAACAGGTCGGTGCGGTAGACCCAGGTCTGGAAGTCGCCGTCCAACGACACCCCATAGTTGGAGCCGCGATATTTGTTGAGCAGCGATACACCCTTGGCGCCGTCGACATAGCCGGTCTTGGGATCGTCCCATTCGGGTTTGTACTGGGCGACGAAGTCGTCGAGCTTGGCGATGCCGCCGGTCTCGGCGAGATCGCCAAGGCGATTCCACTCGGTCGAATAGATGTCGTAGGCCCCACCCTTGGTGGAGATGTCCTGCATGGTTTTGGTGAATTCCTGGCCGTTCGGCAGACCGACGATCTCGATCGGGATCCCGGTTTCCTTTTCCCACAGCTCCTTGATCGACGGCGCCCCGGCCGGAAAAGGCTGGGTGAGCTGGCCGATCGAGCCGTCCGACAGGCCAAGCACGATCTTGGCCGGCGCCTTGCCGGCGCCCTTCAAAGCCTTGGCGGCCTCGATGGCGCGGCCCTCGGGTGTGTCGGGACCGTATTGATAGCGTTCGGCTCCGTCGAAGCCCGTCGGGCCGCCGATCATGCCAGGTGCGAGCGCATCGGCCGCGAAGGCGCGACCGGGACGAATGAATTGCGGAGCGATACCTGCGGCGGCCACGAACACCGCCGCCTTTCCTCCGGACGCCAGCAACCGGCGCCGCGAGATGCGGATCAAATCAGACATTGGAATTCCTCCCTCAGGCCCAATGTTTCCTCCACGAGCCCATGAGGGATATTGACGGCAGGATCGGAAGGCTGTCAACATCATTAATAATCAAAATACATCACAACATCGCATAGAGTGAGGAAATGCGTCATACCAAGGTTCATAGACCCCTCCGAATGCGTCGATTTGATGGGAAATGTGATCTCCCTTTCCGACATGATCGTGCCGGACGAGTTGATTTAGCCTGGCGGCTTGCGCATCGGCCAAGGCCGGATACATCATTTCCCATCAGAATCGCGGACAGCGAGGCGTTGGTGCCACGGTCGCCAGCCGGCACTGCGTCATCCCTGATGCATTGAGGAGATGAAAGACGGTGCGTTCCACCCTGACCGACATAGCCCGGGAGGCCGGCGTCTCCGCCGCCACCGTCGACCGCGTGCTCAATAATCGCCCCGGCGTGCGGGCGCGCACACGCGAGATCGTGCTCGAAATGGCGCAGCGCCTCGGCTACATCGCCGAAGGCCCGAACGGGGCTCCGCCCAGGCCGGTGCCCGGCGAGGTCATCCGGCTCGACTTCGCGCTGCCGGCCGGCACCAATTCCTTCATCAAGATGCTGCACCGCCACATCGAGGCACAAGCCCTGGGGCGCCCCGATCTCGACGTCCATATCGCCACCATAGAGGGCTTCAATCCCGACCGGCTCGCCCGCCTGCTGCAGGATTTGCGCGGCCAGACGCAAGGCGTCGGTGTCATCGCGCTCGACCATCCGACGGTGCGCGAGGCGATCCGCTCGCTATCGGCCAACGACGTCAAGGTGGTGACCATCGCCTCCGACATCCTGCATGTGCCAAGGGTTGCCTATATCGGCATCGACAACCGCGCCGCCGGGCGGCTGGCCGGCTATCTGCTCAACCGTTTCATGGGCTCAGGCAGCCCCGGCAAGGTGGCGCTGTTTGCAGGCTCGCTGTCCTATCGTGGCCACGAGGAACGCGAGATGGGCTTCCGGCACATATTGACCGAGGAATCGCCCAATCTGGAGATCGTCGAGATGCGCGAAATGCTGGACGACCGCGAAAAGGCCTATTCGGAGGCGTCAGCCCTTCTGGAACGCCACCCCGACCTTGCCGCGATCTACAATGTCGGCGCCGGCAACACCGGCATAGCGCGTGCGCTGAAGGAACGCGGCCGTGCGCAATCCATGGTTTTCCTCGGCCACGAGGCGACGGACGGCACCAAGGAACTGCTGCTCGACGGCACGCTCGACGCCGTCATCGACCAGAACCCGCGCGTCGAAGCGCGTGAGGCGCTCAACATCCTGACCCACGCCGTCCGGGGCCTCCCCTATGAATTGCACCAGCCGAGGCTGCAGGTGATCTTCAAGGAGAACATCCCGGAGATTTGAGCGGTACTGATGAGCCGGGCGCGGTGCGGAGACGCCCGCTGGCTCGACCCTTCCGTCTACTGGACTGTGGCGACTTCCGCGGACGCGGCTTCGCCAAAGCTCTTGTCGACCCATTTGCCGTAGTCGATCGATCCCTTGAGGAGCCCGGCGCCGGCCATGAATTTTTCTTCGGCCTTCAGGGCTTCGATCGCATCATCGGTGAGCTTCGGATCCTGGTGGAAGGCGCCATCGGCATAGGTTTTGCGCACGGATTTCTCCGACGATTTGGTCGCCTCGACAAAGGTCTTGATCGTCTCGTCGGGATGGGCGTCTGCCCAGCGCGAAATCTCGATGTCGACCTTGAGCAGCCGCTTGACCAGATCGGGATATTTCGCCGCGAAGGCGCCGTTGACCGAAATGACGTTAGGCACATTCCATTCCGGATGCGTGCTGGTGTCGTAGAGCAGACGCGCCTCGCCGGAGTCGACGAGCTTGGCCGCCGTCGAGTCGGTCTCGACGATGGCATCGATATCGCCGCGCAACAGGGCTGGGCCTGATGCCTCGAATGGCAGGTTCAAACCCTCGACATCGTTCGTGGTCAGGCCGACACTGTTCAGCGCCTTGCTGAAATTGGAGTGCCGCACCGTGCCTGTGAGATAGGCGACCTTCTTGCCCTTGAGGTCCTGCAGCGTCTTCAGCGGGGAATCGGTCTTGACGACGATGTAGGAGCCGCCCGCCCTGACATAGCTCGACAGGCCGATCAGCTTGACGTCGGCGCCGGACGCGGCGACACGCAGCGCCGGGTTGTTGCCGGTATAAGTGAACTCGATGGCGGCGGTGGCCAAGGCCGTCGTCGCCTCCGAGCCGCCGTTGAAGGTCACCAGTTCGACCCTGATTCCGTCCTTGGCGAATTCCTTCTCCCACCAGCCATCTTTCTGGGCGAGGATGAATTTGAGGTGCCCGGGCGCCGTGCTGCCGATGCGGATAACGTCGGGCTTTTCCTGCGCGAAGGCAGGCATGCCGCCAAGGCCGATCACCACCACAAGGGCGCCCTTCAGAAACAGCCGGCGAAATCCATCGAATGCGATGCTGGACATGGGAAAATCCTTCCTACTTGGAGCGAATGGCTTAAATGAGCGAAGGCTCGGACTGGCCCTTCCAGGCGGTCGCCCAGCGCTCGAACCAGACGAGCAGGTAGTTGACGGTCAGGCCGATGACGGTGAGCGTCAGGATGCCGGCATACATGTCGGCCGTTTCCATCATCAGTTGCGAGTTCTGGATGAGGAAACCGAGGCCGGATTTGGCCGCCAGCATCTCGGCGCCGATCACCGCGAACAGCGAGGATTTGACCGCCAGCCGCGCACCGGCGACGATTGAGGGAATGCTGGCCGGCAGGATGACTTTCCGGAACAGGTCGAAGTCAGACGTGCCCATCGAGCGCGCCGCTTTGATGAGCAGCGGATCGACCGACTTCACGCCGCTGATCGTGTTGACGAGGAGAAAGAACACCGAGGAGTAGAAGGTGATGGCCACCTTGGATTCCTCGCCGATGCCAAGCAAAAGGATGAACACCGGCAGCAGCGCGAATTGCGAGGTGTTGCGTAGCGTCTGCACCAAAAGGTCACTGACCTTCTCGAACAGAGAGTAGCGGCCCATGAGCAGGCCAAGCGGGATGGCCACCGACACGCCAAGCGCGAAGCCGATGGCCGCGCGCTGCAGGCTGATGCCGATATGCTCGACCAGTACACCCGAGGCAAGCAGGTCCCACCAGGCAAGCAGCACCTCGCTCAGCGGTGGAAAGAAGATGCGGTTCAGCCAGCCGAGCCGCGGCGCAATCTCCCACAAAAGGAAGAACAGGCCGAGCAGCGGCAGGCCATAGACGAAGGTGCCGCCATACGTCTCTTTCCTCCGGGCTTTGACCTCTTGGGCTGCGCCACGCGCCTTGATTGCAGGAATTTTTGCGACAACGGCGGCCTCGCCGCGAAACCCGATGGCAGGGCCGAACTTTTCGGTCAGATAGGCCATGGTTCTAACTCCTCAATGGCCGAAGGCCGGCGACAGCGTCCAGTCCTTCTGCGCCCTGTTGACCTCGTCGCGCAGCACGTCCCAGACGCGGGCGCGATACGCGTTGAATTCAGTGCTGGCGCGGATGTCGCCGTCGCGCGGCCGCGGCAGGTCGATATCGATGATCTCCTTCACCGCGCCCGGCCGCGCCGTCATCACCACCACGCGATCGGCCAGGAAGATCGCCTCGTCGATCGAGTGGGTGACAAAAATGACCGTCGTCTTGATCTTGCCCCAGATGCGCAACAACTCGCCCTGCAGCAGTTCGCGCGTCTGCTGGTCGAGCGCGGCGAAGGGTTCGTCCATCAGCAGCACTTCTGGATTGCTGGCGAGCGCGCGGGCGATCGCCACGCGCTGCTGCATGCCGCCGGAAAGCTGGTTGGGGAAACGATCCTCGAAGCCGGCAAGCCCGAACAGCGACAAAAGGTGCCTGGCCGTCGCCGTCCGCTCCGTCTTCGCCACGCCGCGCACTTCCAGCGCATATTCGATATTGGCGAGCGCCGTGCGCCAGGGAAACAGCGCATATTGCTGGAAGACGTAGCCGGTCTTGGGATCGGGACGCGTGATGCGCCTGCCGTCGAGTTGGACGTCGCCGCCGGTCGCCCGCGTCAGCCCGCCGATAATGTCGAGCAGCACCGACTTGCCCGAGCCGCTCGGACCGACCAGCGTGACAAACTCGCCCTTGCGGATGGCAAGATCGACGCCGTCGAGAACGGTGACGCGATCGGTCGCCTCGCCTTCGACGGTGACGAACTGTCCTGGTTTGAGCTGGAAGGTCTTGCTGATGTCGTTGACGACGATGCGGTTCATGTCTTGTCGCTTCCTATTGCGCCACGCGGATGCGGTGCGTCGGGTCGAATTCGGAGCCGCCGGCCTTGCCGCGTGTCCAGCCGAGTGCGCGGGCATAGGAGCCGAACAGAAGGCGCGCTTCGACCTCTGCCTCGGTGATGCCGGTTGGCCCTTCGGCTGCCTCGGCCACGTAAAGAGCGTCGGTCGGACAATAGATTTCGCACAGGAAACAGGTCTGGCAGTCGTCCTGGCGAGCAATGACGGGCGCGCCATGCTCAGTCGCGTCAAAGACATTGGTCGGGCACACCTTGACGCAGATGTCGCACTCAATGCAGCGCGTGGCCGAGACGATCTCGATCACGACGCCAGCTCCGCCAGCCGCCCGGGCGCCCCTTCGATGCGGAACTCGTCGACACCGGTGACGATCAGGCGATGCGCCAGTGCCGGATTCTTGCCCGGCAGGTCGACGCGGCGATGCATGCCGCGGCTTTCGGTACGGTGCAATGCCGCGGCCACCGACCAGCGCCCGACTGCGGCGATCGACGCCGCTTCGCGCGTGCGAATCCGGTCGGCCCCCTCGCCCCGGAAATGGTCACGCACGTCGCGCCAGATGCTCTCCAGCCGCTCGCTGCTTTTCTCAAGGCGGCCACCATCGCGGAAGAAGTTCTTATCGAGCGGCGTCACCTCGTTGCGCACCGCCTCAATGACCTCGCCTGCCGCGATACCGGCACGCGGCGCCGCCGCCGGACGCAGACCGGCCTGACCGAGCGGTTGTGCGGCGCCCCGAAACGCTTTGCCGCTACGCCGCTTCGCGTGGGTCGAAGCCCCTTTGCCTGCCCACCAGCCGCTGGCCAGCGCCCAGGAGGAATTCACGGCGCCGCCGCCCGACACGGCGCCGGTCACGATCTCGCGGCTGGCCGCATCGCCGGCGGCGTAGAGGCCGGGCACGCCGGTGGCGCAATCGTCGGACACGATGTCGATGCCGCCAGTGCCGCGCACCGTGCCTTCGGCGCGCAGCGTGATACGGAACAACTCGCTGAACGGGTCGATGCCGGCACGGTCATAAGGCACGAAGCAGTTCGGCTGGCCCTGGCGCAGCCAGCCCTGTAGCGCCGGTTCGGCCTGGTCCAGCCGCGCATGGACCGGGCCGTCGATCAGCGCGCGGGCCACTTCCTCCTCGCGGTCGCCGATGCCGTTGCGCAAAGGTTCGCCAGTAGAGCCCAGGATCGGCGAACCATCCTCGCGGTGGAACGAGGCCCAGCGGAAGGGCAATCCCTTGTTGAGCGAGGAGCCATAAGGCGCCAACGTATACTTGCCGGTGAATTCCATGCCCGACAGGCGGGCGCCGGCCTCGGCCGCCATCAGATAGCCGTCGCCGGTCAGCCCCGTGCCGCCGAGGATGCGCTCGCGAAAGGCACAGCCGCCGGTGGCCAGGACCACCGCGCCCGCCTCGACGCGCCAATCGTGGCCGGCCTGCCTGGCGACTCCGGCGGCACCAACGATGGCATCGCCGTCGGACAAGAGTTCCAGCGCGGGATGGTGGTCGAGCACGGTCACGCCGGCAAGCAGCACCCGGCGGCGCATGAAGCGCATATAATCGGGCCCACGCAGATTGGCGATGTAGAGCCGGCCGTCATCCTCGCTCGGGAAGGGATAACCCCATTCCGAGAGCCTGAGCAAATTGCGGTAGGCGGTGTCGACGCAGCGCAGCATCCAGCGCTGGTCCGCGAGCTCGCCCGTGCGCTGCCAGCGCCGCTCGACCACCGCATGCCTGTTGTCGCCCGGGGGCACGCACCATGTGCCGGTGTTCGACGGCGCGGTCGCGCCGCTGGTGCCGAGATAGCCCTTGTCGGCCAGCACCACCTTGGCGCCGCTTTCCGCGGCCGCGACGGCTGCCCAGGCTGCGGACGGGCCGCCGCCCAGCACCAGCACGTCGACCTGGAGCTGCAAGGCATCGGAAGCTGATTTTTGCGATTTGGGCATGGATGCTCGGCGAAGGAGTGTGAGGCGGCTGGCGTTATGCGGCGCGGGCCGCACCCGGGAACCACAGCGGCTCGTTCCCGGCGCTCCATTTGATGTTGCAGCCGATCGACGGCACTTGGCTTGCGGCGGGCCTGCCGCCCTCCAGCACCGTGTCGACGGCCGCGCGCAGATCAGCACCAGTCACCGGCCTGCCGTTGCCCGGCCGCGCATCGTCGAACTGGCCGTGATAGGCAAGGCGCCGGTCGGCGCCGAACAGGAAGAAGTCAGGCGTACAGGCCGCGCCATAGGCTTTGGCCACTTGCTGCGACGCATCCTTCAGATAGGGAAAGGAATAATCGAACCTTTCGGACTCCTCGCCTATCCGCGCGAGCGTCTCCTCGGGATGCTCTAAATGGTCGTTGGCGTTGATCGCTAGCACCTGCAGGCCCTTCGGCGCATAGTCCCTGGCGAATGCAGCAAGCTGCTCGCGGATCAGCACGACAAAGGGGCACCGATTGGAAATGAAGGCGACGAGCAGGGCCGGCTTGGCATCGAAATCGGCAAGCTTGTGCAGCACGCCTTGCGCGTCGGCCAACAGGAAATCGGCGGCCCTGGTGCCCAGCTCGATCGGGTTGGATTCGGTTTGCGGCATCGATGTCTCCGTTGCAGCGGTTTCATGCAGGTACTTATTCTATAAACTTAGTAGGATTATACGCCTGAGGGCGCATCTGCGGTCAACCGGGCAGCTTAGAATATCGTGCCAATGTTTCAGGCCGCGCCGGCACGTTTGTTCGAGATGAGGCTGTCTTGGAAGAAACGCGATTTGGCCAGGGAACATGGCTCTGGCAGCGGCGACTTCAATCTGCAGCTCCCGCGCCAGCTTCAGGAACGCATGGTCCTAGACCTTGCGAACGACCGCCTCACCATCTGCCCCGATACCGATCGCGATCCGCTCGCCGGAAACAATGCCCCCAATGTCGCAAACCACCAGCGGCATGCTGATCGCGTAGAGGAACTCGGCGACGATGGCGCCAACGGCAAGGATCGGGTCCGGCCGTTCCAGAAGAATGCCGGCCGGCGCCGTGCCCCTGCGGATTGCCTCGGCCAAGACAGAGGAAGAAGACGAGGACCCTCGCCCGCTCGGCATGACCAGTATCTTGCCGGAGACATTCTGGCCAAGGCCTGGGTGCGAACGATCCGTTATGTCGCCGGTCTCGGCGTCTATGCCGCCCCAGAAGCTGAGCGGTTGCGAGAACACCAGCGCCTCGCCCTCGGCGGCACCCGCCAGTTGGAATGTGCCGGCTCTTTCAACGACCTTCACTTCAATCGACCGCGTCATGAGCCGCTCCGCACGACGTGCCCTGCGGCGGCGGAGCGGATGCAATCCTTCATTTCGGCGAAGGCGACGGTCACGCCGATATTGCCCGGCGCATAATGCGCCCATTTGCCGGAATTGGTCATCACCACGCCGTCGAGACGCTCGAGAATCGAGGTGACATAGGTGCAGGTGTCAGCGACCGGGACCAGGCCGAACGCCTCCATGCCAGCCAATGCCCCCTCCTCCTGCAATCGTGTCAGCGTCGCGCGGCCGGTGTTGACATAGATCGGGATGCCCCTGCCCGGCGCCACCGCACGCAGCAGCGGCAACAGGCGCATCCATTCCTGGTGGGAAAAGTGCGGCGTGCCCAGTGACACGGCTGAAAGCAGCGCGCCGTCGGGCACTCCAGACAGTCTGGCCAGCGCATGGTCGATATCGGCGCGGCTGATGCGGATCGTCTCTTCCGGCGCATGGCCATGGAACGCCTCGTCGAGCGTCCGCGCTTCCGGCGTGACCGCGACCGCATGGAACAGCGCCACCGCGCCGGTCGTTGCCGCCGCCGCGCCCAGCGCCTTCAACTGGTCCTCGTCGCGCGGTTGCGGCAGACCGACGATCACAGGAATGCGGTCCCCACTGGCTTGCCCGATGATCAGCCCGACGCCGACGAACAGGCTGTCGCTCGGCTCCCCGTCGGCAACATCCAGCTCGAACAGGATGCGGCCGCGCCGGTTCTCGCTGAGATGCAGGCCCCAGCCCGGTGCGCGACCCGTCATGGCACAGCACAGGTCGATGAAATCGCCATAGCGGTTGGTGCGAGCGCCGATCACCGAATTGGCGAAAACGATGGCATTGGACTCGCCCCAGGCGATCTGCTGGCCGAATTCAGGCCGGAACCGCGTCTGGTAGGGGGCACAGGTGAATGTGGCCTGGCAGCCAAGTTCCAGATGCGCCTTCATCAACCGCCGCGCCGGCATTTCTTCAGCCGCCGGCATCTTGACCATGCCGGGATGGATAAGGTCGAACGAGCCGACATTGAGCGTCGTCGGCACTCGGACACGTCCGCTTCCCTCGACCAGCCGCTCGACGAAATCGAGCCCTGCCTTGCCGTGATAGAGACAGCCATCGATATGAGCGCCTGAGATGTCGAGCAGGCTGCCGGCCCCAACCGCGTTCGAGAAGGCGACGAGGATTTTCATGGCGGCGGCCGCGGCTGGGCCTTGCTCGCCATCGAGCATGGATTGGTCGCGGGCCGTCAGGTCAAACGTCATCAAGGTGCTCCGGGCTTAACTTGGGCCCGGCTATGCGTTCCTCATTGTCAGCGGTCTGGCAAGAGCCGAAACGACGATCAGCCCGCCGCCGCAATCAGCACTGTGCTCTCCGGCGACCAGCGCAGCACCACATCCTGACCTTCCACCAGCCTGTCGGCGCCAGTATTTTGGACGATGACTTTCAACGTCTGGCCGGCGCAGCCGCGAGGCCGAGCGAGCGCCCGGCTTCGATCAGCGAGTCGTCGATAGCCCGTCACCTCGAGGCCGAGGCGGAGTGAAGCCGGCAGCAGCGTCAGATAGAGATTCTGCGAGAAGAAGGCGGCGTAATTGCCCAGCGTGAACGCCCACGGCTTTCCCGTCAGCGGCAGGTCGGTCATGACGGAGAAAAAAGACCGTGGCCGAGAGCGGCAGAAAGACCGAAGGCAATCGCTTTGCAGAAGAACGAAAGCCCGCTCCGGGAACCGGGGCGGGCCTTGGAGGAGGATGAAGGGGTGGGACCCTCTCCTCTTGTTTCCACGGGGGGTGTGGACCGCAATCACCATACAGCCGTCCTGCGGGGCGCATGATCACAAGCCGGCCTGCTTCCATCACATTCCAGTGCACGCCGGCGCGGGTTCGCTCACGGGACCGCGACGCCGGCGACACAAGAGGAGCCGGCTAGATGCGTCCCAGGACGACAAGGATGATGACGATGATCAACACAAGTCCGAGACCGCCACCGCCATAGTAACCGGTTCCGTAGAACGGGCCACCGCCCAGACCGCTGAAGCCGCCGAGCAGCGCGAGGATTAGAATAATGATAAGTATCGTTCCGAGACCCATGGCCTTCCCTGCTCCTGAATGCGCGCTTTCGCGCTGGTTCAACATCGCGCCATTTCGGATGTCGCAAGGTATGAACGTTTTAGAGGGGCTGGCGTTCCGCTGGACTATTGCGGCTACGGAACACACAGCCCGCAACGCAGAAAGCCCGCCTGGACGGCGGGCTTTCCAACCGGCCGGAGGCCAGGAGAGTGCGGTCAGGCCTACGGCTGGTTCCGCAACCTCCCTCAGCCTCAGCGGCGTGCGATCAGCAGGCAGAGCTGCCGCAAGTCGCGGTCATAGGTCCCTTCGCTGCTGAGGACATCGACGCAGCGCTTCTTCATGCGCGTCACCTGCGAGCTTGACATCTGGGCCACGACACCAGGAACGTTGGGGTGATTGGGATTGGATGGGTTGTTCGGGTTGGACGGATTGCTGGGATTGGTGCCGTTGCCGATGCCCGCGCCGACACCAATGCCACCGGCGCCGCCAACACTGGCGCCAAGCCCCGCATTGATGCCACCCGTTCCGCCAACATTGGCACCGAGCCCGGCGTTGATGCCGCCCGAACCACCGATATTGGCGCCGGCTCCTGCATTGACGCCATTGCTGCCGCCGACCGACGCGCCGAGCCCGGCGCTGACGCCCCTCGAGCCGCCGACATTGGCGCCGGCTCCGGCATTGACGCCACCGCTGCCGCCGACCGAGGCACCGACGCCGGCATTGATGCCGCCACCGCCGCCGACCGAGGCGCCGACACCGGCATTGACACCGCCGCTACCGCCAACCGAGGCGCCGACACCGACGCCAAGACCTGCTGCGTTTGCTGGCACGGACAGAACCAAGACTATTGCACTACCCGCCAACACACTGGCGACTGTCTTGATGGTAAAGGCCATAACACTCTCCTGTTGTCGTTGCGCTAGGCAGTCGGCATGCAGCCGATTGCGATGGCAACTACGTCGAAGAGAGTTTTGAGTTTCAACTCACGCTATACATGTGAGCGGCATGGTATTAACTGTCGAAACAAGAAAGCGGTAATGATAATAAAAATATAATATACTTGTAGAAAATATCTAATGGCAGACGTTTGCAATGTCTATATTTTGAGAAGTTTACGAGAAAAAACGATTTAGAGCCAGCTGTTGGAGAGCCGATGATTTGGTGCCAGGCTGCTTGCTACCGAACAGCCAGGATACAGCACCTCACCTGCGGAGCAGTTCCGGACCACTAGCCGCTAAGGAGCCCTGTTGGCCAACTCTGGATCAAACAGGACCGGCCACTCTCGCGTGACAGTCTGGCCTTCAGAATATCCGGTAAAACAGCCTATAGCGCACGCGCTCCATATAAGAGCGGTACTCCGGTTCCGCGGCAAGCAAGGCCTCCTCGCGCAGAATGCGGTACACCTGCAGATAGGTGATAACCGCATAGACGGCGAGATTGTAGAAGGAAAAGGCCGACAGCAGGTAAAGGACATGGCCGGTAAGGTAACCGGCATAGATCGGATGCCGCACCAGGCGGTAGGCGCCGCCGGTCATCACGCCGCGATTGGCGGGCAGGATGGCAAAGGAACGACCCAGCGACAGCTTTCCCCAGATGACGAACCACAGTGCCAGGAACTGCAGCGGCGCGGCGACATAGATGGGGATGATGGGGATGCCCGGTTCCATGGTGATCAAGGCGACACCAAAACTGGCGGTCACCGAAGCGACTACCGCAAGCGGGCTCCAGTCACGCGTCACCGGCCGCCGCGATAGCAGCAGCCAGGTAAAGGTGAGCGTCTCGGAGACCGCCACGAGCGCGATATTGAACCGGGTGGGATCCTGCACGAAGTGATACACGCCCCGGTACACAAACAGCGCGGCGCATGCGAGCGCACAAATGCGAAAGAAGCCTTCGCGCAAGTCGGCCAGGATCTCGCGCTTGCGCGCTTCGGATATCATCCCGCCCTGGTTGACGCGCGGAAGCGTTTCGCTTTTTGGTGCAAGCAAGGCAAGAACCCCGATCATCCCTCGGAGGGACCTTTGCACGCAACCATTGCTGTGCGGTTAACCGAGAAGATCATATCGGCATCAGAAACGGCGACGGCGCCGCCGAAAGAGACACAAGGCACGGCCGTGCAGATTGTCTCCGCTTCGAGGATCGCCAGGAATGGGTTTCGCCCGAGTTGATCCTCTCCTTAAGGGATTGGCCAGCTACCCCAGAAATGCGTTGCTGAAATACCTGGCGAAATCCGGGCTCTGCGGCAGAACCTTACCGTCGGCGTCGCGCAGAATGCCGGCGGCGAAGAGGTAGTTGCCGATCGCTTCCATCTTGGCAGGGTCCAACGTCCCGATGGCACCATTTTGCCCGCGTAGATAATTGCCCTCGAGCAGTGCCTTCAGCGAGGCGTGGACCAAGGCCGGATTCGTCAGGGCATCCTTGTTGGCGGCTATCAGCAGCGTGGCGGCCTCCCCTGGATGATCGACGGCGAATTGGTAACCGCGCCGCGTTGCCTGGATGAAGGATGACGACAATTCGGGGTTCGCCTGGAGATACGCTTCGCTCGAAGAGATAAGCGTGGTGTGCTCATCGGGGACGCCATGGTCGGCATAGACGAAACTGCGCTGCTTAACGCCCCTGAGTTCGGCTTCGACGCCCTCCCAGGTCGACACTTCCAGCGTGAAGTCGACCGAACCGTTGGCCAGCGCCTCGTAGGCGGAAGTGCCCAGCGTCACCGTCTCGAAATCGCCCTTGCCGCCGTCGTGACGGATGATGGTCGAGATCAGCGCGGTCCCCCAGGCGCTGCCGAAACCGCCATAGGTCAGGCCATCCAGATCTTTCGGGCTTTTGATTTCGCTGCGCGCGGCATTGAACACCAGCCGGCCTGTCTCGGACTGCACGACGGCATAGACGCCCTTCAGATCGGCCCCCGCGGTCTTCTGGGTGAACAGGCTGATGGTGCCGTTGATCCCGAAATCGGCGACATGGTTGGCGACAAGCGTGCCGGCACCGGTATCGCTGTACGGCAGGATGTCGACCTCGATGCCGGCTTCCCGATAAAATCCCTTATCGCGGGCGACGAACAGGCCGATGTGGTTGGTGTTGACCGTCCAGTCGAGGGCGACCGTGACCGTCCGCGTTGCCGCGAAGGAACGGCTCGATCCGGTGATCAGCGGTACGCTGCCGGCAAGGGTGAGCAGCAGGGCTTGCCTGCGCGTCAAGTCAATCATGGTCATGTCCTTCGGATGGCTGGAGGTTGAGCAAAATGTCGAGAATCTCGGCCTCGAGTGCCCCGGCCTGCCGCGTGGCCGCGCTGGCGGAATCGCGCGGGCGCGGCAGCGGCACCTTGATCTCGCGCACGACCCGGGCAGGCCGCGCGGACAGCACATAGATGCGGTCGGACAGGAACAGGGCTTCGCGCACGTCATGAGTGATCAGCAACGCCGTCCAGTGGTGGTGCCGCCACATCTGTTCGAGCCAGCGCTGCAGGGCCGCACGGGTTAGTGCGTCGAGCGCGCCGAACGGCTCGTCGAGCAGCAACATATCGCGTTCCTGCACCACGGTACGTAAAAGCGCCGTGCGCTGGCGCATGCCGCCCGAGAGCTGCGCTGGAAAGTGCCACTCGAAGCCGGCAAGGCCGAACTCGGCAATCAGCGGAGCCACACGCTTCCGTGCCGCCTTGCGGCTGACGCCTTGCACCTCGAGTCCGAGCGTGGTGTTGTCGAGGATGCGCCGCCACGGCATCAGCGCGTCGCGCTGCGGCATGAAGGCGAAATGCCTGCCGTGATCGTCGAGCGGCACGCCGTCGAAGAACATCTCACCCTCGCCATGCTCGGCGCCGGTCAGAAGCTGGAACAGCGTCGACTTGCCGGCTCCCGAAGGTCCAAGGATCGAGACGAATTCGCCGGCATCGACACGAAGCGAAATGTCGGCGAGCACATCGAGCCCGCCAAACGCCTTGCGAACATGCCGCAATTCGAGCCGGCTCATGCTTCTGGACCTTTTCCAGCGCCTTGCCTGCCAGCGGCTCGTTCCCAGGGCATGGCAAGACGCTGCAGCAGCATCGTCAGCCCGAACAGGACAAGGGTGAGCGCTGCGCTGACGCAGACGGCGGCGAGCACCAGGTCGGGACGGAAATTGTTCTTGGCGTTGAGCATGTAGATGCCCAGCCCTTTGGCCGCGCCTGCATATTCGGCGAAAATGGCGCCGACGACGGCATAGGTGATGGATATCCTGAGGCCAGCGAAGAAATAAGGCAGCGCCGAAGGCAATCGTGCCAGCATGAAGACCCGCCAACGCCCTGCTCCCATGGCACGCAGCATCTGACCGATCTCCACCTCGGTAGCCTCGTAGCCCTGTACCAGCGCGACCAGCATCGGGAAGAAGGTGACCAGCGCCACCAGCACGATCTTGGGCGCCAGCCCGAAGCCGAACCACAGCACCACCAATGGCGCGATGGCGACCAGCGGCAAAGTCTGGCTGACTATGAAGATGGGAAACAGCGCTCGCCGCAAAGGCTGGAAGAAGTCGACCAGCATCGACAGGGCGAAGGCGGCACTGAGCGAACAGGCAAAACCGATCAGCGTGGCGCGGACCGTGGGAATGGCGTTGTCGACCAAGGCTTCCCGATTGAGCATCGCCTGTTCGAAGACGCGCGAGGGCGCCGGCAGAACCGTCGGCTTGATGCCGGAAATGTTTGCGTACAGTTCCCAGGCCACGAGCACCAAACCGATCGATATCACGGCCGGCGCTGTTTTTGCGAAGAAGCCCGCGACGTTACGCGGGTTGAATGACGATGAGACCACGAGCGGTTCAGACGGCGGTGGGACTGTTGGCCGAGACCGTGACATCGAGGGTTACATGGCCGGCGCCGGGCCCGAAGCGGCAGAAGGCTTCATCGAGGGCCGAGAAGATCGCGCCGGCATCGCCGCGCAGCTTGGTGCAGAAATTCTTGGAGCGATCGTAGACGCCGGACTGCTTCAGGAAATCTATGCAGCCATAGATTTCGTCCATGTGGTCGTCAGTGCCCATCACATAGAGCGAGAACTGCGCCGCCGCCGGCTGGCCAGTGGCCGGCGCGCCGCGCACTGCGGTGATGGCGGCTTGCTTGCGCGGGCCGAGTGGCCCGGCAGGTCCGCCGAACGTGTCGGAGCGGCAGATCGGGTCATCCGGCTCGCCTGGGCAGCCACGCGAAATGGTGGCTGACAGCACGCAATGCCTGCCGCTGCCAGACGCGGCCACGAAAAGGTCGCGCAGCGCAGGGAATAACACCTCGGGGGGCCCGACCAGCAAGGTCGAAATGTCGTCGGTCTCGATCCTGAGCTTGTCGCGGTACGGATCGAGCGCGCCGAGCGCGCCCAGAATGATGCCGACGAAATCGTCGGCCATTGGATATAGGGAAACCTGTGCGCCTGAAAACATCGCCCGCCTCGCTCCGCTGGTATTACCCAGATCAGCTTCTAGGGTCTGTGGGCTTGCCGCCCCCGTCTCAGCCCCGACCGTACGGAGCACCCCTGTGGATAGGCGCGTTAAAGCATCATTCGGACGGTTGGGAAAGCTGTTTTTTGGCAAGCCGCGCTAAAGCATTGCCCGAGCTCCAGGGCAATTGGACATCGCCGGCGCGGAAATTTGTCTGGAACCTTCGCCATTCCGAGGGGTTGTCCCACCAGTCGCTGGACGCGATTCCAGGACCAATTTTCCGTTCGGGATTGTGTCAAAACAAGAGATTGAGCGGTTCATGATTTCCGCGAAACCGTGCACCGTTCCCGGCGACGAGTTCACAGAAAATGGAGACAAATCATGTTCATGAAAATCCTCGCGGCTTCGGCCTTCACCATTGCCGTTGCAACATCCGCCATGGCACAAAGCAATAGCGCAGCGGGCGCGGATGGGCCCGGCGGTAGCGGCAAGTCCGTCACTGTGGACCCAAGCACCCCGGCTTCACCCAGTACGATCGATCCGGGCGCGACCAACAGCACGACCACCACGCCGGGCGACATGAATTCCAATGCGGACAAGAATTGCCCGACCAACCCGCAGGGTGCACAGACGGACGCCAATGGCAACGCCACCGCGCCGACCGTGAACGACAACAACTGCGGAAAGTAGTTTGCCATCGCGATATGAGAACCGCGGACGCAGTTTCCGCGGTTCCCATTATTGGGATTCAGTGTCCGCGACTACCCGCTTGCGGCTCTGGTGCCGCTTCACTGCCCACCCGGCCAAAGACCCTTAATTCAGCGTACGGTTTGCCGGCCCGGGGGCGTGGGAATGAGGCGTATATTTTCATCAGCCGTTTGAGCAGGCGCCCGTAGGTGAGGTGCCGAACCCGGCCATTGGCAAGATCGAACTCCACCATCCCCCACCGCCTTACGGGACCCTTTCCGGTTGGCGGACCCAGTCGCCTGACCTGGAAGGCCAGCCTGACCTTGCGGCCGGCGACATCCAGATAGATACCGGGTTTAGCGCCCAATACGTGCCACATCCGGGCAACGTGCCCGATCGACATGTCGGACGAAATCGCCATGTGGTCCCGCTCAAGTCGAGCCCAGACGAAATCACCGGCTGGCTGCCGCATCCCCGACACCAGATTCTTGCAATAGGCTGGCACCACCTCACGCACCAACCGGCGCATCGCGCTCGCCACGCCGTCCACCATATCCCGCCGCGATGCCCAGTCTGCTTCGGTGAACGGCACTTGTCCGAGGATGTCGCCGTCGTCGAAATTGGCCGACATCTTATGCAGTGTCACGCCGCCATGGACCGCATGCTGGCCATCCGCGACAAGACGATGGAGAGGATGCGGCCCCCGGTAGTTGGGCAGCAGCGCCGGATGAAAATTAAGCCCGCCCTTGGGAAAGAGGTCGAGCAGCTGCTGCGGGATCAAGGTCGGGAAAGCGAAGCAGATCAGCACATCCGCGGCGATGTCAGGCAATTGCCGGGCAAGCTCGTTCCAGTCGTAAGGCCGGCGGAATTCGATCAGCTTTACCGGCGTGTTGCCGAGATGGCGCCTGAGCAAAAGCCGGCGCCTCAGCCTGCGCCGAAAATTGCCAATGCTGAAGCCTCTGGATGGGCGTTGAAAACCAGGCACGATGATCGCACCAACACGGTTTCCCGCCTCGATCCATCCGGAAAGGAGCGGCCCGGTATAAGCAGAAACATCCAGGATGAAAATTGCATTGAGTTGCCCGGCGCGGGCCGCGGGTTCGGAAGAAATCATCTTCTCAAGCCCAGCGGGGCAAGACGTAGCCTGCCCGCACCAGCAATTCGATCACCGTTACAACTCGGCCAGCCAGGCCCGAAAGCCGGCCTGGCCGGTCAGGTTGCCTTGGAAGAAAGCGGTCCCGCCGCAACACTTGAGAGTCTTTCCCGCTTCACCAACACCGGCTTTTCGTAGATCTTCTTCATGCTCATCCCCGATGATCGATCAACCCACACAGTTGGCCAGCAACGCAACGAACTGTCAACCGCCACGGCGGCTAACAGCCCCTATGCGTATGATCCTTGGCAATCGACGGGCGTTTATACCCCACCTGCTGCCAAAACGGCTGGTGAACCTTATGAAACCGCCTTTTCACGAACCGGCAGCTTCCAGCCTGGTCTGACGAAATGGCAGGTGTAGCCGTTGGGATATTTCTCGAGATAGTCCTGGTGCTCGGGTTCGGCCTCCCAGAACGCTCCGGCCGGCGCAAGTTCGGTGACGACCTTGCCGGGCCACAGGCCGGAGGCGTCGACATCGGCGATGGTGTCCTCCGCCACACGCTTCTGCTCCTCATCGGTGTAGTAGATTGCGGAGCGATAGCTCATGCCGACATCGTTTCCCTGGCGATTGCGCGTCGTCGGATCATGTATCTGGAAGAAGAATTCCAGAAGCTGGCGAAAGCTGATTTTCGCCGGGTCGAAGGTGATCTCGATGGCTTCGGCATGGGTGCCATGATTGCGATAGGTGGCGTTCGGCACGTCGCCGCCACTGTAGCCGACACGCGTGGCAAGGACACCCGGGAAGCGCCGGATCAAATCCTGCATGCCCCAGAAGCAGCCGCCGGCAAGCACTGCACGTTCGCTCGAAGTCGCCATGTCACGTCTCCTCAAAAGGCAATTCCGGGGAAGTGTAGCGGCTCTCCGTCGGGAATTGCGCGGCACAAACTTGGATAGTGCATAAATGGGCATTGATGCCAGCTTCGTCCAGTCAGACGAGCGGCCGTCCGGTTGTATTATAGGGGGATCGCACGACGCCGCTCACCCTAGCTGCGCGGATGCCGGGTCCGGCTGCTGGCGGCAGCCGGCACATATCGCGTGCCGGGCGGAATGACGGCAAAGCTGATCGCCACCGGCGGTGCCTCGCGCGACCAGTTGAAAAGAACGGTCTTGACCGGGATATTGTCCACCCACGCCAGAAATCTTGACGGCACGTGACGACCCGACCAGACCATCAGCATGCCGTGATCGCGCAACCGCTGCCTCGTGATCCAGGGTGCGAACCGCATATCGAGATCGGTGAAGATAGACGGCTTGTCATAGGCGTTGAGGCCAGCCAGCATGGCAAGATTGGTGTCGCCACCGACGATGTCGAGCCTGCCCGGCGCCGCCGCGTGCCAGATTGCCTCGGCCTCGTCCGAGATCGGCCGCGCCGGCCAGCAGACGGCGTCCATGCGTCCCCGCACATTGCAGTCCGTCCATCGGATCGCCCCATAGGCGCCCGACATGGCGACGATGCAGATGAAGGCGCAGATCGCCAACCTCCTCATCTCGACGGCACCGAGCCGGTGACCGAGAAAGGCGAGCGCGACGACGCCGACAAGATTGTACATCGGCGCGCCCCAGGCTTCGCCGGTGCCAGTGAAAAACGAGACCATCATGATCAGCGCCGCCGGCCCAAGCCCCATCCAGCAGAGATAGACGAGCGTGTCGCGCTCGACCGGCATTTGCGGGGCTGGTGAGCGCCGCAACAGCCCTGATAGCGCCAACACCAGGAGAAAGCCGGAAAGGCCGGCCATCTGGACGCCGATATAATAGAGCCGCGCCCGGTGCTCGCTCACCCATGCATCACGGCCGGCGAAATAGGTCAAAGGCAGGAAATCGATGCGGTAGAGTGCGATGGCAAGCGGCGCGGCGGCGGCGAGAAACACAGCCAGGCCAAGCCATGGCCAGGGTGTCGCCAGCCGGCTGCGCGCACGTGGGTCGCACAGCAGCCAGAGGCCGCCGAAGGCAAGCAGCAAGCCGGTGGAAAACTTGGCGTAGAGCCCAACGCCCGACACCAATCCGAGCGCCAGCCACCAGCCCGGCCCGCCGCCGCGGCTGGCGCGCCACAGCAGCCAGCAGATCGCCGCCCAGAACGGCATCTGCGCATAGTCGTGATTGAATTGCGGCGTCGGCCAGCCGAAGAAATAGACCGACGGCATCAAAAGCACGGCGGCCAGCGCTTTGTCGCGGCCGAGCGTGTCGCGAGCCAGCAGGTAGACCAGGACGAAAGTGGCCGAGATCGTCAGCTGGGCCAGCAGATATTGCGGCCAGCGGAACGATCCGGTCAGGAGATGACTGGTCTCGAGCAGCCAGCCGGGGAGTTGCGGATGCTTGTAGGTCAAAAGCACCCATTCGCGGCCCCACATGAAGCCTTCCACGACGTCGCCGGGCGGTGCGGGATCGATGAGTGTTGGCACCAGGGTCCAGCACAGGATCTGCACCAGGCACAAAAGTGCCAGCAAACCCCAAGGGTGCCGAAGCAGCGCGGACCAGACCAATGACGAGTCCAGGCCCACGGCAGGCAGTGCTGCCGGCACCCAACGATCCATGGAGTCGTCAATTCCCGCCATGCCGCGCTTAAATCACATCGCCCGGTTTGCCGAATAGCCCCAAGGTCAAAGCTTACAAAAAAGTATACTTGCGTGCCATTGCAATACCAAGACTTGAGCGGGAATCTCGGCGTTCTATTGCCCTCCCCGGGCAAAACAGCCCGCACACCTGATCCCACTTCAGCATCCCGGACATTCGATGCGTCACCAGCATGCCGTCATCCATCACCGCGCGCTCGACTTCTGGCTGGCGCGCGCGGCTGTCCTCGTCATCATCTGCCTGCAGCTTCTGGTCATCAACGATCTTTCGTTCGGCCCTCGCTGGCTGGCGCCGGCGCTGGAGGCCGCCCTGCTGGTGCCCCTATCCGTGGCCACCGCCTGGACGCAGGTCGCCACCCAGAAAGCGGTCGAGGAAGAGCACTGGTATCTCGTCGGCCGTTTTCGCGTCATGATCCGCAGGACGGCCCTGGTAATGACCGGCGTCGTCAGCGTCATGAACTGCGGTTCGCTGGTGCTGCTGGTGCGCGTGTTGCTGGCGGGACATGCCGGCAGCAGCGGTCAGACATTGCTCGTCGACGCGCTCAACATCTGGCTCACCAACATCATCGTCTTCGCCTTGTGGTTCTGGAGCACCGATCGCGGCGGGCCGCCGACCTGCGGACTGGTCAAACGCGCCCATGCCGATTTCCTGTTTCCGCAAATGACCCTGGACGATCGCGAGATCCGCGACTGGCTACCTGGCTTCGTTGATTATTTCTTCCTCGCCTTCACCAATGCGACGGCGTTTTCACCAACCGACACCTTGCCGCTTTCCCAGCGCGCCAAGCTTTTGATGATGGCGGAGGCGATGATCTCGCTGCTCACGATCGCGCTGGTCGCGGCCCGCGCCGTCAACATCCTGGCCTGAGTACGGTTTTCCGACCTTGCGCCGAAGAGGAGCCGGGCCTCGTATCCGTGAACGATGAGCGGCCCGAAAACGCAAGAAAGCCCGCCCTGGCGTGAGCCAAGGCGGGCTTGTGGTTCGATCGAGCCGTCAGGTGCCGGTCCCAAAGCAGGGCCGGCCGTCAGTCCTCCGGGGCTGGCCCGAACTTCCGCACGATCACCTCGAACAGAATATCCGAGATCCACATGGCGCAGACGCCGATGAGGAAGGCAGCCGCCAGCGTCGTCGTGTCGTCACTGGCCAGCGGCAGCCCGGTGGCGCGGGCATACTGGACCACCGGCAGCGTCAAATAGGCGGCGGCAAGCGCGCCGCAGATTGGCGACGCGACCATTTCGCGCAGCTTGTAGCGGTGACGCGACAAAGCCCGCAGGACGCCGCCGGCGAGACCGGCGGCAACGACAGGCCCCTTGATGCCGAGCAGGTCGAAGAGATCGTGCATCATTTGACCGTCCTCGCGACCATCGTCATGGCTTCCATCCGCACAGTCTTTCGCCCTTGCGGTTGTGAGCCAGCAACGCCTTGACCTCGCCATCCGACAGCGCATCGACCGCGGCCACCGACAGGCGCAGCGGGCTCGACACCGCGCAAAATCCGCTCTTGGCAGTGGTACAGCCTGATATCACGGCCACGACCGAGGCGAGCATCAATCCCCTGCCCATGATTTGAGCTCCTTTCGGGCGGCGGCGGACGGCAGCGCACCGATATCGTTCTGGACCTGGTCTGCAATCGCGCGCGCCTCCGTCTCGGTGGCAGCCTGTCGCGCGCGCTCCGCGCGTTCGCCGGCCAGCCGCTGGCGAACGCCCCAGCCGAATGCCGCCAGGATAGCGGCGCCAACGCCTAGAATGGTCGGATTGGTGAGCAGGAAAGACATTAGCGCGCTCATCGGTTTGGCTCATCCTTGATGAGATAGCCAACGGCAAAGACCGCTATCGGCAAAAGCGATGCCCATGTCTCGGCGTCGTACCAGGATGGCCAGAAATTGCGTACGACGACGCCCGCAACGGAGACGGCCGCGGCGGCGATCGTGGCGGCCGTCAGCTTGTTGGTTGGACGGCTGGTCGGCTGGGTAACTGTGGCCATGGTCAGAACATCCCTTCAAGGGCATCGGCGATATGATGCCAGGCGGCGAAGATGAGGAGCACACAGGCGGCGATGATACCGCTGGTCTTCGCGGCCATCGGCATCCCGGAATTGTCGGGCGCTGACGACGCCGGCTCGGCCGCCGGCACGGTATCGACGGGCGTTTCGGCGTTTGGCGGAGCTGCTTGCGGCGACGGTTTTGCAGGCCGCGCGGGTACAGCCGCCGGCGCCGACATCAGCAGGGCCTGCGCCCGCACCAACTTGACCCGATCCGACCAGCCGCGCTCGAATGTCGCCCATGTCGGCAAGCGTTGCAGGAACGCCAGTCGCGCATCGCAGAGCCCGTCGATCACGACGCCGGCCGGTTTTGCCCTGGCCGCGGCGAGCGTGGCCGGCCCGATGCGCCCGTCCTGGGCAGCTCCCACCACCGCTTGCAGATACTTCGCTGCCCTGCCGGGTCCGCTGTTCACCGCGAAATCGAACACGGCGCAGTCGACGCCATCTGGCAACTCGGCCCCCAGCACGGCATCCCAATAGAACCGGCGAAAAACCGTTGCCACCTGGTCATCCCCGATCTTGCGCAGATCGGCCTTGCTGGCATCGGCCTTCACGTAGCGGCGGAAGTTCGCCAGCGTGACACCCTTCATCGTGGCGCCGCCCGGATCGGCCGGATTGTCTGACCAGCCACCTTCGGATCTCAGAACGAGCGCAAGCGCCCGCGCGAAATTGCGGTCCATGGGTATTTCCCTTTCGCGTTGTGATGGCTTTGGTCGACGCAGGAAGTCGGTACGTGCTCTCGCCCAGGATCCCAATCCCTACGACAAGCGCACCAGCCCTCGGTAACTGTGCGTTGTCTGGCATGCCGCCTTGCACGCGGGCCGGCACGTGATAGAAAAATTCAATTCGAGGACGAACGGGTTTCGGATGAGAAACTACATTGGCGCCGCGCGACGGCGACGAAGTCCTCCTCCTTCTGCGGAAGAAATCATCGTGTCACCCAACGGTTGAGTCTTACAGCCCGGCCTGAGGCGGCGGGTGCAGGTAATACAGCCGCTAGCGTCACAGTATTGCCAACTGGCGCGCCGTTCACGGTTGTATTGTGCCACTGCCGCTCAGCGCCAATGATGACCGTATCAATCTCAATTCCGATCCGGTCGCCGCTAGCGATTCCCGAAGCGTTCACAACGTCGATGGTGGTCGCTCCCGAGAGCGACGCAGTACTGAGCGCAGTTTTCAGGAGGAATGTATTTCGATATCCCGGAAAACCATTCCGCTCGATCGTGGCACCGAGAGGCAAATAGCTCTCCATATTGGCGCTGTAGCAAAGCCGGCTAATGTCGGTTTCAAAGTCCCGTTGGCGCTGCATTGGCGCAGCGAAACCTTGTTCGAAATCGATACCTTCGATGATCGCCGCGCCTATCCAGCCAGAAGCCCCGACGAAAAAAGAGGCGACCGATGGATGTATCCAGAGCCAGTTGGTTGAGAACTCATAGACCGCCGCGCCCGTCCGAACGATCGACTGACCGTTGCTACCCTTGGCATAGTATGGGGTATTGCCAGAAAGCACTCCGCCAGAGGCGTCGAAGCATACAACCGTGACGGGGCGCGAGCCATTGAGGAAGCTAAGGAAGGCGGCCTGAGTAGTGTTCGCCTTCTTATAAATATGGCCAACTGCTTGGCCGGAACTCGACACCAAGAGCTGACCGTCGCCGTTGGCACGCGACGTGCGCGCTGTAACACCATTCGTCAGGAAGGGTGACGGTGCAGCATAGCCGCCAGTCGCACTGTCATATAGCACTACGCCAGGCACCGTTATGCGTCCCTCTGCCTGGATGGGAAAGAACTTTGCTCCCTCAAACCGCCGCACGAGGTTCGCGCCACCTGTGGGCCTATTGGAAATGTCACGGAGTGTGACAAAGATGCGTTTTAGATCGGGTGAGACGATGTTTGCATCGTCAATGCCTGATGCCGACAAAAGGTCGATATTGAATGAGGCGAAGCCAGTCGCTGACGGCACATTGATCAAAGCAGGCGTGTTAGTGAATGCACCGTAGGTTTCGATACGCGCATTCCTGAAAAATACCGTAGTCAGATTGCTTGTGCTCCCTAGGGTAGCAAGTACGAAGATCGCATGGCCGACGCCTGCAGACGCGCCGTCAATTCCCATCTGCGGACCATCGATGAGCACCTCCTCAATGGCGGCAGTCCCTGCCAAGGTCAGCTTGACCGTTCCCCGCCCGATCACTTTCTGATTGGTGCCGATGTACCAGGTTCCGCCGCGAAACTGGCAATTGACAAAATACGACGAGCCAGCGAGATCGCAATGAACATGCGAGCCATTATTGTAGAGTGTAAGAATGTTGAACTCGTTGCTCACCCAATTGGTGTTATTCGCTACGCCGTCGAAATAGAGACCTTCGTCAAACCCGCGCACATGCAGCCAAAGCTTGCTTTCTGCCATACCGCCGAAATGAACCCCCCGCGTGTTCGCGATAATTGATTTATCCGAGGTGTTCTGGACCTCCAGCCAAATCTTCGCACGGCGCAAAATATTGGCCCCGGCCCCACCGACACGGACCGCTGAAAGGCCATCAAAGGCGCCACGTATCAGCGCGCCCTTGCCATTGATCTCGCCTACATCACGCCAGTCGATTGAAGAACCAACCATGTAATATGTCGCGACGGCGGGCAGGACGAGAGCGGCACTGGTGATCCGGCAATAAGAGCCGAGTGCGTTTAACGCAGCCGCGTTGTCAACGAGACCTTCGTAGGCACCGAGCATCGTCGCGCTGGCTACACTCTCCCTCAGCACCCAATACCCTCCACTCCCCGTATCCACGGTCCCATCCGGCATGAAGCGATCGGTGGAGCGGAAATATGCCAGCGCCGGGTAGCCGCCGGCGGTGATTGCCGCCAGCGACATGCGGGCGTAGTTGGCGCCCCCGACGAGGGTTGCCGGCGTGTTGAAGACCGGGGCGTAGAACTGCGTGCGGATGGCTTTGACGCCGGCGGCAATGGTGGCGCCGGCAGCTGTCGCCACGGACACGTAGATCGGCACATTGACGCCCGACACCATGGCAGCGTCGGCGGCATATTGCTGGGCGAGGTCGCGGGCGCGCTCCGCCTCGGCGATGACGCCGGCCAGTTCGTCCCTCATCGCCGCCATCGCGTCGCCGACAAGATCGTCGGAGCTGAAGAAGGCAAGCGCGATGTCGTCGCGCCCGACGGCCGGCGCCAGCGTCTGGAACGCATAGACGAAACCGGCCGACACCGCGCCTTCCTGCACATGCACCGTCGTGCCCTTCTGCATGGTGCGGCTGGTGCGGGCGTCGGCTGCGCGATACCAGAAACCTTGCGAGGCCGTGTAGATGCCGTTCAGCCTGGCGTCGTTCTGGTCCTTGACCAACACTCGGTCGCCAACCGCGGTCTGGGTGCCGTCGATGGACTTGAGGCCTTCTAGCCACGCCACGCCGTCGACGAGTACCGTCTCCAGGTTCGCCGTGGTTGCCAGGCGCACGGGTTCGCGCTCGCCTGTCAGGAGACGAACGGCGGCGGTTGCGGGTCGGGCCATGAGGCTTGCTCCATTGGACTTCCGGGCGGACCGGACTAAAAAGATGATAGGGATACGGTCGGTCTAGCCGCATTTGGGGCGCAATGAAGCGATTTTTACTAGCAATACTGGTGGGGCTTACGCTTCTTACTGCCGATGCGGCAGCGTCTGTCGATCCCAGGATCAGCGCCCGACAGAGCGCGTTGATCCAATGCAATCTGCTGTGGTCGGCGAAACTATCGGCTCAGCCCGGCAATCCGCAATTGCTGGCAAGAAAAGCCCAGCAATTGTGCGCCAGCCAAGATGCGGCATACGAGCGGGTGATACGATCAGTCCTTCCATACAAGGAGATCGCCGATCGACACATGCGCAAAGCCCATGCCTCTCAGTTGAAGTCCAACGCTTCGATGATCGTCAAAGTACGCGCCATCATGAAACAGTAAGAGACCAGCCGAGCCGATTGCAACATCGCAGCCCGTCTGGTCTGCAGTTACGGTAACAGTGCACTCCGGAGATTCACTCCATTCACATGGGCGATATCCCTAAAGTGCACTATCACTGCAATTTCTTGTCAGACCGGCTGAAAGGAAGGTCTGCTTAATTCGTGAAGTTGTTGTCCACGAACATCTCGGCAAATTGCTGGGGCGTGAGCGTTACGTTGTTGTCGTGGGCGATTTTCAGGTTCCTTGTCCACATATCCCGGATTGCCTCAGGCATCGTGTCAGGCATGTGAAGAGCCTTGGCGACTGCGTCGTCCCAACGTCCATCGCCGCCATAGACGGCTTGCAGTTTAGGACCCATCGCTCTCAGGCCATCTTCCGATTCCTGAGAGAGTTCTCCGATCGCCTTGAGCACGTATAGTTCAAGAAGCCTCAGCAGCGGTTTTTCGTCATAACGTGGGTTCGTCGCCATTTTTCCCCTCACGCATCATTGGTGGCGTATTCGATGAGCCGTTGGCAGATGGCCGACAGGCTGGGCTTCTCTTCCAGCGACGCAACCCAAGCCTCGGTAAATTCGATCGCGATGAATATTTCGATGAAGTATGTCAGGCCTGCCTTGGCTGCTTTCGCTGGCACCAACGCATCTTCCGGGGCAATCGCAACCATCGCATCTGAATCCTCGGTCCAAGGCTCCGACGCATAAATCGTGTAAGCCATGTCCTCATCTTCATCGCCGTTGTCATATTCAGACAGCCGGCCAACGATGTCGATCAATTTGGTCATTTTCCCCATAAGGAAAATCCTCCTTTGCGATTCGGGTGCAATGCTTTCTGGAAGATAGTCCCGGGATCATGCTGCGATCTAGGGACTAGTTGCATCACGCCGGGTTCTTTGGCGTGATGCCACGTGTACCCGGGCGGCGCTCTTCGGGGAACGAGTCCCCTCTTTGTCCGCTGAAGGATAATGCCTGCGTCTTCCATAATTTTCGCGAAATCCGGCTCTCTTTCCATCAGAACCAACAGGACTTCGTTGGCTGCCTGGAAGTGGCGGAACGCGAAACGTTTGGATACAATGAAGAATCCAGCCTTGTTTCGAACACCACACTATAGAATTGGCCGGTCGGCCCTCGACTAGCGCCGTCACCTGCTTCTTCTGTGAACAATTCGGACCTGGGCGCAGGTAAATCGTCTACACCTTTGTAAAGGTCTGCTCCTTCGGAAAGGACTTCCTCAGTCGAGTCGGCGAGCTTGCCGCTGCTTCCGCGCAGAAGCGCCTCAGCCCCCTCAGCTAGGTCGTCAGGCCGCTTTAATACCTGAGAGAGTTCCTTAACAAGAGGCCCTGCAATCTTGCCGGCTTGTCGCAGGCCGACGGACGCCAGTTGCTCAGCGGGGATAGCCCCTAAGGTATTGAGAACCGTGTCGCCGACGTTGCCGGACATCGCGGACGCAACAGCCTTATCGGCCGCGACCATGGGCGTGATGCCCAGCAACGAGATGCCTTGCTCGCCGGCTCCCTCGGAGCCAACCAGCACCCGCGCTAGACTACGCCAGACGCTGTTTGGCTTACTATCACCGGCGATAAGATAGCCAAGCTTATCTTGAGGCGTAGGAATGTAATTCGTTACTTCTGTATTCGAATCCCGCAAACCCAACTCGGCTGCTTTACCCAAATCAAGCAGCATTTTGGGGTCGACTATCCAATCGCGCCGTGTTCGCTCAGCTAGGCTTCTCTCCGTCTGAGCTGCACTTGTTTGAACCAGGTGGTCCAGCATTGCCTGTTGGGCAGCTTCGGTAGGCAGCGCAGCAAAGATGTTCTCTAGGGTATGATCTTGCGGTTTGGTTCCGTTTTTTAGTCCGACGACGACGCTGCCCGCCACGGAATTGGGCAGCGGTTGTACGACCTCGAAACCCAATTGCTGCTGGGCGGCGATCGAGCCTATGATCGCCGCCCGGTAGTCTTCCGGCTTCGACAGGTTGTTCCAGGCTGCGTCCAGGTTCGCAAATGTCTTGCGGACATAGCCGCCCGGATCTCCTTGCCTGGCTCTGAGTGTCAGGTCGGCTGCGGTCACAATGGCATCATGACGTGCCTTGTATTCCTCGGGGTTCGTGCTGTTCCCCTTGGGGGCAGAATCTCCGACCTTGGCTCGGATGGCATCGTTCGACATGCCGCGCATGCTGTAGAATTGGCGACTGATATCGAGCGCTTGATTGAAGGCCTGGAAATGCCTGACGCCTTCGGTAGCGCCATAGAGAGCGACGAACTGCTCGGGGGTCGGGGTTAGACCGGAATAGGTTCCGGTGTCCCTGATGGCAGCCGCTGCGTTCTGTTCGGCCAGGCGATGCTGGTGCGCATTTCGACTTGCTTGGCGGCGTCGGCAGCCTGGGCTTGCTGGGCCAAAACCGGCCGGTCTTCAGACGGAATGTCGTCTCGGAAAACCTGCGCCACTCGCTCGACTGGCGTAGGCTTGCCGGCGCTGTCGCCTTTTGACGGAGCAGAACTTGTGGCACTTGCCTGCTGAACACCTACCGCCCCCACGGCATCGTCCTTGGTCCGGCTTCCAGCTTGCGCCTGACCCAACATCTCGGCGGCGCGCTTGGGATCCTGGGCGATCATCGCCTGGACCAGCGCCTTGGCTGTGTTGGTGCGCCAGGCGGCTTCAGCCGTCTGCCTGATAAGCGGGTTGCCGATCTTGGCGATCAGGTCGAAGCCGCTCTGGCGAATCGCCTCGAAGTTCGCGGTGTCGTTCGGGTCGCCATTTGCGATTGCGGCGGTCGACATGGTGTCGACCTTGGTCCACTCGGCCAGCTCATAGTCGTCGCGCCGCTGAAGCTGCCGCTGGGCCATGCGCCGCGCGCCAACCGCACGCATCGCCTCCTTCTGCCCGGCGAAGTTGGCGCGCTGGCTCTCGGGCATACCAGGCAAGGCAGCGTCGAACAGCGTGTCGAACAGACCCGATTTGACCGCCCGGCCATCGCGCGGGTCGACGGCGCCATACATGGCTTCGTGCAGGCCGGCACCGTCGGGCGGCGCGTTGGCCGTCGCCTCGTCTTCGGCCTGTGTAATCCGGGCGGCGAAGCGGCGGCGCGCCAGTTCGCCGTCGAACGCCTCCTGCTGGTCCTTGATCTGCTGGTAGCGCTCGGCGATGGCCGAAAACGCGTCGGCCTGCACTGGGCCCCCAACGGAAGATCCGCCGGAAGCAGAAACCACATTGCCGGAATCACTCCGGCGCTGGCCGACGGAGAGAGGAATGACATGGGCCATCGATCATCCCTTTCCTACTGCGCGCCAAGCAGCGAACCGCGGAACACCACCGACCGCTTCGGCACCGTGCCGGCCACCGCGCTCAAGGCCGGCGCCTTGGTTGGATCCGGGATTTTGGAGAGTCCGCCAACGAGCGCGCTGCCAGCGCTGAAGATCGACGCCCCCACCGCCTGCTTGCCGGAAAAGCGCGACAACGCAGCCTGATCGTCGAGGTTGTTCTGGCGCAGCCGCGAGCCGTACAGCATCGCGTCGAGGTCGGCCTGGCCCTGCCGGGCATTCGCCGCCAGCACCTCGGCCGGCGAGCCGGCAATGCCGACGCCGGAAGCGCCGGCCTTGGCGCGAGCCTGGGCCTGCAGGAGATCCTGCTTGTGACGTTCCCGGCTCAGTTCCAGGGCGCTATTCTGCGCCTCGGCCAGGGCCTGCTGCTCATAGGTCCTGGCCTGGTAGTCGGCCATCTGTTTGCGCTGCTGGCCTTCCGCCAGCGTGCCGCCGACCGAAAGAGCCGTGCCGAGAAGGGCAAGTGTGCACATGGTTCAGCCTCGTTCGCCAAGGGGTTTGCTTGCGGGAGTGAATTTGCCTTTGGGGCTCCTGACGCCGGGGCGATTGCCTTCGGAGCGCTTGATCGGCGCCCCGAGCGGCGGGCGCGGATCGAGCGTGCCGCCGGGACTGAGGAAGGAGATGAGCAGCCTGTCGACCTGCAGCGCCGGCCGGCTGAGCCGGGCGGGCGCCGCGGCCCGCGGGCCGGCCATGGCGGCGCGGCGGGTGGTGGTGAGGTTCACCTTCATCTCGGTGACGCCGGCGGCGTCGAACAGGCCGTTGGCGGTGGCGATGGCGCGGGCGAGCGTATCGGCCTCGAACAATTCCTGGCGCAACCGCTCGACCAGCAGACGAACGCCGCGCCAGCGCTCGCCAAGCACGGCTGCTCTCGCCTTGGTCTCCTCGCCAAGCGCGGCGATGTCGGCACGGGCTTCGCTGCGCGCGGCTTCCGCGCATCGCTTGCCGGCGGCATCGATGGCTTTTTCCAGAAGCGCGATCCGGTCGTTGCAATCATCGTGCGCGGCCCGCGCCACGGCAAGATCGCCGTCGCCGAAGACCGCGCGGTCCTCGGCCTCGGCCAGTTCGGCCTTGCGGGTGAACGCATTGTTGAGGTCGGTGTCGAGCAAGGCGATGACGACCGCGTATTCGGCAGCCGTCCGCGCCCTGCCGAGTTGCTCGGCATGGAGGGATGTCATTGGGAAGGATCCTTGTGGGGTGATGAGCGGCCGGCGAAGCTGCCATGTCCCACGAGGGGGAGATCGGCACATCCGGCGTTGGCTTTGCCTACGGCTCGGCGTCGAACACGGGCGTGAACGCCCTGATCGTGCAGGGCGTCGGGTTGACATGGCGGATGCGCACTCGCCCCTGCCCTTCCCAGCTGTCGTCGATCGGCACTTCGACATTGCCGGTGAACAGCGTTGCCCGCCCGTCGGGCGCGACGATCGAAGGCAGGCGCACCGGCTCCCAGCGGCCGCGCATCAGGGACTGCACTTCCAGCCCCGTGGTGTCGGTCTCGAGCAGCGACAGGATCGCCTTCGCCACTTTCTTGCGGCGGCCGACGATGGAGCCGTCGCGGCCGCCGACATCGAGCTCCAGCGTGTCGGCGCCCGCCGCGTAGGACAGCCCGAGCTGCCATTGGGCGGCGGCCGAGCCGCCAGGCAGCGTTACCGTGCCGCCGCCGGTGACGACGAGGCCGCGATAGACCTTGCCGTCGGCCAGCACATCGACGGACTGGCCGGCGAGATGCATCGCACCGCCCACCGTGGTCACCGCGAGGCCCGTGTAAGTGAGGCCGCAATCGACCTCGAAGGCGTCGGCGACGGCGCCATATTCGAACGGCGCGGTCTTGATCTCGATATAGCGTTTGGTCATGCCGCCAATGGTACGCTTGACCACCAGCCACAAATCGTCATTGCCGTCCTGCCCGGGCGTTACGGCGGCACTTTCGACAACCGCCCAGCCAACGCCACTGAAGCCGCCACCCAGGCGATGCCGGTGCATGCCCCTGACATCCTGGGATGGCTGGTGCGTGTAACCGCCAAGCTCGCCATTATCGAGCGGAAACCACAGCAACGGGTCGGGGTCGGTCTGGAAGGCAAGCTCCACCACGCCCTGTTTGGGGATGTGCTCGGAAATCTGGCCGACATCGTCCGAGGAAAAGCGGCTCTGCGCGGTCTGCGTCAGCTCGGCGATCGATTTGCGCGAGCGCGTGACATAGAGGAACGACTGGCCGGCATCGACCGGACGGATGCGGGCGCAACCGAAGGTGCGCGAGCGCCGGTTCTTGAACGAGGACGGCGTTAGCGCCTCATCGATGCCCGAGCCCGACAAGGCACGCACGCCACCGGACGTCCCGATCAGCAGCGCGCCGTCGGAATCGGCGATCCAGACGATGTCGTTGGCCTGGCCGCCGCCGGCCTGGACGAACTCCAGCGCATCGTCATCCTTTTCGCCGAGCGTAAAGTTGTCGAAGTCGCCGGTGGCCGAGGCATAGACCGAGAATTTACGGCTGAAGGCCAGGCGCTCCTCATAGAGCGAGCCCGCCTCGACATATTTGCCGGGCACGAAAGTGCCGAGCCGCCAGCGGGTGATCGGCGAGATGTCAGGCAGCGCATGGCCAAAGAGCCTGATCTTGACCGCCATGGTGCTGGTGACGCTGGTGATCCTGGCCCAGCGCCACATGGTGTCGGCACCAAGCAGGCGCACCGAGCGGCCGACATCGGCCGGCTGGAAACCGGCGTCGTCATTGATGCCGACGACGGAAGATGCCGTCAGGTCGAAGGGCGCCATCGTGTCGCCGCTCTCGGCCATGGCGATCTCGGCAACACTGCAATTCACCGCATCGCCACCGCCGCCGCCCGAAAAGGCGAACTTGTAATATTCATAAGCGGTCTTGTTCTGGAAGTCGTAGAAACGCACTTCGGAACCGGACCAACCGATCTCGCCGGATCGCCCGTCCAGGGACACATAATTGGTCCCGTCATTCGATCCCGACAGCGTCCACTGCGTCGGCATATCGGAATTCGACGAGACATTGTCCGACGCGGCAAGCCAGTAGGCATTGACGGCCCTGCCCTGGCCGGCAGGAAATTGATACTGGACGAACCCGCTGCTGCCGGTCGCGAATTTGATCTCCTGCGTGATGTCGCGGTCGAACACCCTCCACGTATTGGTGCCCGTGCCGTCATCGCTCACCCTGCCGCTCGGCGCGGTGCTTGCGGTCATTTTCGGCGTGGCATGCCCGGTGTTCGCCGGGGTCAGCGTCGTCGGTGTGGTGTTGATCTCGTCATAAGGGCCGTCGAGAAACGTGAAATCCGTCAAAGCCCAGGCGGTGTGCGCGGTGCGCGTCAGGACCTTCGGCGGATAGTCCTTGTGCGTGATCCACATCTGGTCTGCCGACTGGACATAGGCGAGCTCGAACAGATCCGCCTCCAGATAAGGCGAAGCCACCTCCACCGTACCGACGCGCGCGCCATAGGCGTAGGCGCGGATATACTGCTCGCCGAATTCGAGCGCATAGGCCTGCTCGGCCGAGAAGATGAACGGGATCAGCCGCGTCTTCCTGGCCGATGTCTTGACCTCGCCGGCGAAATAGGTGCCGCCGCGCTTGCGGATGCCGCCATGCGGCAGCGTGACGAAGTTCTCGCATCTGGCGAGCGCCGCCCGATAGAAGTCGAGCGACGCGCGGGCATGCAAACGCGGGCTGATTTCGCCACGGGTGAAGACATCCTGAACCGGATAGAGCGCGGCCATCAGCGCGCTCCCCTGCTGTCGCCGCGTTGGCTGGACCACGAGGCGCTGTAGAGGCGACCGCCGCGCTGGACGGCATTGCCGTTGAAGGCCGCGTCCAGCGCCCGGTCATAGGCCGAGCGCGCAATGTCGATCATGCCCGACTTGTGGGTCAGCGGATGCGCGACCTTGATGGCAAGCGCGGCCACCAGCACCTCGGTGAACAGCGCGTCCCAGTCGTTGGGGTCGGTGAGGTTGGCGATATAGCGGATGGCGAGCGGACCAGGTTGGTCCGAATAGATCAGCCCCGCCTCCTGGCGCCAGGAGATCGGCACGCCGTCCGGTTCGCCATTATGCGTCAGCGGCAGCGGCCGCAGGCAATCGGCCGGCAGTTCGTAAGCGACGTTCAAGCCGCAATCGCCGCCGCCGGTGTTTGCTCCGGCGACCGTGGCGCGCAGGATCGCGAACACCCAGGCACACTTGGTCAGCTCCGCTTCGCGCGTCAGGTCGAAATGCAGGTTCAGCAGGCGCGCCGCCTTGACGTCCTGATCGAGACTGTCGATCGGCGCCTCGTCGAGCACGGCGAGCGCCATGTTGGCAATATCGGTCGGGGTGATGGCCATGTCAGCCTCCGTCAGCGGGTCTAATCGTGATGTTGATGCCTCAATGGCAAAACACCGATGCAAGGCAGTTGGGGATTTCAAACGATTTGTCGGCAAAATGGCGCATAAGAACGTGTGACGCACGGTCGAAGCGCGGACTCTTGTTCCCATTAAAAACTAACGAGGGAGCAGGACTATGGTGTCGCCGCTATCCAGCTTTCACCAGATCACCGAGCGAGATGGCGACGGCGTTGCAGTCAGAGTTTTGCGATAAAAATTGGAAGGAATAGAGGTCGAATTTTCCGCCCCATTGCGGCAGAGCCCGGGGCAGGAAATTGACTGGTGCCGCCGTCCGGCGCATGTAGCAGGAGACCCAGCGCATCTCCTCGTAGCGCAGCTACCATCAGTTCCCGAATTAATCCTTGCGGCGATCACTGGTCAGCGGGATTTCACCACTCTCACCCGCAGGCGCTAATGTCAGGCGGACGTCTCCAAAAGTACTGATAAGATCGACATCACACGCGCAGATGTGGGGTTCCGGATCGTAGAGCGAAAGCCGTAAGTGAACCAAAATGCTCGTCCGTTCCGCGCTGACCTCCGATTTGCGTGCTTCGATGGCGTTCCTCTGCATCACAATGTTGCAGTGCTCGTCCAAGCCAGGTAGGGGATGGTGGACGACGCTAAGGTCAACTAGCCTTCGAGGAGCGGCGAGTACATCTGATACTGCCAGCTTGAAAGAACCCAAGTAGTGGACCGTTTGTCCCGGTCGTTCCAGTGGCGAACCTTTTTCTTTCGCTCGTTCTTCGTTTGTGTTTGCGGCCACTCGACACCCGTAGTCGTGGACGTGATCAAGCGAACGGAACAGGGTCCCGCGCCCGACAGAAATCGTATAAATCGTGTTGCCGTTTGCATCCGCTTCACGAAAGAAGTCTGAAACGGCTTTTTCAGGGGCTACAACCCCGGACTTTACCATCCGTGGGTACAGAGCCGAGCGGTAAATTATTTCGTCATCACTCAACATTCGAGGCAGCTTTGGAGGGCGCGCCCAAGCGCCTCAACCAAGTTGAGATTTCGGGGCCATCTAGGGGGACGATTTGGTAAGGACACTGCATCTTGTTCTGTTTGTTGACGTCCAAAAAGGCAGCGTCTCCCCCGCTTATGGTTAGGTATCTATTGATCTTAGCCAGGTCCCAACTGAAAACAACAGCATCGCCGCCGTGAGAAAAGATGGTCGGGGCATCGATGCCCGAAACATCAATAAAAGAAAGCACACGCTCGGCGTCAATTGCAGTTTCTTCGTCAATTCTTTCGGGAAATCCTAAAGGAAACGAATGCATTTCATCAATCGCGGAATAGAGCGATAGAAATTTCATTGCGTCATCATCGGGCGGTTGCGAACTCGGATCAGTCACAAAGCAGCGAAGATTCACAGTTGGAGCTAGTGATGAATGCCAGTTCAAAATTGGCGTGCTGTTCCCACTTTTGGAGGAGGACTCAACCTGGTCGCTGTCTGGTGTCGACTTACCTAGGTCATCCTCGACCAAAGCCAAATACGAAATGCCGCGGAAATTTGAAGAATTACGCATGCCAAAGACTGCCCAATGTACCGGTTGACCTAACGACCGCCGTCTCGTCAGCGAGCTTTGTCCATATCTGGGACTGCAATTCTGGCGTCAGAGGCTGAAAATGCGGAACTATATTAACGTCAACCACCAAATTTGCACCGAAAGTTTCTACATTTCGATTTGCAATGGCTTGATTTGCGAAATCAAAAGTCACTGAGTGAAATGCCGCAACACCAAATTTGAGGAATCTATTAACTACTACACCTGACGTACTGTCCAGCGGTACACGGGCATTAACCTGAAAGGCTAAGTCAGTGACATCAGATCGGGGCAACTCCAAGCCAACCATTCCAGCGACGATCTCATTGGCGGCGGCATGGCTGTCCGTAGGACGATATAGTGTAGTGACAAGTGCAAGCCTACTCACTGAACTCAGTTCCGCTCCTATTAGCGCAGCCTTACTCGCAAGTTCCAGAATAATCTGATCTGGATTACTCAAAAGGTCGGGGAGGTCAGAACCGACGTCGTTCGCGCGCTGCACAACGAGATCAACACGGCTAGGTTGGACCGTAACGCTATATGTTCGGTCGCCCACATTGCCGGATGCCGCTGACAAATTTGGGATTGGCGGAGTCGGCACCTTACTCGATTGAAACGAATCCGGATCAGTTCCTACGAAAGTGGAGTAGAGCTTGGCCGCGTTTGCTCGACGAGCGTCGCTGGCGAACCATACCATTTGTATGGACATAGCATCCCAGTTACTCATCGAATGCCACGCAATCGTCCCCCACTTTTGCCGGGAAAATGCATTATTGATTGGCCTTTTGCAATCCATGTCATCAGCCATATATGATGTCAGCGGTTAAGATTTCCAAATCTGCCCCTCGAGTCATCTCTTTGGTGCGCCGTCTATGTGTCGCCTCCGAGATGGCAACGCTTCTTGAATACAACCGGACGACAGGCGGCGCGTAAGCTGCCTCAAGAGGCCTTGAAACTGCCGAGCGGGCACTTAACGACTCACCCCTCTGCGGGAACAGACGCCGGACATCGAGGCGGGAGCGCTGACGCCCCCGCCCCCGGCCTCAGCGCTGTCAACCCTCGGTCGTCTTCAGCGCGATGAACGTCATGGTCTTGACGCTCGACGCGGTGCGGTCCCAGTTCGCCGCCAGCGCCAGTTCCGCATCGGTGGCGAATTCGCCGGCCGAGGAGGCGTCGAGGAAGCGGGTGCCGGGTACATGCGGGACGAAATGCCGGCGGCCGACCATTTCGGTGACGCCGCCGCCATGGCCCTGTCGCGGCTTGCGGTCGAACTCCAGCGGCCCGCCCTCGGTGTTCACAGGCAGTTCGTTCCACAGGATTGCCTTGTCCTTGAACATGAAGGCGGTGTAGACGCCCGCCGCCACCGGAATGTCGTCGTCGACCACGCAGCGCAATCCCATGTAGTAGGGGATGAGCGGCCCGCCCTGCTCGGAGGACGGCACATAGTCAATGAGGTCGGCGAGCTTCAGCGCCTTCATCTGCTTGGAGTGCATCCAGATCGTCTTGAACTTGTCCGCGCGGTCGCCCATCAGGTAGGCGGCCTCGATGATGTCGGTGTCGACGATGGAGGCGCCGGTGGTGCGCACCAGGTCGCCGCCATCGTTGGCGATGTTGTCGGCGACGACGCCCTTCAGGATGCCGAGCAGGGTCAGCTTGTTGGCGCGTTGCCAGTACTCGGTCTGCCGTTTGACGATCAGCTTCTGCGGATCATCACCCGCCAGGATCGAGGTCAGGTCCGGAACGCCCCACGCTTGGGCGCGGACGTTGCGGGCGGCGACCTCGCGGCGCGAGCCGATCTTCTTCATCTCGATGGAATCGGCGGGATCGTCGTTGACCGGCTCGGACGGATCGTTGCCGAGATCCTTCCAGCCGGGCATGTCGACCGAGCGGCCGCCCATCGACAGTTTCGAGGAGATGGCCGGGTCGGAAAACAGGATTCCGGCCTGGTAGATCTCGAGCGACTGGACGTGTTCCTCGAAAGCGTATTGCGCATAGACGGACGGAACGATCGCGTCCGCGATACGGGTGTAGGCATCTGTCATTTTATCTTCCTTCAGGGGTTGGTTAGGTGGTGAAGGTGTGTTGAGATTCAGGTCAGGCCCGGATCACCTGAATATCGGCACAGCTTAGAGGGGGTTGTTCGGCATCCAGCGGTCGGGGTTTTCTCCGGCCTCGCGGGCCAGCCGCCGGGCACGTGCGGGGTCGCTTTTGACGAGGGCCGAGATGGCCGTCAGGTTGCGTTCGCCGGAGGCATTGCGCTTGAACGGATTGCCTCCGCTCGAACGCGCCCCGCCGTCAATCGTGTCTTCCTGGAACATCGCTTCGCCAATGGCTTGAAACGCCTTGGCGATCCGCGGATCGGTCAGCGCCCCGTCAGGCAGAAGGATACCCTTCTCCTTATAGGCGTCGACCAGGCCAAGCTTCTTCATCGCCCGGTTGGCGACCTCAAGCTTCTGGCGAAAGCCGTCGCTGTCGGTCGGCCCCCAGTCCTTGACGAGGTCGTCATGCGTGGCTTCGACCGAACGGGCGAGCGCGATGTGCTGCGCTTGCGCCTGCTCGGCCATGTAGCCGACGAACCTGTCGTGGTAGGCCTGCGCGATCTTCGGACTTGCACCCGCTTCGACCGCCCAGGCCTTGGACGCATTGGCGAGCTCGTCCGAATAGGCAAAGTTCTCCGGCAGGCCTTCCGGCCGGCGGTACTCGACCTTCTCGGACGAGGTGACCGGACGCATGGTCTCGGGCAGCCGGGCGTGAAACTTGTCCCAGTCGTCCCGAGATGCGTCCGGGCCCGGAACGCGCAAGCTTTCACCCTGCTGCCGCTCCAGCTCCGCATAGGACGTGAAAACCCGATCGAGGTTTTCGGCCTTGGTCCAGCCCTTGGCTTCAGCAAGCTTGCGGTTGCCTTCGGAAAGACCGTCAAACCAACTTTTGCCGGTCGCCGCGGCGGACCCGCTTTCCGCGCCTGCCGGTGGCCGTACTGGGTTGCCCGCCGGCTGCGCGCGCGCCGCCACGGACCCGGCGTCTGCCAGATCTGTCATATGATGTTTTCCTTTGCGGTTAGAAATGAGCCTGCGGCAAAGCTGCCAATCTTCCCACGAGGCGGAAGATCGCTAAATGTTATCGCCCCAATTCTCCCACAGCAGCGTCACCGTGCCCGTCACGGCAATCGTCCCGTCAGCGTCGATATCCGTGCCGGTGGCGAACGCCAGGTTGAGGTAGAGATCGACCGGCGTCGCCGTGCCATCCAGCGTCGCGGCGGCGGCGACATCGGCGGTCGAGGCGGTCGACAGGGCCGCGCCGGCTCCATCCAGCGTGCGCGCCGTCGAGGCCAGCACATTGACCATGGTACCGGCCAGCGTGGCGCTGGACGCGACCGCCGAACCCAGCGACCAGGTCAGTGCCGCATTGTCGTTGATGGTCGAGGCGCGGGCGGTCAGCACGGCGAACTGCAGCCTGGCCGTGCCGCCCTTGATGCGCACCTTGCCGTCGGAAAAGTCGAAGATCTTTTGGCCGGCATAGGCCAGCGCGTCCGTGACCGGCACCTGCATGCCGGCGAAGGTGAACACGGTGCGGTAAGAGCCGCCCTGCCCGGTGGTCACGGCCTTCAGGCCGAGCTTGGGCGGGGCAAGGCCGGCCTCGCGGGCGGCGGCACGGGCAAGCGTGCGGGGAAGACCTCGGGTCATGTCATTTCTCCATCGTGGGGTGAGGAATGGCGGGTGCAGCGCGCGCGGGAAACCATTGCTTGGCTTTCCAAATGACGAAGCCCACGGCGACAACGCAGGGCCGGCCCAGGCCAGGGCAAACCATCAAAGGCTGAATCATTTTGGCAGGTGGCGGCGCTACAGCCTTGTTCGACAAAGATGTTTGCGCGTGCTCGGTCCATCAACGGCCGAGAAACCATGTCTTATATCGTGAGAGCCCCTGCCCCCGTTCCGCCGCAATGCGCACGCACGGGAGATCGATAGGGATTTCAGAGCTTTAAGGGAGATATCACATGACCTTTCACAAAGCCGTTGCCGCCGTGCTGATGACCGCCGCACTTGCGGGCTGCGCCCAGACCGAAGGCCAGCAGCGGGCCGGGACCGGCGCGCTGATCGGCGGCGCCGGCGGCGCGCTCGTCGGCCAGGCGATCGGCGGCAACACCGAAAGCACGCTCATCGGTGCGGCCAGCGGAGCTCTTCTGGGTGCTGTCGTCGGCAGCGCGACCACGCCGCAGCGTCGCGGCGAACAAATGTGCCGCTACCAGGACCGCCATGGCCGCATCTACACCGCGCCCTGCGACGACCGCTATTACAACGGCAATTATTGAAAGCGGCGCCCCGGCAGGGTTGACACTTTGCCGGGCCGCCTAGGCTAGAAGGTCCCCTTTTCAAATCTCGGCGATTTTTTTTCGCAAGATGAGGAACGACGTGCTGTATTGATGAACTGCGGCCAACCGCAGCGGTGAAGCTGGACGATCTGACTCACCAATATTACGGTGACAGTGCACTCATTTCCGTGTCTCAGCCTGGAGCTTCGAGCGGAGCCATATTGTGCGTCGCCTCAGCACCTCCCAACTGTAAGTCGTGTAGATGATCCACGTCGTGGCCGGTAGGCATTGCATTCGGCTTTGTACCTGACACTCGCTGATGTCGGCGCACGAACCGACGCTTACAGTGCACTCATTCCCATGACTCAGTCTGGAGCGTTCACTTCAATCACGTGGCTGCAGCCTCCAAAGTGCACTGTCACCGTAATTCCGAGACAACTGAGGCGCGATCCCGTTACTGTTCGTAGGGCTCGACCACTGCAAACGGTATTCCGAATGATTCCAGCAAATCAAGAATGCGTTTTGAGATGACGAGGCGATAGTTGGCTGCGATCCCGAAGTCGTCGCTGCCAGCCTTCCCATTCACTTTCAACCAGACGAAAGGTGGAAGTTCCTGCCCAGGTTGATATTCATGAAACTCTTCGGATGTTGTCACTTCGGCTTCAGCGAACGTCGCACCTGAAAAGCCTATCTGCTCCAATGCACGCTGGATTTCTTCGGTGACGAGGTAACACGGGAACGTCGTAACCAGCACATCACCGGTCCAGCCCTCTACCACGTAGTGAAGCTTGGTCACAATCGGCGGATGGACACTGGGGTCCAAAACCGTGTCTCTACCGAGCCCACCAGCCACATCAGGTCTGATATAGAAATACTTCATTATTCACCTATTGGAGGGTTGAACAGATGTCCGTACTTTTTGTCGATATACTCGACATATTCCAGCACCTGCTGACGAGTGGGCTGAGGATGCGATGCATAAAATTCGTCCCACTCGAACCGGAAAATTTTGTTGTGCAAGAGGTTATCCAGGCTCTTAGGAATTCCACGCAGATTCTGAAGCGAGTGCATCTCCTCTTCCGTCACAAGCCCTAGATATCTGTTCAAGATTTGCTGCTCAGCCGCGTGGTGGACCACAACTTTACCTTCCAGTTTCAGATTCGCGTCGAGAAACGTTTTGCGGTAATTTTTTGAAAGAGCCTTGCCAAACGATGCTCCTGGATACCTTACCTTAGAAGGGTCTCTTGCGATCGACTTTATGATCTGAAGAAGCTCTGCGTTGTCAGGTTTGGCGCCAGTGCCAACGCGGTAGGCGGCATCCTCTGCTGCTTTAACAAGAGATTTCGTCTCGACGACTTGGCGAGTCACCGCACGCTCAGCAGCAAGCTCTGACGTGGCACGCGAACCACCGGGAGCGAGTTCCTCCAGCGGCTTGGCAAATTTGCCCGTCCCGCCGCGGACCATGGCCAAGCCTTTTGCAACGGCTTCGCCCACTGCTTCTAATGCTAAGCGCCCTTCAGCAACCGCCCCCGAGCCGGGGGTAGCCGGCAGTTGTTCAAGGAAGCCCAAAGGGGAATCGAGCAGATCTTGGAGACCCAGCCCAATGTCATGCGGGACTCGGCCTAGGGCCTCGAAACCCTCGCTCAGATAGTTACCGAAGTCCTCTGGAACTCGTTGGAATGCAGACCGGGCTTCGCTAGGCGGCGCTGATGGAAGTCGTCCTTGCACCGTCGCAGTATTAACGATCGGGTCGACTTGAGCCGGTCCAGAAAGGCTAGCCTGATCTAGTTGCCGAGACAGAGCCCCTCGGACACCTGGATCGGGCGTCGCTGCCAGAAGGTCATGCAGAATTATGTCCTTCTTGCCCTGCGGCAAGTCTTTGTTGCCAAAGGTATCAGCTATACTTTTAACAACGGCCTTCGGTAGGGGTTGAGGGGTCTCGATGCCCAGTTGCCTTTGGGCCGCAACGGAGACTGCGATAGCCCATCTGTACGCTTCTGAATCGCTGGTCCCGGGCTTGCTGTCTGGACACTTTGCCGCCCTCCATGCGGCGTCAACATTGGGGAAGACGGTTCGAACATAGCCTGCAGGGTCCGCCCGCCTCATACTCAGAGTATTGAGGGCAGCGGCAGCTGTAACTCCATAGCGTGTCTGTTCCTCCTTGGAGCTGCTCGGTGCAGGCTCCGCATCGCGTAGGGCTGCGTGGATCGCCTGATTGGGCATGGTCCGCATGCCAAAGGCTTGACGGCCGATATCGATCTTTTGGATAAAATCCTGGTACTGCTTGCCGCCTTCCTCAGTGCCATACACGGCGGCGAAGTCCGCAGGGTCAGGCATTCTGCCGGCGTAGATACCCGTGTTGGCGATTGCGTCAGGGGCGGTCTGCGACGCGAGAGTGATATTGGTGCGCGCCTCGATCAGTTGGGCGGTATTCGCTGCGTGTGCCCGGTCAATCAGCCGCCGGACATCATCTGGAGATAGGTCCGCGAGATAGCCCGTTGCGGGCTTGAGAACTATCGGATCGCGCGCCGGAACACTGTCCGCGAACGCTTGCTCCAATCGCTCATCTGGCTTGCCAATGCGATCGCCTTTCGCGGCCGTCGCATCTGAGCTGCCCGAAACGCCGATCCACGGGACAGATCCGGAGGTATCGCCACCCGAAGGATCTTCCGGCATCCCCACCCCAGACATCGCCAGCGCCCGCTGCGGGTCCTTGGCGATCAGCGCCTCGAACCGCGTCTTGGCCGCCGTGCCGAACCAGTCCTTCACCATCTGCTGTTTGATGTCGGGGTCGACCCCCATCTTGTCGATCAGATCGAGCCCCTGCTGCCTGGCCGCTTCGAAGCTGGCGTGATCATCGGGATCGGCATTGCCGATGGCGATGGCGTCGGCCTTCAGCGCCGTTTCGACCTCGGCCAGCTCATAGTCGTCGCGCCGCTGAAGCTGCCGCTGGGCCATGCGCCGCGCGCCAACCGCACGCATCGCCTCCTTCTGCCTGGCGAAGTTGGCGCGCTGGCTCTCGGGCATACCAGGCACGGCAGCGTCGAACAGCGTGTCGAACAGGCCCGATTTGACCGCCCGCTCATTGCGCGGGTCGACGGCGCCATACATGGCCTCGTGCAGGCCGGCACCGTCGGGCGGCGCGTTGGCCGTCGCCTCGTCTTCGGCTAAAGCGATCTGGCCGTTGAAGCGGCGGCGCGCCAGTTCGGCGTCGAACGCCTCCTGCCGCTCTGTCATTTGCCGGTAGTGCTCGGCGAGAGCGGAGAGGCCTTCGTCCTGACCCTGCATGGCGCCGCCGACCGGCGAACCCTGCGGGTATCGCGGCGCATTGTCGGTATCGAGCCGGCGCTGGCCAACCGAAAGAGGGATGATGTGGACCATTGGCTGTTCCCTGCTCGGCTGGCTTTGAGAGGCGCGCGCAGCGACGGACCGCCGGGATGGCAGCCTGTTCGGGAGCGCGGATGGTGGGTTTTCGGCTGGAGCTTGGACGCCCGGAGGGTCGCGTGGGAGCGACGTCACGTCGTTCATGGGAGAAGGTGCCCGAAGGCGCGGCGGGGCGCGAATGATCGAGTGCCGGCGCCGCCCCTCACCTGCCTGCCGGCATCCTCTCCCCGTAAACGGGGCGAGGGCCGCAGCTTCAGCGCCTCATCTCTCTTCCGCCCGCGCCGCCTTCTCCAGGGCCGCGAGCTGCGCTTCGTCCAGCGTCAGGAAGCCCATGATATGCTGCACCACTTCGGCGCGCGCATTGCTGAGTGCGCTGTGCAGTTCGAAGCCGGCGGGCGTCCTGGTCCGCGCCATCCACTCGCCATAGGACGGGCGCCTGTAATAGCCGACCGTCGCCGCGAGATCGGCCAGCACCATTTCGCCGTCCTCGCCGGAAAAGGCCCGGAGATAGGCCTTGGCCAGCGCTTCGCGCGCCCTGGCGGGGCCGCCATTTTGCGCCGCGTGGGCGAAACGCTTGCGGCTCATGCGCCGCCACCCGCCGGCATCGCGTCCTGGACGGCGGTGTCGGCAGCCGGCGCAGCTTGACCACCGCCCTGCATCATTGCCTGCAGCCCATCGAGCAGGCCGCTGTCGCGGGCCTGTACCGCGGCCGGCACAGCATCCTTGGCGGCCTTGCCGGCGGTGGCGATCGCAGACATGCCGGCCTGCGCTGTCTGGGCCTTGGCGCGGGCATCGCGCAGACCGTCGACCTCCTCCCTGCGGCGGAAGATGCGTTGCGGACTGCGGCCCGCGCTCTGCACGATCTTGATCGCCTCGTCGCTGTCGATATTGTCCATCACATCAGGGTCGAACTGCGCCATCTGCATGGCCGTGGTCACCAGCTGGATGGTGTCGCGTGCCTCGGCCGAGCGGCGCAGCACGTCGAGGGGACCGGTGAAGGTCGGCCGCACCGCCTTGCCGGCCAGGCTCTCCGGCGGCACGAAGCGGCTGTCCTCGTCATAGAGGCCCTTGTCTTCGAGAATGCCGAGTTCGCGGTCGAGATTGCTGGCAAAGCCGGCCTGGATGATCGAGCCCGAGGGACCGAGCAGCGCGCCCTTCTCCTCCTGGCGGATCAGCGCTTCGGTCGCCGTCATCTGCGGGTTCTGCACCAGTGTCTGGAACAAATTGACGAACATCATGTCGCGGATCTCGTCGGCGCGGCTCTGGGCGTAGTTGAAGGCATAGGTCGGGTTCTGCCCGGTCGCGATCGGCTGGATCAGCGGCCTGCCATTGTCGTCGATCAGGCCCGGATAGTTCTCGCCGGGATTGAGCACCGGGACATAGTCGAGCCTGGCCTTCGAGGCGGTCGCCGGATCGGTGATCTGCTGCAGCGCGCGCAGGCCGGAGCGGCGCACGGCGTTTTCCTCGCGCACCGTCGTCAGCGCCTCGATGGCCGGCGAGACGCCATAGGGATCGCCCTCGTAGCGGCGCCAGTTGAAGGTTGAGACGGGGAAAGTGCGGAAGCCGCTTTCCCTGACGATCTCCTCCTCGTCCTCGATGACATGGTAGGAGGCGAACGCCATGTCGAGATACCGGGAACCGCCGCCCTGCCCGTACATCTTGCGCTCATCGCGCGGCTGGATGCACTGGATCAGCGAGATCTTCTCCTCGCACTTGGCCGGATCGTCGACCAGCACCTTGATGCGGGCCGGCAGTTTTTCGTAGCCGAGCAGCTGCGCGGCCTGCCGCGCCGTGCGCTCGTAGCGGCGATGAAAGATGTCGACCTGGCCCCAGCGGTTGCGCGAGAGGTAGCCCTCGACCACGGGGATCGAGGCATAGCGGATCAGCGTGCCGCCAAAGCCTTCCTCGGCATAGAGATAGGCCGGGCCATAGCGCACGACATTGCGCAGGCAGGCCTGCGTGGCCGGCACGAAGTTGGAATTGGCGGAGTAGCGCAGCGAGAACAGGAAATCGCGTAGGCTTTCGGCCCATTCCTTTTCCTCGTCGGTCTCCTCGTCGTTCATGGCGGCGGTCGACAGGCCATGCCATTTTTCCGACTGCGGTATGATCAGGCTTTCCAGTCCCGCGGCCAGCCTGTTGGCGGCCGAATTGATGGTGTTGGCGTAGACGCGGCTGCCGCGCCGCTCCTGCCGCTCGGCTTGCGAATCCGGCCCGCCACCGCGCCGGCCGTTCCAGATGTCGGGGGCGTCGGGGTCGCAGAACTCCGCCACCTGCTCCCACACCGCCTCGTACTGGCTGCGTTCGGTCTCGAGCTCGGACTGGCGCGAAAGAATATCGCGGGCGCGGGAATCGGTCATGGGAATCTCACTGGTTGGCGCTAGCGTTTTCATTGGAAATGCCGAGGGACAGCCCCCCTCTGGCCTGCCGGCCATCTCCCCCGCACAGGGGGGAGATCGGCAGCTTCATAGGCGGCCCCACTCCACGACGTCGGCGATTGGCGAAAGCAGTGATGGCATCCAATCTCCCCCCTTGCGGGGGAGATGTCCGGCAGGACAAAGGGGGGTGCGCAAGCACCAGCCCTCCGCTCAACCGCCTTGTCATCTTTTGCCCACTTGGCGGTGCTACGAGCGTTTCACGGCGGGCAGAAGGAGGTCGATGTGACGACGACGAGCCTTGCCGGCACCCTGAAAAATCGCGGCAAGCAGGCGGCCAAGCGGCTGCTTGGCTATGACAGCCGCAACTGGCTGCGCATCCGCCAGATCGAGGCGTTCAGCCTTTTCCTCGAAGCGGGAAACCGCAAGGCCTCGGACGTGATCGAGATTTCGCCCGGCTGGAACCGCTCCTGGCGGGCGATGTGCCCGAACTACCGCTCGGTCGATTTCCCCGCCTTCGACATCTGCCGGGATCGCACGGAGGAAGAATATTCCATCGTCATCGCCGACCAGGTGCTGGAACATGTCCAGCGACCGGCGGCCGCAGTCCGGAACATCCATGCCATGACCCGGCCCGGCGGCTGGGCGATGGTGGCGACGCCCTTCCTGTTTCGGGTCCACGCCCGGCCGCACGATTACAACAGATGGACGCCCGCCGGCCTGAAGCAATTGATGGTCGAGGGCGGCTTCCCCGAAGCCAACGTCAAGGTCCACGGCTGGGGCAACAAGGCCTGCGCCCGCGCCCACATAGGCGGCCCCGTGCGCGCCTATGGCCTGTGGCGCGATCTCAGCAACGACGAGGAATACCCGGTGATGGTGTGGGCGTTCGCGAGGAAGGCCAACTAGCCGATCCCGCCACGGGGACAGAGCGGTTGCATCACCGCCGCTTGGTCAGCCTTGCGTGCCGGCGCCAGTACCACCAGTCCAGCACACGCTTTCTGAAACTGCGCTTCATCGCGGTCATGGCGTCATACTCCCAGCAGCACGCGGCGCTGGCCGCCCAGATTGCTCGGCGAAAGGTCGGTCTTGATGGTGCCGGCGGTGCCCTGGCGCTGTTCGAGCTCAGCCCGCAATGCGGCTTCCCGCGCCTGCACATCCTTGTCCTGCACGGTCGGTGCCGGCGGCAATGGCTTCAGTTCCGGTGGTTTTTGAAACAGACACATGGTTCCAGCCTTCTCTTGTCCAGTCGTAGAGGAAGAAATCTTCGCCGTTCTTGCCGTAACCCGGCAGCAGGCAGCGCCGCGTGGCGCCCAGCCGGCCAAGCCAGCGCAGCGCCAGTTCATTGCCGGCAAGCGCCCGCGCCTCGACGCGCCAGGCGCCGCGCGCCGCGACCTTAGGCCCAAGCACGCCGTGAAAGAACCGTGTAATGCCGGGCACGCAGCGCTTCATGCGGCGCGTGCCCCAGCTCCAGGCGATCCACAGCCCGCCGCGCTGCTCGGCCGCGCCAAAGCCGGCTTCCGGATTGCCGTCGAGCTCGGCGACATAGGCAAAGCCCTGCAAAGCGGTCAGCGCCAGCAGCGCCGGCGACCATTGGTCGAGCTGGCAGTCGATCTCGGCGCGGTCCTCGGGGCGCAAATTGGCGGCGACGTAGGAGAGATCGCGTAGCGTGGCGCCGACAATTCGAACCGTCATCGCGCTGCTTCATTTCTACTCGCTCCGCAACCTGCTAATGGTCGAGCCAGGGGGAGAGAGTGTTTTCAAGATTTCCTGACAACGTAGAATGGCACAGCGACCGGAGGCAGCGGCTTCTTGGCCTCTGCGGAGCACTACTGTCGGTGTCGGCACGGATGGTGCTGTTGGCAATGACCGGCGCGATCGTCTGGCGAAGACTGGAGAATCCGCAGACTTCATTTGACCACGGGTTCAGAATTTTCGTCTCAATAATCCTCGTGACGAAAACCGCCCCCGCTCTGCTGGATTTGTGGCGGATATTTCTTTGGACCTGGAGAGCAATGTTTCCCCGCAAGGGAACACAGGACGCTCAGATGACCGCGGCGTTCCTCATGACTTCTTTCTGGATCTCGCTGATCGTAGCGATAGCCCTGGTGTCTGCTGACCCTGTTTTTGAATTCATCAAAAGGATGGGCATTTCGGTGCACGTTTAGAGCGATGCATGGCGACGAAGTGGATCGAGAACCCGTTCGGAGACGCTGAATAGTCCTTGGCTATTCCGAAATCGTGGCCAGCCTTCCCGTTCACCTTCAGCCATACACTCCATTTGATACTCGCGTCGAAAGCGCAATTACTTCGGCGTGAACTAAAGCGTCTATCGGCCGTCGTAGGGCTCAACCGTTGCGGATGGAATACCAAGGTAGTCGAGTATATCTAGTACACGCTCCGATATAACCAGGCGCAGATCGCGAGCGATGCCGAAATCATCATGACCTGCCTTTCCACTCACTTTCAACCATACGAACTGCGGGAGTTGTACGGCGGGTTGCAGTTCCAGAAAGTCATCTGACTTCGTGATTTCGACATGGGCGAAGCTCGCACCCGAAGAGCCGATGTTCTGCAAGGCTTGTTTGACTAAAGACACGACAAGAAAGCACGGGAAGGTGGTTATGATAGCATCGCCAAACCATCCTTCCATCTGGTAGATGAGTTTGCTTACAACAGGGGGATGAACGCTTGTGTCCATGATGGTGCCACGACCTATTCCACCTGCGACATCAGGCTTTATGTAAAAATATTCCATCACTCACCTATTGGCGGATCAAAAAGATGACCATATTTTTTATCAACTTCAGTTATTTTTTCAAAAAATTCCCGACGTGTTGTCCTTGGATGACTTCTGAGAAAATCGTTCCATTCGGCTCTGATAACTTTTTTGTGTAAATTTACGTCAATTTTTTTGTGTATCCCTCGCAAATTTTCGATTGAATTTAGTTCTTCCTCAGCAAACAAACCTGGATATCGATCTATGATCTGCTGCTCACCTCCATGGTGAACCACATAGTCGTTGGGGTTCAGATTGGGATTTCGGCGGAAGAATATTGCGCGATAGTCTTTTGAGGGCTCCCACCCTACTGTTGCCCCATCATATTTGACTCGTGCCTGATCCCTAGCCAGCATTGCGCCCAGCATCGCATTGTCAAGTGCTCGTTTGGATTTGGGGACTGGTTGGAACGCGAAGCCAGCCAGCTTTTGCTGGTATCGGAACGTTTCGTTGTCCAGACCGCCAACGAGTGCCTCTCCTTCCTCAGCTAGCTCGCCGGGCCGCCTGTTGGCGATGCGGCCTTCTGCTTGCGCCGCCCTGACAGGGCCTATTAACTCAATTGCTTGTGGTATCGCCCTCTCAACAGCTCGCCCAACCCCTGGCCCCGGCATCGCCCAGCCCAATGCGTCACTTCCCTGACGCATCATCACCTTCTCGACATTGTTCTCCGGCTTGTAGTAGGCATCCTTGTAGTCTGGAGGGCTGATCGTTCCTCCGGACATACCGTAGGCGATCCAATCATTTACGTTGGCTACCGCGATCCCGGCATTCGCAGCTGTCTTGCCAAGCGCTTTGGCGTCCGCTCGAAACACCTCGCCGGCCGAAAAGCCCGGCTTTCCGCCGGGGAGAATCCCGCTCAGACCGGCGTCATCCAATTCCCGGACCAGAGCTGCCCGCGCGACAGGATTTTTCGTGCCAGCGAACAACGCGCTTGCCTTCGCGTAATTGTCCATGAGGTCCACGCTTCCGCTGTCGCGGTGGTCGGCAAGATTGAGGAGGACGGAGAACGGCACGGGCCGAAGATCTTCATCATTGACGCCCAATGCTTTTTGCTGGGCGACAGACAAGGCCAGCGTTCTGTCGTAGATGTCCTGGTCATATGCCGCTGGATCGGGAGGCCCACTGCCAAGTACAGCCTTCCAGCCAGCGGAGATCTCTGGAGACAATTCACTGACGTAGCCACCTGGATCGGCCCGTCTCCTCTCCAGGACCAGCTTTGCCGCGACAGTGGTTGCCTCATGGAGCGCCTGGTCCTCCGGCGATGTGTTCGACCCTGCATCGGCATCGCGAAGGGCGGCAAGGATCGCCTGGTTCGGCATGGTGCCCATGTCGAAAATCCGCTTCCCGACATCGGCCCGCCATTCAAGAACCATCCGGCGCCTGTCACCCTCATCGAGGCCATAGATGGTTCTGTAGGCATCCCTGCCTGGCATACTGCCCGAGTAGATGCCTGTGCGGGCGATTTCGTCCGGCGCTTCTGCCTCGGCGCGAGCGAGCGCAACGCGCGTCTCGATGTCCTGCGTGAACTTGGCTGCCTTTGCCTTTAAGGCCAGCGCGTCCTGTTCCTCCCGCGGAAGATCGTCCATGAACGCCTGCGCTATGCGCTCATCCAGTGACTGCGTGCCAATACGGTCACCTTTCCCCGCAGCCATGTTCGGGCTGCCCGAGAAGGAACTATCTGCGGCTTGCGCGCTGTCGCCCGCAGCCCCGCTGCCGGAGGCCGGCGCCGCTGCCCCAAACATCTCCAGCGCGCGCTTCGGGTCCCTGGCGATCAGCGCCTCGAAACGCGCCTTCGCCGCGGTGCCGAACCAGTCCTTCACCTTCTGTTCTCTGTTTCCCGCGTCGAGGCCCATCTTGTCGATCAGGTCGAGCCCCTGCTGGCGGGCTGCTTCGAAGGTGACGTGATCTTCGGGGTTGGCGTTGCCGATGGCGATGGCGCTGGTCTTCAGCGCCGTGTCGACCTCGGCCTGTTCATAATCCTTGCGCCGCTGGAGCTGCCGTGCCGCCATGCGTCGCCCGCCGGTTAGACGCAGCGCTTCCTTCTGCCGGGCGAAAGCGGCGCGCTGGCTCTCCGGCATGCCGGGCAGAGCGGCGGCAAACAGCTTGTCGAACAGCCCGGTCTTGACCACCCGGCCGCTGTAGGGATCGACCTGGCCATACATGGCCTCATGCAGGCCGGCACCGTCGGCCGGCGCCTTGGCCGTCACCTCGTCTTCCGCCTGCGCGATCTGGCCGTTGAACCGGCGACGTGCCAGCTCGGCGTCGAACTCCTCCTGCTGGTCCTTCATCTGCTGGTAGCGCTCGGCGACAGCGGAAAGGTGATCGCCCAGCCCCTGCATGGCGCCGCCGATTGGCGATCCCTGCAGGTCTTGCGGCGCGTTGCCGGTATCGAGCCGGCGCTGGGCAATGGAGAGCGGGATGACGTGGACCATCTAGGTGTTCCCTACCTGGCTGACTTCGAACAAAGGCGCGCGGCGCCGGCGATCGCGGCATGGCCGGATCGCACGCTGGCAGGCGCGCGTTTTGCGGTTTATCGGATCGAAGGGTCTTGAGAGGCGTGCCGGTGTATGAGACGTCCTGAACGACTTTGGTCATCTACGGGTGGAGCAAGGAGCGTAGCGACGCGGCGCAGACCCCTGGAGTTGCTCCGCAGCCCAAGGGATCCATGCCGGGACTCTCGAGCGTCCCTACGGTGCGGACCCAAGGATTGTTTGAGAAGATCAGCTGGTCTGGCGGCAGGGACCGCTGGCGCCCTCGCCCAAAAACAAAACCCGCCTCAAGGGCGGGTCGTTGGCGCAAATCAGCACCACGGATAATTGTGTACCATTGCTGCCCTCACGCCGTCAACAGGAGAGAGGAGCAAATTCCTAATTAACACGTTCTCCGATCAGCACGGAAGCAAATCTTCCTCCTCCACCCATACGGAGGCCAGACGTTCTGCTGCCGAGATCCAGTGGCAGGTCGAGTTCACCTACTCATTGCCGAATTGGCCCATTCTCGTTCATCGAGCACGTCTGCGGTTGCGGTCACCGACGGAATTCAGCCGGCCCCGGATAGAACGTGGTTAGCCATTTGCACAAGCACAATCCAGGCCTCAGCGCCGCGCATTGCAATGTTTGGTCTTCAGCGCTTGCGAGCCATCAGTTCGCAGGCTGGCTTTGCCCACGGCGGCCGCGCACAAAATCGACCACCAGCCAGATCAACTGCGCAACGATATAGACCGGGCCGCGAGACCAGTCCGGCGCCCCGGTATCCGCGTAGCCGTAAGCCGCGGCGATAACGGCGAGCGCTCCGCAAATGACATGCACGAGCAACAGGCGCGCCACGCCGCCGTTCCAACGCTTTGTAATCCAAAGCAACAAACGGCTCAGCAAAAATGTCGGAACCAACGCCCCGAGCAGCATCGCAGCAGAACCTGCACCCATCTAATCCCCCTACCCTTGTTTATCGAAGAATAACATCCAAAATTTCCGAACAGTCAGCTCTTCGGTACCACCCCCACGCATTTGTCACACGTTGGTCCCGCACCGCCATTTCCACAGAACATATTATAAAAGTTTGAGGCGGCTCAACTTGCGAAGTTGTTATCCACAAACATCTCCGCAAATTGCTGAGGCGTGAGCGTTACATTGTTGTCGCGGGCGATTTTGAGATTCCTTGCCACATATCGCGAATTGCCTCCGGCATCCGGGCGCTGCCGCCAAAAGATCACTTAGGCCGTGAACGCATAAATGCGGATTGACCGAGAGATTGAGTCGAAACGGACTTAGTGCGATTTTGAAATAGGACTACCGCAAGGGTTGCCACCCGGCCCGACACTGCTCTTCGGTTTCCTCAGTTCGCATACCTCGGCGACAAGAGCCGGGAAGTCCTCCGACGGCCCGATAGCGTGGCGCACAAATGCCGTGATGGCTTTGCCTTCCCGCTCAGCCTGCCGAGAATGCGTCTCACCAGTGCTATCCCAAACCGTCCATACCGCGGCAAGATGCTGCTTGATTGGTATTGCTGCCGTACAAAAAGTGATTTTAGAGGGCTCGAGGGTCCGATCACAAACGACAGATGCTTCATTAGCATTCAGTTGCATCGAATGGAGTTGGTCGGAGACGCGTTCGCCGCCGACGGTGAAATGGTTGTCGAACGCATCGAATTTCCTGTCGTCGACAACATAAAAGCCATTACCGGGCATCGCCTGTTTAAGCGCCGCCCACGGGTCGTCGCAAACGGATTTGGACCATTGCCGGCTTAAGCGAGCACAGATCCTTTTGAACGGCTGCGGGTCGAGGTCATTCCATCCATATGCATACACCTCAATCTCAAGCTGATCGATCGTCGGCGCGGCTTGCGGGTTGCTGGCAGCCTTGCGAAACGCCTCCAGGCGATCTGTCGCCGACTGGCGATCTTGCTGTCTGTTGAGCGAGAATGACGGCTTCGCGGCGACATAACCGGTGAGCGAAATAAAGGGCAAGACGAGAGGCACGCCGCCGACAACGACATGAGCATCGGACGCGAGAAAATCGATGTCAGCATCCGAGACATGTTTTGGCGAGGGCGAGCACGATTCCAAGATGGTGCCAAGCATCACGAGGCAAGTGAGAAAAACGAACGAAGACAAGGAACGTCGTATCATTCTTCGCCTCTACATGATGCCGATTGCGGAAGAGTTAGCGGTTGTCGCTGAATTGTCCCAACGTCTGCAGTGGATCGTTCCCGACTAGCGGCTTTCGTATTGCCGCGAAATCGTGCAGGCCGACGCTGCGTTCTGGACTCTTGTTCGACTGAGGATTTGGAGAGAGCGGCGAAGCGCGTGCCGGGATGACAAAGTCAGCGGCGCATTGCCTTCGTCAGTCCTTCGTCAGTCCCGAGCACAGCAAGGAGCGAAGCGGTGCGCGCGGACGATAGGATTCATGGCGCGACCTGAGGAGACGCCCCTCGGGTCGAGCTAGAGAACGACCATGTGTGGAGAGCCCGCCCCTACCTGAAAGCCCCCAGCGGATCGCTCTGCCCCGCCTTGCGCCGCACCGCCTTGAACTCCGCCGGATCCACCATCGCTTCCCTGAGCATCATCACGCCGTAGCGGGTCGCGGCCATCAAATCGTCGCGCAGTTTTACAACCTGGCCGTTCTTTCGGTGAAAATGCCTGAATTCCTCGAACCAGGGCAAGAGCGTGGAAAACACCTTGAAGCGGCCGCTCTGCATGCGGTCCAGCATCTCCATCAGCCCGGCCTCGACCGAGACCGAACCGTCGGCGAAGCGGGCGTGGCCGGGCAGCATGTTCAGCCCATGCGCGGCATATTGCTTGGCGAGGGCCGTGCCCGCCCCTTCCAGCGTCTCGCGGCGGCCGTCGCGCGGCCATGCCCAGGGCAGCCATTCGCCCCAGGGTTTCAGCGTCAGCGCCTGCATCGCCGGCGTCTGCTGCGAGGCGCGGGCGGCTTTGGTGACATAGACGACATCGGCCTCCGTATCCCAGGCGAGCTCGACGGCGGCCGAAGGATGGTCCCAACCGAAATCGAGCGCCCCGAGGCGC
>NZ_JAIUIL010000016.1:0-112555 GCF_020165595.1 Mesorhizobium sp. BR-1-1-10 | reverse complement strand
GCGCCGGGGCCGCTTGCATGTTTACAGCCCGGAGCTTATCTCGTGAGCTTCGGTGAAACGCACCGCCTGACCTCACGGGCCATCAAGCGTTACCAAGCGGAGAATCAGGCATGGCTTCGGCTGCTGAACAACTAGCCTCGAATCTGAATTTCTCGGCCTTCGCCAAGGCGGAGGACCTTAAGAAACGCATCTGGTTCACCATCGGCGCGTTGCTCGTCTATCGCCTCGGCACCTACATCCCGCTTCCCGGCATCAATCCCGATGCTTTCGCCCAGGCCTTCTCCTCGCAGAGCAAGGGCGTGCTCGGCATGTTCAACATGTTCGCCGGCGGTGCCGTGCAGCGCATGGCGATCTTTGCACTCGGCATCATGCCCTACATCTCCGCTTCCATCATCATGCAGCTGATGACCTCGGTCATTCCCTCGCTGGAAGCGCTGAAGAAGGAAGGCGAGCAGGGCCGCAAGGTCATCAACCAGTACACGCGCTACGGCACCGTGCTCCTGGCGCTGGTACAGGCCTATGGCATTTCGGTGGGACTGGAGAACGGCAACGGCATCGTCAGCGATCCCGGCATGTTCTTCCGCATCTCCACCGTCGTCACGCTGGTCGGCGGCACCATGTTCCTGATGTGGCTGGGCGAGCAGATCACAGCGCGCGGCATCGGCAACGGCATTTCGCTGATCATCTTCTCCGGCATCGTCGCCGGCTTGCCGCATGCCATTTCCGGCACGCTGGAACTCGGCCGTACCGGCGCCCTGTCGACCGGCCTGATCCTGGCGATCATCGTGCTGGCCATCGTCGTCATAGCGCTTATCGTGTTCTTCGAGCGCGCCCAGCGCCGCCTGCTGATCCAGTATCCGAAGCGCCAGGTCGGCAACCGCATGTTCCAGGGCGATACCTCGCATCTGCCGCTTAAGCTCAACACCTCGGGCGTCATCCCGCCGATCTTCGCGTCGTCGCTGCTTCTGCTACCGGCCACCGTCGCCGGCTTCTCGCAGACGACCAACATGCCGGCCTGGGCCAGCACCATCCTGGCCTCGCTTGGCCACGGCCAGCCGCTCTACATGGCATTCTATGCGGCGATGATCGTGTTCTTCGCCTTCTTCTACACAGCGATCGTGTTCAACCCGAAGGACACCGCCGACCAGCTCAAGAAGCATTCGGGCTTCATCCCTGGCTATCGTCCGGGCGAGCGCACCGCCGACTATATTGATTACGTCCTTACCCGCATCACCGTCGTCGGCGCCATCTATCTGGTGCTGGTGTGCCTGCTGCCGGAGTTCCTGATCTCGGCGACTGGCGTACCATTCTACCTCGGTGGCACATCGCTTCTGATCGTGGTCAGTGTCACGCTCGATACGGTTGCGCAGATTCAGGGGCACCTGATCGCGCACCAGTATGAAGGCCTGATCAAGAAGTCGAAGCTGCGCGGGGGGAAGAAAGCCAGATGAGGTTGATTTTGCTTGGGCCGCCAGGAGCGGGCAAGGGGACACAAGCACAAAGACTGGTAGAAAAACACGGCATACCCCAGCTCTCGACGGGTGATATGCTGCGTGCCGCCGTTCAGGCCGGTACCGAGGTCGGCAAGCGTGCCAAGGCGGTGATGGATGCCGGCGAGCTGGTGTCCGACGCCATCGTCAACGCCATCGTCGCCGAGCGTATCGATCAGGCTGACTGCGCCAAGGGTTTTATCCTCGACGGCTATCCGCGCACGCTGGTGCAGGCGGATGCGGTTGAATCGATGCTTTCAGAGCGTGGCATTGGTCTCGACACCGTCATCGAACTGGTCGTCGACGACAGGGCCCTGGTTGGTCGAATCGTCAAGCGCGCCGATGATGCAAAGGCCGCCGGCCAGCCGGTGCGCAAGGACGACAATCCCGCCGTGTTCGAAGAGCGGCTGCGGGAGTACTACAAGAAGACCGCTCCGCTGACCGGCTACTATTACGCCAAAGGCAAGCTCAAGACTGTGGACGGCATGGCCAGTATCGACGCGGTAACCGCCGAGATTGAAGCCGTTCTCGCGGCGGCCGAGAAGGCGCGGTAAGGGAATTTAAAGATTAAGCTTGACGGAGACGACTTGCTGCGGTATCGCGGCCCGTCTTCCTATCAGATGCGCGCTTTGCCTGTCCGCAAGGGCAGGGCAGTCGCTTTGAACTGGAAACTCCCGCAAGGGCCGGCCTCCACCGGACGCGGGGCAATCTGAATAATGCCGGCTTGTCCGGCCCACATGGAGAAGAGAAGAACATGGCTCGTATAGCCGGCGTCAACATTCCGACCAACAAGCGCGTCGTCATCGCGCTTCAGTACATTCACGGCATTGGCAAGAAGTTCGCCCAGGAGATCGTCGACAAGGTCGGCATCCCGGCCGAGCGCCGCGTCAACCAGCTGACCGATGCGGAGGTGCTGCAGATCCGCGAGACCATCGACCGCGACTATCAGGTCGAAGGCGACCTGCGCCGCGAAGTGTCGATGAACATCAAGCGGCTCATGGACCTTGGCTGCTACCGCGGCCTGCGTCACCGCCGCTCGCTTCCGGTTCGCGGCCAGCGCACGCACACCAATGCACGTACCCGCAAGGGCCCGGCCAAGTCGATCGCCGGCAAGAAGAAGTAATAAGAGTGAGTGGTTGGTAGTGGGTGGTGAGGACGTCATCGCTACTCACTAATTCACTATTCACTTTTCCAGGTGGAGCCGCTGGCATTACGGCGGTGTAGAGATCAACTGAAAGGACTATCATGGCCAAGGAAGCCGCTCGTGTTCGCCGTCGCGAACGCAAGAACATTTCGTCGGGCGTTGCCCACGTCAATTCGACCTTCAACAACACGATGATCACCATCACCGACGCGCAGGGCAATTCGATTGCCTGGTCGTCGGCCGGTGCCCAGGGCTTCAAGGGTTCGCGCAAGTCGACCCCGTTCGCCGCCCAGATGGCTGCCGAGGACGTTGCCAAGAAGGCCCAGGAACACGGCATGCGCATGCTCGAAGTCGAGGTCTGCGGACCGGGCTCCGGTCGTGAATCGGCGCTGCGCGCCCTGCAGGCGGCCGGCTTCACCATCACCTCGATCCGTGATGTGACGCCGATCCCGCACAATGGCTGCCGCCCGCGCAAGAAGCGCCGCGTCTAAGCAATTTATCGAACGCCGCGTGAGCGCCCAAGGGCGTTCCTCCACGGTATTCCAGGTCGCCCGCCACGATTGGATGGTGGCGGGTCAACGGAAGGAAAGCATCATGATCCAGAAAAATTGGCAGGAACTGATCAAGCCGAACAAGATCGAGTTCTCGTCGAAGAAGAAGACGCTGACCACGCTGGTCGCCGAGCCGCTCGAGCGTGGCTTTGGCCTGACGCTTGGCAACGCGCTCCGCCGCGTGCTTCTGTCTTCGCTGCGCGGGGCGGCCGTCACCGCCGTGCAGATCGACGGTGTTCTGCATGAATTCTCGTCCATCGCCGGCGTGCGTGAGGACGTGACCGACATCGTCCTGAACATCAAGGAAATCGCCATCCGCATGGAAGGCGATGGCCCCAAGCGTATGGTCGTTCGCAAGCAGGGCCCGGGTGCGGTTCTCGCCGGCGACATCCAGACGGTTGGCGACGTCGAGATCCTCAACCCCGACCACGTCATCTGCACGCTGGACGAAGGCGCTGAAATCCGCATGGAATTCACCGTCGACACCGGCAAGGGCTACGTGCCTGCCGAGCGCAACCGCGCCGAGGACGCGCCGATCGGCCTGATCCCGGTCGACAGCCTCTATTCGCCGGTGAAGAAGGTCTCCTACAAGGTCGAGAACACCCGCGAGGGCCAGGTTCTCGACTATGACAAGCTGACCATGACGATCGAGACCGACGGTTCGATCTCGGGCGAGGACGCGGTGGCTTTCGCCGCCCGCATCCTGCAGGACCAGCTTGGCCTGTTCGTCAACTTCGACGAGCCGCAGAAGGAAGTCGCCGCCGAAGCCGTCACCGAGCTCGCCTTCAACCCGGCGCTGCTCAAGAAGGTCGACGAACTCGAGCTTTCGGTGCGTTCGGCCAACTGCCTGAAGAACGACAACATCGTCTATATCGGCGACCTCATCCAGAAGACCGAAGCCGAGATGCTGCGCACCCCGAACTTCGGCCGCAAGTCGCTGAACGAGATCAAGGAAGTGCTGGCGGCGATGGGCCTGCACCTCGGCATGGAAGTGCCGGACTGGCCGCCGGAAAACATCGAAGACCTCGCCAAGCGTTACGAAGACCAATATTGAGCATGAATTCCAAGGATCGGCGGCGTGAGCCGCTCGATCCGACGGTCATGCGGAAAACCCTCGGAGGCCGTGGCCTCTTGAACAACTGAAGAAGGAAAAGAGCCATGCGCCACGGTTTCAAAGGCCGCCGCTTCGCCCGCAGCATAAGCCACCGCAAGTCGATGTTCGCCAACCTGGCGGTGTCGCTGCTCGAGCACGAGCAGATCGTCACCACCTTGCCGAAGGCGAAGGACCTGCGTCCGATCGTCGAGAAGCTGGTGACGCTCGGCAAGCGCGGCGACCTGCACGCGCGCCGCCAGGTGATCGCGCAGATCGGCAATGAGGGCGTCGTCAAGCGCCTGTTCGACACCATCGCCCCGCGCTATGCCACCCGCAACGGCGGCTATCTGCGCATCATGAAGGCCGGCTTCCGTCACGGCGACAATGCCGCGATGGCGGTCATCGAGTTCGTCGATCGCGACACCTCGGCCAAGGGCGCCGGCGATCGCGCCCGCATCGAAGCCGAAGGCGCGGACGAAGCCGCGGCCGCATAAGGCTTCGCCTTTTCGGAGTGAATTAGAGGGGCCTGCTGGCCCCTTTTTCATAACTGCGTGCGCCAAGGCGTGCCAAAAACGATTGACTGCCGCGAAAATAATCGGATTTCAGCGGCTTAGCCTTTCATTTTGCACATTCGTCGGGACAATGCGCCCGAACTCGCTTGGAGGATTCGTAATGCGCGCCAAAAGACTGTCCCTTGTTCTGCTCTGCGCCTTCATGGTGTTCGCAGCTGCACCGGCAGTTCGGCAGGCGCTGGCCGAAGACGCCGCCAAGCCCGCCGATCCAGGCCTCTCCGATGTGTTGACGGACTTGCTGCATGGCGTCGAAGGCGAGAATGCCACTTCAGGTCCGGACAAGCGCGTGCCTTTCGGCCGCGAGGAGGTCCAGCTTTCGTTCGCGCCGCTGGTCAAGCAGACGGCACCTGCGGTGGTCAATGTCTATGCCTCGCAGACCGCCAAGGTGACATCGCCTTTCGAAGGCGATCCGTTCTTCGAGGAATTCTTCGGCCGTGCCCAGCCGCGTGCGCAGTCTTCGCTCGGCTCGGGCGTGCTCGTCGATCCGAGCGGTGTCATCGTCACCAATTTCCACGTCATCAAGGATGCCGACGAGGTCAAGGTGGCGACCGCCGACGGCCGCGAATTCACCAGCAAGGTGATGCTGAAGGACGAGACGCTCGATCTCGCCGTGCTCAAGATCGAGTCCGACAAGCCGTTCCCGGTCATCGCCATCGGGGATTCCGACGCGCTCGAGGTCGGCGACCTGGTGCTGGCCATCGGCAACCCGTTCGGTGTTGGCCAGACCACCACCAGCGGCATCGTTTCCGCGCTTGCCCGCAGCCATATCGGCGTTTCGGATTCGGGTTATTTCATCCAGACAGACGCCGCCATCAACCCCGGCAATTCCGGCGGCGCGCTGATCAACATGGGCGGCCAGCTGGTCGGCATCAACACCGCCATCTACAGCCGCAGCGGCGGCTCGATCGGCATCGGGTTCGCCATCCCCGCCAACATGGTGCGGGCTTTCGCCGATGCCGCCAAGGCCGGTCTCGATTTCTTCGAGCGGCCCTATATCGGCGCCGAATTCGAAGCGGTGACGCCGCAGATCGCCGAATCGCTGGGCATGGAAAAGCCGACCGGGGCGCTGGTCTCCTCGGTCGACGCGACGGGTCCCGCCGGCAAGGCAGGGTTGAAGCCGGGCGATGTCGTGCTGCAGATCAATGGCAAGCCGGTCGAGAGCATCGAGGCGCTCGACTACCGCATGGCGACGCTGTCGATCGGCACCAAGGCGAATTTCGCGATCCTGACCAAGGGTCAGCAAGCGGCGATGGACATTGCGCTGGAGCGCGCGCCGGAGGGGGCGAAAGCCTCGGAAGTGACGCTGCATGGCCGCAGCCCGTTCTCGGGCGCGAAGGTCTCGGAACTGTCGCCTCGGCTTGCCCAGAAGCTTGGCTTGCGTACCGACCTCAAGGGCGTGACGGTGATCGATATCAATCGCGATTCGCCGGCCGCCGATTTCGGCTTTCAGCCAGGCGACATCGTGCGCGAGGTCAACGGCACCACCATCGACACCGCCGCAGTGCTGGCGCAGGTAGCCCAGCAGGATACGCGCTGGTGGCGCTTTACCGTCGAGCGCGGCGGGCAGATACTGCGCCAGGTTTTGCGTTACTGAGTTCGACCCTGAAGGGATCGCGCTCCAAACTTGGAGCAGGTCGGCGTTTCACCAAAACGCCGACCTGCCCTATATCCTTGTTTTGACGCAATCCCGGACGGAAAATCGCTTCACACTTTTCCTGGAATTGCTCTGAGGGAGTGCATGGCCGATCTGTTCAGCGTTGACGAACTGGAAAAGGTGCCGCCCGGACGGCCGCTGGCCGACAGGCTGCGTCCGAAGAATCTTGGGGAGGTCGTTGGCCAGGAACATCTGACGGGACCCGATGGCGCGCTGACTCGGCTGATCGGCTCCGGTTCGCTGGGATCGATGATCTTCTGGGGTCCGCCAGGCACCGGCAAGACCACGGTGGCGAGGCTGCTTGCCGGCGAGACCAGCCTTGCATTCGAGCAGATATCGGCGGTCTTTTCCGGCGTCGCCGACCTGAAGAAAGTGTTCGAGGCGGCCAAGCTGCGCCGTGCCAACGGCCGCCAGACGTTGCTTTTCGTCGACGAGATTCATCGCTTCAACCGCGCCCAGCAGGATTCATTCCTCCCCGTCATGGAGGATGGAACGGTCGTGCTGGTGGGCGCCACCACCGAAAACCCGTCCTTCGAACTCAACGCGGCCTTGTTGTCGCGCGCGCGGGTCATGGTCTTTCATTCGCTGGGTGAGGACAGCATCGCCAAGCTGATGACGCGGGCGGAGGAGGCGGAGGGCAGGGCGCTGCCGCTTGACGATGAAGCGCGGACGATGCTCATTCGTATGAGCGATGGCGACGGACGCGCATCGCTGACACTGGCGGAAGAGGTCTGGCGCGCGGCCAAGGCTGGCGAGATATTCGATCCCGAAGGGCTTCAGCGCATCGTCCAGCGCCGTGCGCCGATCTACGACAAGGGCCAGGACGGCCATTACAACCTGATCTCGGCGCTGCACAAGTCGGTGCGCGGCTCGGATCCCGATGCCGCCCTCTACTATCTCGCGCGCATGTTCGATGCCGGGGAGGATCCGCTCTATCTCGGCCGCCGGCTGGTTCGCATGGCGATGGAGGACATCGGGCTGGCCGATCCGCAGGCCCTGGTCGTCGCCAACGCGGCCAAGGACGCCTATGACTATCTCGGCTCTCCGGAGGGCGAACTCGCCTTCGCCGAGGCCACCGTCTATCTCGCCACCGCGCCCAAATCCAATGCCGTTTACACTGCCTTCAAGGCTGCCACGCGGGCCGCCAAGGAACATGGCTCGCTGCTGCCGCCGAAGCACATTCTCAACGCGCCGACCAAGCTGATGAAGGAAGAGGATTACGGCGCCGGCTACCGCTACGACCATGATGAGCCAGATGCCTTTTCAGGCCAGGATTATTTTCCGGAAAAGATGGGCCGCCAGACCTTCTACGATCCGCCCGAGCGTGGTTTCGAGCGCGACATCAGGAAGCGGCTCGACTACTGGGCAAAGCTGCGCAAAGAGCGGGAATAGCCGACTTGCGGAGCGCGGTGGTCTTGTCGGTGCGAAACGAGGCCTCGCCCTGGGGGATTTCCACTTCGGTTCTCCTGCATGGGCTGCTCGCCGCCAGCGTCATGTTGATACCATCGCCGAAACGCCCGAGCCGGCCAGAGGAGGAGCGCGTGTCGGTCGCCATCCTGACGCCACGGCAATTCGAGGTTTCGACAAGGCCGCCCGCACCTCCCATCGAGGAGGCACCCCGCGCACCCATGCCCGAGGCACCGGCGCCTGCTCCAAGCGCTCCTCGATTTCCCGCCACGCCCGCCATGATCCGCCCAACGCGGATGCTGTCGGCCAAGACCCTCGCCGATCCGCACAGCAAGCAGGCCCGCGCCGATCTCAGGACCTTCGCATCCGATGAGCGCATGGTGCAGCTTTGCAATCTGGAGGCCATGGGCCAAATCCGCCAATGGCATGCGGATTTCCAGCCGGAGCGGGTGGTGCCCTACGCGACCGCGGAGGAGAAGATCACCGGCACGACGATCGCCGCTAATGGTGCGGCCTTTCGCAGTCGTAAAAACTGGTACAGTCTGAAGTTCAAATGCCAGCTCGCCAAGGACGGCGAAAGCGTCATTGGCTTTGAATTTCTGGTCGGCGATCCCGTGGCCAGGGACAAATGGGACGAGCTTGGCTTGCCGGCAGTGCATTGACGGCCCGGCAAACTCCACCAGGCAACCAGCCCGGCCAGACACCATGGCCGTTGTGCGGTGACCCAAAAAACCTTATCAAGGCGCACGGTCGGGCGGTGGCCGTTGCCATGATTGGGCACCTCATTCGCAACAGGATCGCGCTTCGCGCGTGGAAAAATGACAAAAACCCTTCGCAAATCCCTTCGCAAATTCGCCATTGCCATCCCGCTTCTCGCCCTTGGCTTCTATTTCATCCCGATCCTGACGACGATCTTCATCGTCTGTGGTCTGATCGACGTGTTGCGCAACGACAGGAAGGATTTGGCGCTGTTCAGCGGCTACTTCCTTGGCAACGGGCTCTTCACCTGGTTGCTGTCGCCCTTCAACCTGCTGGTCGATCTCCTGTGCTACAGAAATCCGGGCGTGTGGAAGCTGGAGCAGTTTCCCGCCGACTATCAGCGTGAGGTCAATGAGGTCCTTGATATCTTCAAGGCGCGCAAGGATGAGATCATCGCCGACATCGACGCCAATTTCGGCGCCGGCCGGCGCGGCATGTATGTCTACCAGTGGTACGGCAAGCACAGGATCGACAACGTCGAGGAATTCAACAAGGACTTCAAATACATCAAGACGATTGCCGTTTCCGTCTTCAGCAAGCGCGAATCGACCTCCTGGCATTTCGGACCGCTGCGGCTCAGCCTGCGTATCCTCTACAATCTGATCCCGGTGAAAGCGGAGATTTTCGTCGAATGCGGCAACGTCAAGAACTACTGGTACGACAATCCGCAGTTCATTTTCGACGACACGCTGCTGCATCGCTCGGTCAACGAGTATGATGGCCGCCGCTACTGCGTGTTCATGGATATTATCAGGCCGTCCCCGGTGCCCAGGCTTATCGCCGGCATGCTTGCGGTCGTCTCGGTGAGCGTCGAGCGCATCAACTCGATGTTCTACAAGAACTGGAAGATGATCGGCTCCACAAAGCCAAAGAAGGTCGAAACCACCTAAGTTGAAGATCTGTCGATACTGCCGGCGGAGCCGGCAGTATCCTGAATGCGTCATGGCAGTGATTGCGCTTCGTGAGTTGGAAGCCCGGTTCTTGATAGGTCGACTATCTCTGCCATCCCCGAAGCTGCGTCACCTCGCTCAAGGGATTGACGCCGGCGTCCTCGCGGGGGCAGTAACGTTCTATGTTCAATCTGCTTCTCGTAGCCGTCGGCGGCGGCATCGGCGCCGGCATCCGTCATCTGACCAGCATGGGCGCGCTGCGCCTCGTCGGTCCCAACTATCCCTGGGGCACGATGGCGATCAATATCGTCGGCTCGTTTGCGATGGGGCTGTTCATCGCCATCCTTGCGCGTCGCGGCGGGTCCGATGAGGTCAGGCTGTTCGTTGCTACCGGCATTCTCGGAGGCTTCACCACCTTCTCCGCCTTTTCGCTCGATTTCGCCGCCCTGTGGGAACGAGGCTCGACACTGCCGGCATTCGGATATGCGCTTGCCAGCGTCGTTGGCGCGATCATTGCCCTGTTTCTGGGACTTTGGCTCGCAAGAACCGTTTCATAATGTTATTGCCGCGCCAAGCGCAGGCCAAGAGCCCTGCTCGGGAAACGGATAAGCGAAGAAGACATGGCAGGCGTTGAACAGATCACGGTGGAGGCCGGCGAGGCGGGCATGCGGCTCGATCGGTGGTTCAAGACGCATTTCCCGGGCCTTGGCTTCGGCCATCTACAGAAGCTGCTGCGCTCCGGCCAGATCCGCGTCGATGGCGGCCGGGTCAAGGCCGACACCCGCGTCGAGCCGGGGCAGATGGTCCGCGTTCCGCCGCTCGAGGTGGACAAGAAGGGCGAGAGCGCGCTCACCGGCCACTCGATCCGGAACCAGGGCGACGCCGATGTGCTCGCCAAGATGCTGATCCACGAGGATCCCAAGGTCTTCGTCTTCAACAAGCCGGCGGGCCTCGCCGTTCAGGGCGGCTCCGGCGTTACCCGCAATGTCGACGACATGCTGGAAGCCTGGCGCAGCCAGAAAGGCGAGAAGCCGCGGCTGGTGCACCGGCTCGACCGCGACACGTCGGGCGTGCTGGTGGTGGCCCGCACCAGGCTGGCCGCGATGAAGCTTTCAGAGGCGTTCCGGGCGCGGGAAACCAAGAAGACCTACTGGGCGCTGGTCAAGGGCGTGCCGCCCAAGCGCGAGGACAAGATCTCGACCTGGCTGATCAAGGAGGCTACGCCGGACGGCGATCGCGTGCGCATCGCCGCGCATGGCGAAAAAGGCGCCGACCATGCCGTGTCCTATTATCGCATTATCGAGCAGGCGGCGCAGACCATGACCTGGCTGGAGATGGAACCTTATACCGGCCGCACACACCAGCTTCGCGTCCATGCCGCCCATATCGGCTGCCCGATCATCGGCGACCCGAAATACTTCGAGGCCGACACCAACTGGGATTTTCCTGGCGGCATTCAAAACCGCCTGCATCTGCACGCGCGCCGCATCATTATCCCGCACCCGGACAAGGGCGTCATCGACGTCACCGCTCCGATGCCGCCGCATATGCGCCAGAGCTGGAACCTGATCGGCTTCGACGACGCCAGCGCGGAGGACTAACCGTGAGCGGCGCCACCGATGCGCTCGATCGGCGCGACGCGGTCGACATGGCCGCAGCCGCCATCATGGTCGGCCTGACCTTTTCCTGGGGGCTGAACTACGTCGCCGCCAAGATCTCCTATGCAGGCTATGATCCCGTCTTCCTATCGATCGCGCGTTCGGTCATCGGTGGTTTCTGCGTCTTTCTCTGGTGCCGCTGGCGCGGCATTGCGCTGTTCAGCAGAGATGGGACATTGCCGGCGGGCATTGCGGTCGGCGTGCTTTTCGGCGTCGAGTTCCTTTGTCTCTACGTTGGCCTGGAGCATACGACCGTGGCGCGCAATACGCTGCTGGTCAACTCAATGCCGTTCTGGATGCTGATCGGCGGCCATTTCCTGCTCGGCGAACAGATCACCATGCGCAAGTTTCTCGGCCTGCTGTTGGCCTTCGCCGGTCTTGCCACGGTCTTTTCCGACAAGCTCGGCGGTAGCGGAGACATGCTGTTCGGTGATCTCCTGAGCCTCGGTTCGGGGTTTTTCTGGGCCCTGACCAATATCCTTATCAAACGATCGAAATTGGTCGAGGCGAGTGCGGAAAAACTGCTGCTCTATCAACTCGCCGGCGCGGCGATCGTTGGCATGATGGTGCTGCCTCTTGCCGGCCCACCGGTGCGCGATCCGTCCCTGTTGCCGACATTGGCGCTGCTTTTCCAGGCGGTCTATATCGTCGCTTTCACCTATGTGCTCTGGTTCTGGCTGCTGCGCCGCTATCCGGCTTCAGGCTTGTCCAGCTTCACCTTCCTGTCGCCGGTCTTCGGTGTCCTGTGCGGTGCGATCATCTTGAACGAGCCGCTGACCATTCGCATTTTTCTCGCACTTGGCTTGATTGCGGCCGGCCTGATCATCGTCAACCGGCCGGCACGCAAGCTGATACCGGTGTAAGAAAGGCACTTCATGCGTGATATCCTCAACGACCTCGAAGCGGGCAAGTATCTTTCCGATCCGGATCCGGTGCGTCGCGCCCAGATCCAGATGAAGACGCCGCTGCCCAAGCGCTTCTATAAGGAGGTCTCGGTCGCGTCGGCGGAAGGTGGCTTTGCCGTCCATCTCGACGGCAAGCCGGTGCGCACGCCGGGCAAGGCAATGCTGGCGCTGCCGACCGAGGCGGCCGCGACGCTGGTTGCCGGCGAGTTCGCGGAACAGGGCGAGACGATCAATCCGATGACGATGCCGGTGATGCGGCTGGTCAACACCGCAATCGATGGCGTGGCCAGCGATCCGCAGGCGGTGCTGGAAGACATTCTGCGTTTTGCGTCGTCGGATCTGCTCTGTTATCGCGCCGATGCACCGCAAGAGCTGGTCGAGCGCCAGAACGAGCGGTGGGATCCCGTCATCGACTGGGCCCGCGCAGCACTTGGGGCCCGTTTCAACCTTGCCGAGGGCATCATCCATATCGAGCAGCCACGCGAAACCATTGCCGTGCTGGGCAGCCATCTGGCGCAACGCGCCGAACCGCTGCGCCTTGCCGCCATCCATGTCATGACATCGTTGACCGGCTCGGCATTGCTGGCGTTGGCGGTCGATTTCGGCGAGCTCGACGGCGAGGAGGCCTGGGCCGCCGGCCATGTCGATGAGGACTGGCAGATCGCACAGTGGGGACAGGACGCCGAAGCCGTCGCGCGCCGCGCCGCTCGCAAACGGGACATGATGGCCGCCGTCAGCTTGCTCGAAGCGCTGCGGGCCTGAGGGCTTCGCTCCGCCTTCGCACTGCACCTAATACGAAAGTCATAATCCCATCGTCGCGGTGCCCTTTCCCCGCCCTTTCTGCCATTTTTCCTGTGTTGGCTGCGTCTTTGAGTCCGCGTTCGGAGGAGAACGCGGACGTCGGCGCACAGCATCGAAGTCTCACGGGAGGATAGCTCTATGGCAATGGCATCGACCGCCGGCGGAACGAGCCGCGGCATGACGCGGGAGGAGAAGAAAGTCATCTTCGCTTCCTCGCTCGGCACTGTTTTCGAATGGTACGATTTCTATCTCTACGGCTCACTGGCGGCTTTCATCGGCTCGACCTTTTTCAGTCCGACCATTCCCGAGGCAACGCGCAACATCTTCGCGCTGCTGGCCTTTGCCGCAGGCTTCCTGGTTCGCCCGTTCGGCGCGCTGCTGTTCGGTCGCATCGGCGACCTCGTCGGCCGCAAATACACGTTCCTGGTCACAATGACGATCATGGGCCTGTCGACCTTCCTGGTCGGTCTGCTGCCCGGCTATGCAACCTTGGGCATCGCGGCTCCGGTGATCCTTATCGTCCTGCGCATGCTGCAGGGTTTGGCGCTGGGCGGCGAATATGGGGGCGCTGCGACCTATGTCGCCGAACATGCACCCGATGACCGCCGTGGCTTCTACACCTCATGGATCCAGACAACAGCGACGCTCGGCCTGTTCCTGTCGCTGATCGTCATCCTGATCGTACAGGGATCGCTGAGCAAGGAGACCTACGCCGCCTGGGGCTGGCGCATTCCGTTCATCGTCTCTTTCCTGCTGCTCGCCGTTTCGATCTGGATCCGGTTGTCACTCTCGGAGTCTCCGACCTTCCAGAAGATGAAGGACGAAGGCAAGGGCTCAAAGGCGCCGCTCTCGGAAGCCTTTGGTCAGTGGAAGAACGCCAAGATCGCGCTCCTGGCGCTGCTCGGCCTCACCGCCGGTCAGGCCGTGGTTTGGTACAATGGCCAGTTCTACGCGCTGTTCTTCCTGCAGAACGTGCTGAAGGTCGACGCGCAGTCGGTCAACATCATGATCGCCATCGCGCTGGCTATCGGCTCGATCTTCTTCGTCGTCTTCGGCTGGCTCTCCGACAAGATCGGCCGCAAGCCGATCATCATGGCTGGCCTTGCGCTGGCCATCGTCTGTACATTCCCGCTGTTCAAGGCGTTGACCTGGGCCGCCAATCCGGCGCTCGCCAAGGCTCAGCAGAGCACTCGGGCAACGGTGACGGCAGCTCCCGGCGACTGCAAGTTCCAGTTCAATCCGGTCGGCACGGCGAAGTTCACGACGTCCTGCGACATCGCGACTTCGTTCCTGACCAAGAACTCGGTTCCCTATGAAGTGGTGTCGACGGCTGCGGCCGGGACGCCTGCGTCAGTCAAGATCGGTACAGAGACAGTGGCGTCCTACGATGCGGTCGCCGCCGGCGATCAGGCCAAGGCTAAGGACGCCGCCTTCGTCAAGGCAGTCAACATGTCCTTGCAGGACGGCGGCTATCCGCTGAAGCGAGCGCCGATCAAGGTCGCGGACCAGAAACTCGATGCCTTCATCGCAGCCAATCCTGAACTTAAGCTCGACGCAGCCGCCATCCGCGGCGGTGAAAAGGCAGCGGTGCCGACCGACCAGGCGGTTAAGGACAAGCTCTTGACCGCCGATGAGGCAGCGGGCGCACCCGAGGTCACCGTCTACAACATACCGGGCGGCGGTGCCTTTGCCATGTTCGCCGATCCGGCGGCGGTTAACTGGCCGATGACGATCGGCATCCTGTTCATCCTGGTCCTGTTCGTGACCATGGTCTATGGGCCGATCGCGGCGATCCTTGTCGAGATGTTCCCGACTCGCATTCGCTACACGGGCATGTCATTGCCCTACCACATCGGCAATGGCTGGTTCGGCGGCCTGCTGCCGGCGACGGTGTTCGCGCTCAGCGCCTACAAGGGCGACATCTACTACGGCCTTTGGTATCCGGTGGTCATCGCGGCGATGACGCTGATCATCGGCATGATCTTCGTCAAGGACACGCTCGGCACCGACCTGCACGCCAAGGAATAGTCGGTAGGCCAGAACGAAAAGCCCGGCGCGAGCGATCGCGCCGGGCTTTTTTATCAAGATCGACGTGGAAGGGTTCAGCCCTTCCGCTGCGGGTCTTCTTCCTCGACGGCGGCCTCGTGGTACCAGCCATCGAAATCGGCATGCTCGCCGCGAAGCGCGGCAAGCTCTGCCGCGAATTTGGCCTTGGCGCCTAAATTTAAGGCAGTCCTGCGCGCTGCCAGCGGGAACATCAGGATTTTCGCCGACGGACGCGACTGCGTGACTTGCATTGCCGGTCTCCCCGCTTTTTCAGGCGCTCGTTGATTCAGCTTTCACCAAAATAGGTCCTGCGATTCATTTAGGCAATATGCCTATGAAAAGATCATGATTTGCCTATGATTTAAGCAATATTGCTGCCTGGATCATCTGCAAGCATTGCTGAGGCGGCTCATTAACATAGTCGCCTGGGCACGATCATTTTGCCGCACCCTGCGAGAGCCGAGTGGCACACGAATTGCTTTTTATCCATCGGCAGGCCGGCCTGTTTCGGCCATGCATCGACATCCGCCTGCTTGCGGTGTCCAAGCAACGAGAGGCTCTAGAATGACCAAATACAAGCTCGAGTATATCTGGCTCGATGGATACACCCCGGTCCCGAATCTTCGCGGCAAGACGCAGATCAAGGAATTCGCTGAGTTCCCGACGCTCGAGCAGCTGCCGCTGTGGGGTTTCGACGGATCCTCGACGCAGCAGGCCGAGGGCCACAGCTCCGATTGCGTGCTGAAGCCGGTCGCGGTCTATCCCGATCCGGCCCGCACCAACGGCGTGCTCGTCATGTGCGAAGTCATGATGCCCGACGGCGTTACGCCGCATGCATCCAACAAGCGTGCCACTATCCTCGACGACGAAGGCGCCTGGTTCGGCTTCGAGCAGGAGTATTTCTTCTACAAGGACGGCCGTCCGCTCGGCTTCCCCGAGAGCGGCTATCCCGCACCACAGGGGCCGTACTATACCGGCGTCGGCTACTCGAATGTCGGCTCCGTTGCGCGCCAGATCGTCGAGGAACATCTTGATCTCTGCCTCGCGGCCGGCATCAACCATGAAGGCATCAACGCCGAAGTGGCGAAGGGGCAGTGGGAATTCCAGATATTCGGCAAGGGTTCCAAAAAGGCCGCCGACCAGATGTGGATGGCCCGCTATCTGATGCAGCGCTTGACCGAAAAGTACGGCATCGACATCGAATACCACTGCAAGCCCCTCGGCGACACCGACTGGAACGGCTCGGGCATGCATGCCAATTTCTCGACCACCTATATGCGTGAAGTCGGCGGCAAGGCCTATTTCGAAGCGCTGATGGCGGCTTTCGACAAGAACCTGATGGACCACATCGCCGTCTACGGCCCGGACAACGACAAACGTCTGACCGGCAAGCACGAGACCGCGCCGTGGAACAGGTTCAGCTATGGCATCGCCGATCGCGGCGCCTCGATCCGCGTCCCGCATTCGTTCGTCAAGAACGATTACAAGGGCTATCTGGAGGACCGCCGTCCGAACTCGCAGGGCGACCCCTACCAGATCGCCTCGCAGATCCTGAAGACGATCGCTTCGGTGCCGGCGAGCGCAGAGATTTCGGCCGCCGCCTGATCCGTTTTGCGGGCGCTTCAATGCGCGGCAGATGGATGTTCTTGCAGACAGGCCTGGGCGGAAGCGCCCGGGCCTTTCTTTTTACCGACCCGACATGACGCCACGCGCGGTCAGCGTCGTCACCGACTGCCCCGGAGCGGCGAATTCCCCCAAAAAAAGTCAGGTTGAAAAACAACGAGCGGTTTCACCAAAACGAGCGGCTTTGGCTGACGCTCCTTGCCGCTACTCGTCTCGTGCGGTTCCAAGTTTTCATTGAAAAAGCCCGGAAAACAGCCTGTTTCAGCTCGGTTCGTACGCGGCGGTCCTTTATATAAGCCACTGTTCATACATTGAAATCGGCGATTTATGCCTCCGTGTGGCGGCGTTGACAGGCTACGCCGCGGCATGCGTATTCGTGGCCTTGGGGTTACGCCAAGCGATGCTGTTCGAACGGGGCGGGGGTTTCGTGAACGACGGCATTGGCGGGGGCGCCGGACGAGCGGGCATTGCAGCCTGAGGCAGTGTGCCGCTCGCTCCTGGCGATTGATTGCGTCCCCCAAAAAAGCAAGTTGACCATCGTTGCGTGGCTGGCCGCACGCAATCCATAGATGAGCCTTTGGATCAGCAAAAAGCCCTTGAAGGGGAAAACCTTCAAGGGCCTTGAAACATTATTCGAGCGGAATCCTAGACCGAATAGTACATGTCGTACTCGACCGGATGCGGGGTCATTTCGAAGCGCATCACTTCGGCCATCTTGAGCTCGATATAGCTGTCGATCTGGTCGTCGTCGAAGACGCCGCCGGCCTTCAGGAAGCCGCGGTCCTTGTCGAGGCTCTGGAGCGCTTCGCGCAGCGAACCGCAGACGGTCGGGATCTTCTTCAGTTCCTTCGGCGGCAGGTCGTAGAGATCCTTGTCCATCGGCTGTCCCGGATGGATCTTGTTCTTGATGCCGTCGAGACCTGCCATCAGCATGGCGGCGAAAGCGAGGTAGGGGTTCGCGCCCGGATCGGGGAAGCGGACTTCGACGCGCTTGGCCTTTGGTGAGCTGCCGAACGGGATGCGGCAGGAAGCCGAACGGTTGCGCGCCGAATAGGCGAGCAGCACCGGCGCCTCGTAGCCCGGCACCAGGCGCTTGTAGGAGTTGGTCAGCGGGTTGGTGAAGGCGTTGATCGCCTTGGCATGCTTGATGATGCCGCCGATATAGAACAGGCAGCTCTCCGAAAGACCGGCATATTCATTGCCGGCGAAAGTCGGCTTGCCGCCTTTCCAGATCGACTGGTGAACGTGCATGCCCGAGCCGTTGTCGCCGAAGATCGGCTTCGGCATGAAGGTGGCCGTCTTGCCATAGGCATTGGCGACCTGGTGCACGACGTACTTGTAGATCAGCATCTTGTCGGCGTTGCGGACAAGCGTGTCGAACTTGATGCCGAGCTCGTGCTGGGCGGCTGCCACCTCGTGGTGGTGCTTTTCGACGCGAACCCCCATTTCAGCGAGCACCGTCAGCATCTCGGAGCGCATGTCCTGCGCCGAATCGATCGGCGGCACCGGGAAATAGCCACCCTTGATGCGCGGGCGGTGGCCGAGGTTGCCGGTCTCGTAATCGGTGTCGTCGTTCGACGGCAGTTCCGTCGAATCGAGCTTGAAGCCGGTGTTATAGGGATCGGCCTTGTATTTCACGTCATCGAACACGAAGAACTCGGCTTCCGGGCCGACATAGATGGTGTCGCCGATGCCTTCCGACTTCATGTAGGCCTCGGCCTTCTTGGCGGTACCGCGCGGGTCGCGGTTGTAGGATTCGCCCGAGACCGGATCGAGAATGTCGCACAGGATGACCATGGTCGACTGCGCGAAGAACGGGTCCATGTGGACGGTGTCCGGATCGGGCATCAGCACCATGTCGGACTCGTTGATGGCCTTCCAGCCGGCGATCGAGGAGCCGTCGAACATGACACCGTCGGCGAACATGTCTTCCTCGACCTCGACGACATCCATGGTGACGTGCTGCAGCTTGCCCTTCGGGTCGGTGAAGCGCAGGTCGACGAATTTCACGTCGTTGTCCTTGATCTGCTTCATGATGTCTTTGGCTGTCGTCATGTCATGTAATCCCTGTGTGCTGACGTTTTTTGATGGATGACGTTTCTTAGAGGATGGCCGGCTCGGATCAAACCGCGTCCATTCCGGTTTCGCCGGTGCGGATGCGCACCACTTCCTCGATGTTGGAGACGAAGATCTTGCCGTCGCCGATGCGGCCGGTCTGGGCCGCCTTGCGGATAGCCTCGATCGCGCCTTCCACGGCATCGTCGCCGAGCACGACCTCGATTTTCACCTTGGGCAGGAAGTCGACGACATATTCGGCGCCGCGGTAGAGTTCGGTATGACCCTTCTGGCGGCCGAAGCCTTTGGCCTCGGTCACGGTAATGCCTTGCAGTCCGGCCTCCTGAAGCGCTTCCTTCACTTCGTCCAGCTTGAATGGCTTGATGATCGCTTCGATCTTTTTCATGTAAAAAGTGGCCTCCACTGCCAAAAAAACGGGTTGTGAGCCCCCGCTTGCGCCTCAATCAAGCACGAACTGTGCCAGTCGAAGGGAACAGAAGCGGTGTCATACGATTTCAAAGTCATGTCACCCCCATATGCAAATTCGCGTCATTCGCTGCATCGGAAGCGGCATAGATGGCTGCAGCCTACCCGGCAGGACTGTGCATGTCTGCCCAATATTCGGGCAAATTGCTCATCCTGCGGGCAGATCGGTGCCTGCAATCTTCGCGCCGATCGACGTGCTCATGACAGCGCCAACTCCTCCCCGTTTGCGTCGAGCCGAAAACTGGACAATGCTTGATCGAATGCGGATCGGCAATCCATGAGCCACGAACTTCTTACCTCCGCCGAGATGGGCGAGGCGGATCGGCTGACAATTGCAGCAGGTCCAACCGACGGCGTTGGATTGATGCGCCGTGCCGGGCAGGCCGTCGCGACCGAAGTGCTCAGCCGCTATCCCTCGACGGCGCATGTCCATGTGTTATGCGGCCCAGGCAACAATGGCGGCGACGGTTATGTCGTCGCTCGCATTCTGGCCGGCAGCGGTGTCGCCACCACGGTCTGGACGTCTGGCCCGCCGAGGCTGGGTAGCGACGCGGCACTCGCCGCCGCGGAATGCGCCATCAAGCCCCGGCCGCTATCGGACTTTGATCCCGGTCCCCGCTCGATCGTGGTCGATGCGCTTTATGGGGCAGGGCTGTCCAAGCAGCTGTCCGGCGACGCCGCCAGGGCGGTCGATCTGGCCGCCAAGCTGCATTTGCCGGTTGTCGCCGTCGACCTGCCTTCCGGCATTTCCGGTGACAGCGGCAAAGTGCTCGGCACATCGTTTTCAGCAGAGCTCACCGTGACCTTCGCGCGCAAGAAGCCCGGCCATCTGCTGCTGCCGGGCCGGGAAAGATGCGGCGAGATCGTGCTTGCCGATATCGGCATCGGGGCGGAGATCATCGCAACGCTGCAGCCCCGCACGTTCGAGAACGGACCAGCGCTTTGGCAGCGCGAATTGCCGGTGCCGGCCATCGATGCCCACAAATACAAGCGCGGTCATGTCGGCGTCTTTTCCGGCGGGCCGAGCGCCACAGGCGCCGCGCGGCTCTCAGCGCTAGCCGCTGCCCGAAGCGGGGCAGGGGCGGTGACGGTTCTGTCGCCGGGCAACGCCATGCAGGTCAATGCCGCGCACCTGACCTCGATCATGCTGCGCAAGGCCGACGATGCTGCCGACATTGAAGCATTCGTCAGGGAGCGCCGGCTATCGGCGTTTGTGCTCGGACCCGGCTTTGGCATCGGTGAGAAAACCCGGGCGTTCGCACTTGCGCTACTCGCGTCGGGCAAGCCGGCGGCCGCGTCCGCCGGAATTGACGGCCTTGTCTTCGACGCCGACGCGATCACCTCGTTTCGTGAGGCGCCGGATGTCTTGTTCGAAGCCGCCCGCAGGCCGGACGCGCCCGCGCTGGTGATGACACCGCACGAAGGCGAATTCGCCAGGCTGTTCGCGGACATCGCCGATGACGACGTCTCGTCCAAGCTGGACAAGGCACGCGCGGCGGCAGCGCGCGCCAATGCCGTCATCGTCTACAAGGGCGCCGACACGGTGATCGCCGCTCCCGACGGCCGGGCAGCGATCAATGCCAACGGCGCGGCCTGGCTTGCCACCGCAGGATCGGGCGATGTGTTGTCCGGCGTCACGGCCGGATTGCTTGCCCAAGGCATGCCGGCTTTCGAAGCGGCCTGCGCGGCGGTCTGGATCCATGCCGAGGCCGGCAGTCGGTTCGGGCCGGGGTTGATCGCCGAGGATTTGCCGCTGGCGATGGTGCCGGTGCTGCGCGAACTGGTGGCTGCCAGAGGAGGGCGCTGATCAACCGCACTTGAGCGATGACCTCGACACCGTTCACAGTGGGATGTTGTCGTGCTTCTTCCAGGGGTTCTGCATATCCTTGTTGCGCAGCATGCGAAGCGCCCGGGCCATGCGGCGGCGGGTCGAATGCGGCATGATCACCTCATCGACATAGCCGCGCTCGGCGGCCACGAAAGGCGACAGGAAGCGGTCTTCGTATGCCTTTGTATGGGCCGCGATCTTTTCGGCATCGCCGATGTCCTTGCGGTAGATGATCTCGACCGCGCCTCTCGCCCCCATGACGGCGATCTGCGCCGTCGGCCAGGCATAGTTCATGTCGCCGCGCAGATGTTTTGACGCCATCACATCATAGGCGCCGCCATAGGCCTTGCGGGTGATCACGGTGATCTTCGGCACGGTCGCCTCGGCATAGGCGAAAAGCAGCTTGGCGCCGTGCTTGATCAGCCCGCCATATTCCTGCGCCGTGCCCGGCAAGAAGCCTGGAACATCGACGAAGGTGACGATGGGAATAGAAAAACAGTCGCAGAAGCGCACGAAGCGCGCCGCCTTGCGGCTGGCGTCGGAATCGAGCACGCCGGCCAGCACCATCGGCTGGTTGGCGACAAAGCCGACGGTCCGGCCTTCGACCCGGCCGAAACCGGTCACGATGTTCTTGGCAAAACTCTGCTGGATCTCGAAGAAATCGCCCTCGTCGGCGACCTTCAGGATCAATTCCTTGATGTCGTAAGGCTTGTTGGCGTTGTCGGGGATCAGCCGGTCGAGCGACATGTCATGGTCGGTGACCGACTGGAAGCATTCGATCTCGGGGATCTCCGACGTGTTGGAAGCTGGCAACAGGTCGATCAGCCGCCGCATCTGCAGGAGCGCCTCGACGTCATTGTCATAGGCGCCGTCGGCGATCGAGGACTTCGTCGTGTGCACCGACGCGCCGCCAAGGCTCTCGGCGGTCACCGTCTCATTGGTTACGGTCTTCACCACGTCCGGTCCGGTGACGAACATGTAGGAGGTGTCGCGCACCATGAAGATGAAGTCGGTCATGGCGGGCGAATAGACGTCACCGCCGGCGCATGGGCCCATGATGACCGAAATCTGCGGAATGACGCCGGACGCAAGCACGTTGCGCTGAAAGATCTCGGCATAGCCGCCGAGGGCTGCCACGCCCTCCTGGATACGCGCCCCGCCGGCATCGTAGAGGCCGATGATTGGCGCACGGTTGCGCAGCGCCATCTCCTGCACCTTGATGACCTTCTCGGCATGGGCTTCCGACAGCGAACCGCCGAACACGGTGAAATCCTTGGCGAAGAGGTAAACGGGACGGCCATTGACCGTGCCCCAGCCGGTGACGACGCCATCGCCGGCGATCTTTGTCTTCTCCATGCCGAAATCGGTCGAGCGGTGCTCGACATACATGTCGAATTCCTCGAACGAGCCTTCGTCGAGAAACACTTCGATGCGTTCGCGCGCGGTGAGCTTGCCCTTCTTGTGCTGCGCATCGATACGGGCCTGGCCACCACCCATGCGGGCGATGTCGCGCCGCCGCTCGAGTTCCTTCAGCACGTCCTTCATCGTTCGATCCCCAAAATCGGAAGCTGCGTTTGTGGTAATGATGCCGGTCGGGGAGTGCAAGCGTCGGCTTTTTGGCTGGTTTTTGCTGCACCGCAACATTGCGCCCCTTGCATTCCAGGCCGAACTCAGCCATATGCAGCCCATAGGCGCTTGGGCCGGGAGATTCCGGCCTTCTCGACAAATGAGACTGGTTGCGTCTGTTTTCCCTCTTTCCGGTATATCGGCCCTCTTCCGATACATCACAAAGTGGCGAAAAAGCCCCGTGGCATGATGCCTGCGGGCACGACAGCGCAGCCGAGTGGACGCCCGCGTCCGCCCGCCTTGTCGTTTCATATAAAATTTTCGACGGCAGGTTGCGCCCTGCCGCCATTGACGTTTGCGGCCAGAGGCCGCGTGAAAGAAGATTATTTTGACCAACGAAAACACATTGCCCGGCAACGACACCGCGGAACTCTCCGGTTTCGCGGCGCTGGGAATTACCGGTGCGCTGCTCAAGGCCACCCACAATGCCGGCTTCGCCGAACCGAAGCCGATCCAGATGCAGGCGATCCCGCCGCAGCTGGAAGGCCGTGACATTTTCGGCATCGCCCAGACCGGCTCCGGCAAGACCGCTGCCTTCGCGCTGCCGATCCTGTCGAAGATCATCGCACTCGGCACCAAGCGGCGCGCCAAGACGACCCGGGCGCTCATCCTGGCGCCGACCCGCGAACTCGCGGTGCAAATCGAGGACACCATCAAGATCCTCGCCAAGGGCGCGCATGTCTCGACGGCACTCGTGCTGGGCGGTGTATCGCGCTTCAGCCAGGTGAAGAAGGTTGCTCCCGGCGTCGATATCCTCATCGCCACGCCCGGCCGGTTGACCGACCTGGTGCGCGAGGGCGACCTCATCCTCTCCGACACCAAATGGCTGGTGCTGGACGAGGGCGACCGCATGCTCGACATGGGCTTCATCAACGATGTCAAGCGCATCGCCAAGGCGACCGCGCCCGATCGTCAGACGGCGCTGTTCTCGGCCACCATGCCGGACGAGATCGCCGAACTCGCCAAGGGCCTCCTGAAGAACCCGGTCCGCATCGAGGTCTCGCCGCAAAGCACCGCGGCGGCAGAGATCGTCCAGGGCGTCGTCTTCGCCCGCACCAAGCAGAAGCGCCAGGTTCTGTCGACGATGCTCGCCGACGAAGCGATGAAGTCCGTCATCATCTTCTCGCGCACCAAGCATGGCGCGGACCGGGTGACCAAGGACCTCGAGCGCGACGGCTTCAAGGCCGCCGTCATTCACGGCAACAAGTCGCAGAATGCCCGTCAGAAGGCACTGAACGATTTCCGTGATGGATCGGTGCGCATTCTGGTCGCGACCGACATCGCCGCGCGCGGCATCGACGTGCCCGGCATCAGCCATGTCGTGAATTTCGACCTGCCGGACGAAGCCGAAAGCTATGTCCACCGTATCGGCCGCACCGGCCGCAACGGTATGGATGGCATCGCGATCACGCTCTGCGATCCTTCGGAGAACAGCAAGCTGCGTCAGGTCGAGCGCATCATCCGCACGAAGCTGCCAATCGTTGCCGACCATCTCGGCAGCCCCGATCCCGCACGCAATCCTGCGGAAAAGAACGAGCGCTTCGAACCTGCCAACGATCGCGACCGCAATGGCCGTCGCGACGGCAGGCGGCCGGGCGGCGAGAAGAAGCCGAACAACGGCTTCGGCAAGAAGCGTTTCGGCGACAAGCCGGCCTTTGCCGGTGAGCGCAAGCCGGAAGGTGCAAAACCCTTCAAGGGCAACAACAAGCGCCGCTTCGGCGGCAAGCGTCCGGCCGCACGGGCTGCCTAACGAAACCTCGCGGCAACCGGCCAGTTCCTAACGGTTGCCTGGTGCCGACTACGAATGAAACGGCGGCTGAACATTGCTTCAGCCGCCGTTTTGTCTTCGAACCTCACTTCGCCACCGCTTCGATCCAGACGGCAATCCGTTGCGCCAGGAATGCGGTGGTGGATGGCGATAGCGCGTCGCCGGCAATGACATGGTTGTCTGGATCGCCAGTGCTTTCGATGGGCACCAGCTCATGCGCGGCACCCCAGCGCGCGGCGATCTCACGCGTGCGGTCGGGTCGCACGACCTTGTCTATATCCGAGAAGATGAACAGGGCGGGAATGGTCGCCTTCTCCACCGGCGCGCCATAGGCAAGGTCGGTCAGCGCCTGCATCGGCATCGTCGCGGCGATCGGATATCTGGTGGTCCAGAATTTCTCATGCAGCGCGTTGCGCGGCGCGAAGCTGCGTTCCTTGCCGGCGACGAGTTCGGCGATCTGCTTGCCCCAGGGCATGGTCAGGATCTCGGCGCCGGATGCTTTCACGCCGAAATTGGGCGAGATGAATGCAATGGCCGCCACACCCTCGGATGCCCCGGGCTGCGTCGCTGCCCAGGCCGCCAGCGCGCCGCCGGTCGACGTTGAGATGACGATCACCTTGTCGCCGATTGCCCGGCCGATGGCGAGCGCCTCCTCATAGTCGTTGATCCAGGCGTTGACGCTGCCTTGCGTCATCGCCGCGCCGTCCTGCCCGTGGCCGGTGAGGCGGGTGTAGAACAGGTTGGCGTCGAGCTGGTCGGCCACGTCGTCGGGCAAGGGTCGGATCTCGCCCTTCGATGCGGAAAAGCCGTGGATGTAGACGATCGACAGCGGTGTCTTTGCGTGCACCATTGGGTTGGCCCAGACGATCTCCTTCTCCAGCCCGTCGCGGATACCGGGTACGGCAGCCTCCACTTTTGCCACATAGGCCTGTGGGTCGTCGCCGATGGCGGAAGGATCGAAATGGATCGTGGTGTCGACGGGTACGCGTGGACCCAGTAGGAAGGTCAGTGCAAGGACGGCGATCAGGCCCAGCACAGCAAGCACGATCCGTCGCCCCATCGCAGACTCCACGCAACAACATTCAAACTATGGTGGTGGCCATGAACAGGCAACGGCCGTTCAGGCGGCCAAGCCACCAATCCTGTGGGCATTATTTGTTGGGCGGTTTGCGCTCATAATGCAGCGGGCGCGCTTTCCAGCTGGTCGTCAGGCTGATCACCCATCGGCATAGCGGCCTTGGCAGCATGCCGAGAATTTTCAACGGCCAGCTCGTTCTGTACGGGAACGTCACTTCGAAGCCGCCGGATTTGATTCCCCGCACCATGCGGCGCGTCGCGCGGCCGACCGGCATCAGGCCAGGCATCGGCAGCATGTTCTTTTCGGTCAATGGCGTGTCGACAAAACCGGGGTTAATCACCTGGACGCGGATGTTCATCTTGTCGAAATCATATTTCAGCGACTCGGCCAGAATGTTGATAGCCGCCTTGGTACCGCCATAGGCCGCCGTGGTCGGCCAGCCGAAATAGGCGGTCACCGAGCCGACCAGAACGACATGCCCACGCGCGCGCACCCGCATATGCTCGACGACAGGCACCAGCCCATTGATGATGCCGAAATAGTTGACTTCGAAGGAGCGGCGGAAATCCTTGACGACGAGGGACTCTCCGGGTGTCGAGATGTAATTTCCGGCATTGAAGATGGCGAGCACGATCGGCCCGAGGTCGTTCTCGATCGCCGCCACCGTTCTTGCCATGCGCGGCTCGTCGGTGACGTCGCAGGGAAAGGACACGACCTTGCCCGGCATCTGCGCGGTCTCGACGATGAGCGTGTCGATCGGATCGTCGTCCAGCGCTGTCACAGCCACCGCATAGCCTTGTGACGCCAGATCCCTGGCCAGCGAGCGGCCAATGCCGCTGCTGCCGCCGGTGACCCAGGCTACGCCGTGTTTCGGATCGGCCCGATAGAGTGTCATGCTGCGCCCTGCCGAGTTGTTATGTCTTGCTCTAGCGGTGGAGAAATCGAATGAAAAGAGTGCTTCTCGACGCCGGGTGCAAATGAACTGTCCGGTGTCCACCGGTCCCCGGCGACATCCATACACCGCAGCGCCGGAAATGCGACTGGACCAGACGAATTCTTGCCTTGAAACCGAAGCGTTGGGTTTCTAGGGTTTCGGCGCACGCATACAAGGAATCCCGAATGCCCCGTTCAGTGATCGACGCGATCGGCAACACGCCCCTGATCCGCCTCAACAAGGCTTCCGAAGAAACCGGCTGCGAGATCCTGGGCAAGGCCGAGTTCATGAATCCGGGGCAGTCGGTTAAGGATCGCGCCGGCCTGTTCATCATCCGTGATGCCGAACAACGCGGCCTGTTGCAGCCGGGCGGTGTCATCGTCGAGGGAACCGCCGGCAACACCGGCATCGGGCTGACGCTCGTCGCCAAGGCGCTGGGCTATCGCACTGTCATCGTCATTCCGGATACGCAGAGTCAGGAAAAGAAGGACACGATCAGGCTGCTCGGCGCCGAGCTGATCGAAGTGCCGGCCGTGCCTTACAGGAATCCCAACAACTACGTAAAACTGTCGGGACGGCTGGCGGAGCAGATGGCCAGGAGCGAACCGAACGGCGCGATCTGGGCCAACCAGTTCGACAATGTCGCCAACCGCGATGGCCATATCCGCACCACGGCCGAGGAAATCTGGGCCCAGACCGGCGGCAAGGTCGACGGTTTTGTCTCGGCGGTGGGGTCGGGCGGAACGCTGGCCGGTGTCGGGCTCGGATTGAAGGCCAAGAGCAAGAACGTCAAGATCGCGCTCGCCGACCCTCTCGGCGCCGCGCTCTACAGTTTCTACACCAGCGGCGAGCTGAAGTCAGAAGGCAGTTCGATTACCGAAGGCATCGGGCAGGGGCGCATCACCGCCAACCTCGAAGGCTTCACGCCTGACTTCTCCTACCAGATCAGGGATGAGGACGCGCTGCCGATCGTCTTTGACCTGATCCAGGAGGAAGGCCTGTGCGTCGGCGGCTCGACCGGCATCAACATCGCCGGCGCGATGCGGCTGGCTGCGGAATTGGGTCCGGGCCACACCATCGTGACGATCCTTTGCGACTACGGGACGCGCTACCAGTCGAAGCTATTCAACCCCGAATTCCTGCGCGAAAAGCAACTGCCGGTACCAGGCTGGATGGAATTGCAGAGCAAGATTTCAGTGCCCTTCGAGAAGGTCACGTGATGGCGCACCGGACCGAAGCGCTGTTTCGCGACGACGCCTATCTCCGCACGGCGGATGCCACGGTCGTCGCCATCAATGAGCGCGGCGGCATCATCCTCGACCGGACGATCTTCTATGCCACTTCCGGCGGCCAGCCGGGCGATAGCGGCACGTTGGAGCGTGCCGACGGCAGCCGCGTCGCAATTGCCGCCACGATCACTGGCGAGACCAAGGACGAGATCATCCATGTGCCGTCACCGAAGCAGGCCTTGCCGGAGGTGGGCGAGACGGTGAAGCTCGCCATCGACTGGGAGCGCCGGCATCTGCTGATGCGCATGCACGCGGCTTGCCACCTGCTCACCGTTGTCTGCCCGTTCCCGATCACCGGGGCGGCGGTTTCCGAGGACGACAGCCGTGTCGATTTTGACATTCCAGACGCCAGCTTCACCAAGGAAGAGGTGACCGCCGGCATGATGGATCTGGTGCGGGCGGATCATCCCATCTTCACCAGGCTGATCAGCGACGAGGAATTGGCCGCGAATCCTGGCTTGGTGAAGTCCAAGAACGTCCGACCGCCTGTTGGCACCGGCAAGATCCGTCTGGTCTGCATCGGTGACAATGCCTCGGTGGACAGCCAGCCCTGCGGCGGCACCCATGTGAGGAGCACCGGCGAAATCGGCGAAATCCACATCGGCAAGATCGAAAAGAAGGGCCGGGAGAACAGGCGCTTCCGCATCCGCTTCGGCCCGATGCCGGCGAACTGAACAGACAGACACCATCAAAAGGCGGCAGGAGAAAAGAATGGCCGAAGACAGTCCTTTTACCGTCGATGCGGACTGGCTGCAGGAACGTCTCGGCCAGCCGGGCCTGACGATCATTGACGCCTCCTGGTATCTGCCTGCACAAAGGCGCGACGCGCGCGCCGAGTATGATGCGGCTCACATTCCTGGCGCCCGTTTCCTGGACCAGGACGCGGTTTCGGATCCTGACGCTGCCTTGCCGCATACACTGCCATCCCCGCAGCATTTCGCCCAATATGTCGGCGCGATGGGCGTTTCGGCCGATGACACCATCGTCGTCTATGATGGCCCGGGCTTTTTCTCCGCACCGCGGGCATGGTGGATGTTCCGGACCATGGGTGTCTTCCAGACCTATATTCTGGACGGCGGCTTCGACCGCTGGAAGGCGACCGGCCGGCCGGCAACGGCCGAGCCGACGAAGATCGCGCCAAGCGTCTTTCATGCCGATTTCGACGCCAGTCGCGTCGTCGGTCTGGCCGATATGCGCCGGATTGTCGATACAAAGGCAGGCCAGATTGCCGATGCCCGTGGGCCGGGCCGCTTCACGGGTAGCGAACCCGAGCCCCGCGCTGGCATCCGCTCCGGCCACATGCCGGGCGCGCGCAATGTGCCGTACTCCGCATTGTCGGAAAACGGCAGGCTGCTGCCGAAGGACCGTTTGCGCAAGGTGATAGAGGACGCCGGTATCGACCTATCCAAGCCCGTGGTCACATCCTGCGGCTCCGGCGTCACCGCCGCGGTGGTCACGCTGGCGCTGGAAACGCTTGGCCATACCGACAACAGGCTTTATGACGGCTCATGGACCGAGTGGGGCGGATTGTCCGATACACCAGTCGTGACCGGCCCAGCGACCACCGGCCCTACAACGACCGGCCCAGCAACGACTGGCCCAGCAACGACCGGCAAGGAATGAATTGATGGAAAACGGCGTGCTGCAGGACATTGAGGTCACGGTGACTTTTCTCGAAATGCATGCCCCACCGCCCGTCTCGCCACCGGTACCCTACAACCGCCAGGTCGCGCTGCTGAAAACCAGGGACATTCCCTTGCATTTCTATCGCTACCTGATGGACCGGGTGGGACGCAAATGGCACTGGGTGAATGTTCTGAGGCTGAATGACGATGAGCTGTCAGCCGGAATCCACCGCGAGGATCGCGACATCAGGGTGCTCTATCTCGACGGTGCGCCTGCCGGCTTCTTCGATCTCAAGCCGCATCTGCCCGAGGAAGTCGAACTCGCCTATTTCGGCATGATGGAACATGCCACCGGTCAAGGCATCGGTCGCTGGTTCCTTGGTTCGGCGATTGCCGCGGCATGGTCGTATGGGCCGAAAAGGGTGACGGTGCAGACCTGCACGCTCGACCACCCGGCCGCGCTACCGCTCTACCAGAAGCTCGGTTTCACGCCGGTGGCGCAGAAGAAGGAAGTCGTGCATCCCCTGCCTTTCGCCGAGCGCTCGGCCAGCGTCATGCGGCCGTAAGTTCAGCCGGAATCCGCCGCCGCTTCGATGATTCATCAACGGATTGTCGAACTGATTAGCCGATTAACGATTTCGGTAGCCCTCCCGGAGCTCGAAGGGAGGATCCGACATCGGATCGGCTCATGCACGCTTGGCAGGAATCGGGTGGGAAGCACGGCGGCGAGCGCATAGTTTCCGGTCGCCAGTACCGGAGATCTTACGACGACCATCCAATTCACAGCTCTGCCGACCGAAAATGTCAGGGCGCTGCAGCGCGGCGGCCCCGATGCCTATGGCCGTACGCCCGAGCGGAAAATCTCTGACGGCGACGGGATGCCTTGCCGTCATTGTCTCAGGAATATCGCCGCCGGCGATGTCTATCTCATCCTCGCCTACCGGCCATTTCCAGACCCTCAGCCCTATGCAGAAACCGGGCCGATCTTCCTGCATGCCCAGGAATGCGAGCGTGCCGTCGGGACAAGGGAGCCGCCGGAGATCCTCGACAGCCCGGACTATATCGTGCGCGGCTATGGCGGCGATGATCGCATCGTCTACGGCAGCGGTGGCATCATCCCGACCGGAGCAATTGCCGCACGAGCCGAGACTTTGTTGGAGCGTGAGGACATTGCCTATGTGCATGTCCGCTCGGCGCGCAACAATTGCTATCAGTGCCGCATCGAGCGCGCATAAGATCAAGGGATTGGCGGCAGAAAGTCTCTGTCGCACTGCTGTCGCATAGACGCGCTAGAAAGCCAGTGTCGATCGATTGGCCGACCGCGGATGAACCGGCGGCAATCTCGATATCGAGGAAGCGGGGCTTTGGCTCCGCTTTTTTGTTGCCCGCGTTCGGCCCTAACGTCTTTCGCCGCAAAAAAGCCCGCCGGCATGGCCGACGGGCTTCGACTGTTTGCCTGGAGGGGGCTTAGTTGAACTTGTACTTCGCGCCGATACGCACGGTATGGAAGGAAGCCTTGGAAGTGATGGAGTCGTCGGGGAGGCCGAGATCCGACGAGAAATCCTTCTCGGCAAACTGCGAATAGCGGTATTCCAGACCGAGCGTGACGTTGCTCGACACTGCCGTTTCCAGGCCACCACCGACTGAGAAGCCGCTGGAACCCCAGTCGATGATATCACCGACCGGATCGGAAGCGTTCAGATCGAAATGCTGCCAGCTATAGCCAGCCAGTGCATAGGCAAGGGTCGATTCGTTCATCTTCATGCCGACGCGGCCCAGCACATCGAAGCCGTAGTCCGTATCCAGATTGATCGAGCCGCCTGGGATGTCGAGCTGGCTGGTCATGCCCGAATAACGAGCATCGACCATGACACCCGCAACCCAGCTGCCGAAGTCATGATCATAGCCGACGTTCAACTCGCCAAGCACGCCTTCACCACCAAGACCGTTGAACTTGGCACCGAGAAGCGGCGGGATTTCGAGCTGGTGCACCGATGCGCCGGCGCCCAAGCCACCACCGATATAGAAGCCGGTCCAGTTGTAGGCGGGTGTTTCAAACGAAGCGGCGGCTCCGTTCTGCGCACCGAAGCGATAGCTGGCGGCAACCTGGAATGTGTGACGCGACGTGTCGAGATTGAGTGCGCCGTCCGGCGAAGGAATGCCAGCTTCGGAAAGGAGATCGTCCTTGGTGCCGAAGCGGGTGTAGCGGTATTCTGTTTTGATCGTCCAGTTGCTGTTGATCGCGGTTTCGAGACCACCCCCGACGAAATATCCGCTCTGGTCCCAATCGAAGCCGAAACCGGCATTGGTATCGAGCTTGTACTTCTGCCAGGAATAGCCGCCCATGACGTAGCCCAGCGTAGTCGGCGTGATCAGGTAACCAGCACGCAAACCGGCATCGAAGCCGTATGTCTCCTGAATAGACGCGTCGAAAGGGCCGACATCCAGCGACGTTTCAATGTTGCCAACATGGACATCGACAAGCCCACCCAGAAGGAAGCGGGGCGACACCATATAGTCGTAACCAGCGGTAAGTTCGCCGTAGACCCCTTCACCGCCGATGCCATCCAAAGACAGACCGGGGATGAGATCGCTGCTGAGCTTGTGCGAGTTGGCTCCGGCGCCGATACCGAAGCCAACATAAACGCCACTCCAGTTAAAACCGGATGCCTCGACCGGTTGCACAACATCAGCGGCATGCGCGACCGACATAATTGCCACCGCCGATACTGCACTAAGAAGAATAGATTTCGCTGAAACGCGAAGAAACATAGCCCGTACCCCTAATCAATAAGCCCAAGATGTTCCTAGCAGGGAGTCGGCCAAGAAGGGTATGACAAAAATGCAACAATAGGGGGGTAAAGTGCCCTTACGGCACACGCTTCGATGGTCCTCTGGGAAGCGGGTTTGGCGCATCATTGCCCAAAGCAAAAAGCCCGCCGGAGTGAACCGGCGGGCAAGAGTGTGAGTTGACTTTTTCCGGGTATATTAAGCCGCCAGCACTGCTTTCGGCTCGACCAGTTCGTAGCCGAGCGCTTCGGCGACCGCGCGGTTGGTGATCTTGCCCTTGTGGACATTCAGGCCGTTGCGCAGGTGATGGTCATCGACCAGAGCCTTCAGGCCCTTGTCCGCGAGTTGCAGACCATAGTGCAGCGTCGCGTTGTTGAGCGCGTGGGCCGAGGTGACCGGCACGGCACCTGGCATGTTGGCAACGCAGTAGTGGATCACGCCGTCGACCTCGTAGGTGGGCTCGGCATGGGTGGTGGCGTGCGAGGTCTCGAAGCAGCCGCCCTGGTCGATGGCGACATCGACCAGTACCGAGCCCTTCTTCATGCCGGACAGCATTTCGCGGCTGACGAGCTTCGGTGCGGCGGCGCCCGGGATGAGCACGGCGCCGACGACGATGTCGGCCGAGAAGCATTCTTCCTCGAGCGCCTCGACGGTCGAGTAACGGGTGTGGACCCGGCCGGCGAAGAGGTCGTCAAGCTGGCGCAGGCGCGGGATCGAGCGGTCGATGATGGTGACATCGGCGCCAAGGCCGGCGGCCATACGGGCCGCGTGCAGGCCAACGACGCCGCCGCCAAGCACGGTGACCTTGCCCGGCAGCACGCCGGGTACGCCGCCGAGCAGCACGCCGCGGCCGCCATTGGCCTTCTGCAGCGCCGTGGCGCCGGCCTGGATCGACAAGCGGCCGGCGACTTCCGACATCGGGGCCAGCAGCGGCAGGCCGCCACGATCGTCGGTCACGGTTTCGTAGGCGATCGCCGTCACGCCCGAGGCGAGCAGGCCCTTGGTCTGCTCCGGATCCGGAGCCAAATGGAGATAGGTGTACAGGATCTGGCCTTCGCGCAGCTGTGCCCATTCATTGGGCTGCGGCTCCTTGACCTTCACGATCATGTCCGACTTGGCGAACACGTCGGCGGCCGTCTTGGCGATGACGGCGCCGGCAGCGCGGTAGGCATTGTCATCGGCGCCGATGCCGGCTCCCGCGCCGGTCTCGACCAGCACTTCATGGCCATGGGCGACATATTCGCGAACCGAGCCCGGCGTCAGGCCGACACGGTATTCGTGGTTCTTGATTTCCTTGGGGCAGCCGATGCGCATTTTCTTCTCCTGATCCGGGCCCTTTTGGGCTCACTCCCTGTAGTGCTGGAGTGAACCATGAATCGGCGTGCAGGTGTTTGCGAATGCGCTTGCGTGGACGGGCCAGTTTCGATATTCGTTGCAAAAAATAAACGGATTTTCGCAGGAATCACGAAAAATGCCGCTCGACAGGATTGATATCGCCATTCTTGAGACTTTGCAGAAGGACGGGCGGATGCCGAACGCGGCCCTTGCCGAGAAGGTTGGCCTGTCGCAGTCGGCCTGCTCGCGGCGGCTCGACAATTTGGAGAAGTCCGGAACCATCCGCGGCTATCACGCCCGGCTGTCCAACGCGGCCCTTGGCCACCAGATGACGGCGATCGTTCACATATCGCTCTCCGGCCAGTTCGAAAAGACGCTGTCGGATTTCGAGGCGGCGATCAAACGCTGCCCCAACGTGCTGTCGTGCCACCTGATGTCGGGCGAGTACGACTATATCCTGAGGATCGCGGCCAAGGATCTCGTCGACTACGAGCGCATCCACAAGGAATGGCTGTCGGCGATGCCGCATGTGACGAAGATCAATTCGTCCTTCGCCCTGCGCGAAATCGTCGACCGGACGGCAATGGGTCTGAAGCCGGAGATGGCCTAGAGCCCTATACCGTGGCCGCCTCCGTCACGATCCGATCCATCGGGATGTCGTGCGGCTGCGGATAAATGGTGGCGATGCGCTGCAATTCGTAGCCGACACCGATGACCAGCGGCTTGAACGGCATGGCGGCCAGCGTACGGTCGAAGAAGCCGCCGCCATAGCCCAGGCGATAGCTTGCCGGATCAATGCCGACAATGGGCGAGATGACGATGTCCGGCAGCACCGGATCACCCTCTGCCGGAATCGGGATGTTCCAGACGCCCTTTTCCAACCGGTCGCCCGGTTTGTAGGCGCGGAAGATCAGCGGTTGCCCTTTCTCGACAACGATGGGCAGCGCGGTGCGACCGCCACGCTCATTGACGGACGCCATCCAGGGCCGCAGATCCGGCTCGCCGCGAAACGGCCAGTAAAGGCTGACCATGCGGCCCGCGATCTCGCCGACAAGTGCATCCAGCCCGCCGGCGATGCGTTGCGACATTGCTGTTCGGGCGTCGGCGGAAACTTCAAGCCGGGCGGCGATTAGCCTTTCGCGCTCGGCTTTGCGCCAACGCCGCACGTCGGTCCAGTCGCTGAGTGGTGCCTGGAACGCAGGGTCGAGCTCGTGCATGAAGCAGGGCGGCGAAGAGTATTGCGCCGGGCCCTGGTTGTCATGATCGTTAGCCATGCCTCACCTCATCTCATGTTCGATGACGCTATACCTCGCGATACGATAGAACATGTGCATTCACGACATGGAACGACGAGTCTCAAGCACTGTCCTGCCATTGTTGCATTGCACAAGATACCTACATCTAGGGCAGGCAATCTTGCCCATCAGGGGTGAATCAAATGAGCGATGCCAGACATCATGTCGTCGTCGTCGGTGCCGGGTTCGGCGGTCTCGAATTCACCCGCGCACTGGCCGGTGCACCGGTGCGCATTACCATGATCGACAAGCGCAACCATCATCTGTTCCAGCCGCTGCTCTATCAGGTGGCAACCACGGCGCTGGCAACCTCGGAGGTTGCCTGGCCGATCCGCCATCTCCTGCGCAAGCGCAAGGATGTGACGACACTGCTCGCCAATGTCACGGATGTCGACCGGTCCGGCAAACGCGTTCTGCTCGACGACGGCAGCGCCGTCGCCTACGACACGCTGGTGCTCGCCACCGGCGCGCGCCATGCCTATTTCGGCCATGACGAATGGGAGCCTTTCGCGCCGGGCCTGAAGACTTTGGAGGATGCCACCACCATTCGGCGCCGCATTCTTCTGGCCTTCGAGCAGGCGGAGCGGGAATCTGACCCTGCCAGGCGCCAAGCGCTGCTGACCATTGTCATCGTCGGCGGCGGGCCGACCGGGGTCGAACTCGCCGGAACCATTGCCGAACTGGCACATGACACGCTGCGCGGCGAATTCCGCAACATCGATACGCGCCAGACGCGGGTGGTGCTGATCGAGGCCGGCGACCGCATTCTGGCCAATTTCGCGCCAAAGCTCTCCGACTACGCTCGGAAGGCGCTGGAACGGCTTGGCGTTTCGGTCGAGCTCGGCCGGGCCGTTACGCGCTGCGATGCCGACGGCGTGGTTTTTGGCGACACGATTCTGCCGGCCCGCACGATCCTGTGGGCAGCCGGCGTTGCCGCTTCGCCAGCCGCCGAATGGCTGGAAGCGAAGGCGGATCGGGCGGGCAGGGTGTTGGTCGAGCCTGATCTCAGCGTGCCCGGCAGCCCGGAGATTTTTGTCATCGGCGACGCCGCCCACGTGCTGCGGCCCGACGGGCGGCCCGTGCCCGGCGTCGCGCCTTCCGCCAAGCAGGAGGGACGGCATGTTGCCGCGACCGTCAAGGCCAGGCTTGCCGGCGACACCAGCCCGCGGCCTTTCCACTACAAGCACGCCGGCGATCTGGCGACGATCGGCAAGCGCGCCGCCGCCATTGATTTCGGCTGGATCAAGCTCACCGGTTGGCTTGCGTGGTGGCTTTGGGGCATTGCACATATCTATTTCCTGATCGGTTTTCGCAACCGGCTTGCGGTTTCGCTGAGCTGGCTATGGATCTACGTCACAGGCCAGCGCAGCGCCCGGCTGATCACCCAGGGCGACGACGACAGGACCTGACTTTCTTCACCGCGCCTTTCATCCGGCCGTCATCTGTTGCTGATGGATTGGCGTGCCGATGCGCGCGACTTCTTGAGTGGACTTGAGCTGATTTCAGCGCGAAGTTCGCTTCGGGGCAGGACTCGTCAGGTCGTTGAAGAAGGAGAAAACATGTCGCAACTGCTCCATCCCGTCTCTCGCCGTGGTCTCCTAGCCGGGGCCGCCGCCACAGGGGCGCTGATCGTGCTTCATCCCTTCTCCGCCCGGGCGCAGGCCAACCAGGCGCATCTAAGGATCATGGAAACCACCGATATCCATGTGAACGTGCTGCCTTATGACTACTACGCCGACAAAGCCAATGACACGATGGGCCTGTCGCGCACGGCCTCCCTCATCGACGCGGTGCGCAAGGAAGCCGCCAATTCGATGCTGATCGACAATGGCGACCTTTTGCAGGGCAACCCGATGGGCGACTACATCGCCTATGAGAAGGGCCTGAAGGAGGGCGATCTCCATCCGATCATGAAAGGCATGAACCTGCTCGGCTACGAGTGTTCGACACTGGGCAATCACGAATTCAACTATGGCCTGTCCTTTTTGGACAAGGTGCTGGCCGGCGCCAATTTCCCGTTCGTCTGCGCCAACCTGATCCGGGGTACCGAGCTTGCCGCCAACCCGCGCGACGACAAGCTCTACCTCAAGCCTTACGTAATCCTGGACAAGAAGATCAAGGACGGGTCAGGCTCGGAACAGCCGATCAGGGTCGGCATCATCGGTTTCGTGCCGCCGCAGATCATGGTCTGGGACCTCAAGAACCTCGAAGGCAACGTCAAGACACGCGACATTGTCGAAGCGGCGAGGGCGTGGGTGCCGCGGATGAAGGAGGAGGGCGCCGACATCGTCATCGCGCTCTCGCATTCCGGCATCGACGTCAAGCAGGGTGACATGATGGAGAATGCCTCGTTCTTCGTCGCCGGCGTCGAAGGCATCGACGCGGTCTTCACCGGCCACCAGCATCTGGTCTTCCCCGGCAAGAAAGATTTCCAGGCGCTCGAGGGCGTCGACGCACAGAAGGGGACGCTGCAAGGCAAGCCCGCCGTCATGGGCGGGTTCTGGGGCTCACATATGGGCCTGATCGACCTGATGCTGGAGCGCGACGGGTCGAAGTGGAAAGTGGTCTCGGCGACATCGGAGGCACGGCCGATCTTCGAGCGTGTCGACAACAAGAACAAGCCGACCGTCCCGGACGACAAGCGCATCATCGCCGCTCTCGAGCAGGACCACCAGGCGACGCTCGCCTATGTGCGCCGCCCTGTCGGCAAGACGTCCGCGCCGCTCTATTCCTATTTCGCGCTGGTCGCTGACGACCCGTCGGTGCAGGTCGTCAGCCAGGCGCAAACCTGGTACCTGAAGGACATATTGAAAAGCACACAGTGGAAGGACGTGCCGTTGCTGTCGGCGGCGGCCCCGTTCAAAGCCGGTGGACGCAACGGCGCCGATTACTATACCGATGTGCCGGCGGGCGACATCGCCATCAAGAACGTCGCCGACCTCTACCTCTATCCCAACACGGTGCGCGCCGTGGAAATCACCGGGGCTCAGGTCAAGGAATGGCTGGAAATGTCGGCCGGCATCTTCAACAAGATCGAGGCGGGGAAGGCTGACCAGGTCCTGATCAACACTGATTTTCCGTCCTACAATTTCGACGTCATCGACGGCGTCACCTACAGGATAGATCTGTCGCAGCCGCCGAAATACGATGCCAAGGGCGGCATCGCCAATGCCGGTTCCAATCGCATTGTTGAGCTTATGTTCGACGGAAAACCGATTGATCCGGCAGCGAAATTCGTCGTCGCGACCAACAATTACCGGGCTGGCGGCGGTGGCAATTTCCCCGACATCAATGCCGCGAAGATCATCTACGAGGCGCCGGACACCAACCGGGACGTCATCGTCCGCTACATCGTCAGCCAGGACACCATCAACCCGTCGGCCGACGACAACTGGTCGTTTGCGCCGTTGCCGGGAACCAGCGTCGTCTTCGACACCGGCGTCAAGGCAAAGGACGTCATCGCCGATGTGAAGTCGCTGAAGATCGAACCTGCCGGCGAGGGCGAAGCTGGCTTTGCCCGATATCGCATCCTTCTCTGATCAGCTGTCAAAGCTGGATGCGGTCAGCCTTGGAGGCCGGCGGCACGAATCGCCCGGCATGACAAGATCCAGCGCATCGATGGAAATGCCGCCCGCAAAAGGAAGTCGACGTGCGTACCCAGCTACGCCTTGTAGACCACCTGGCGCACATCGATGTAGCTGGCTCGGAAGCCGGCTTCGCAATAGTGCAGGTAGAACTCCCAGAGTTTCTTGAAACGATCGTCGAAACCGAGCGGTACGATTTTCTCCCAGGACCCTCGAAAACGCTGGCGCCATTCGGCAAGTGTACGGGCATAGTCTTCGGGGAAAACGCGTTCGCGCAGATGAGCAAGGCCGTGCGCGGCGCCAAGTGATTTCAAGATGGACGGCGTCGGCAGCATGCCGCCCGGGAAGACGTAGCGCTGGATGAAATCCGGCCTTGCGCGATAGGTGTCGTAGGCGGCTTCGTTGATGGTGATGATCTGCAGTCCAGCCATGCCGCCGGGCTTCAGGCAGTCCTTCATCTTGGAGAAGAACACCGGCCAGTATTTCTCGCCGACCGCCTCGAACATCTCGATCGAGGCGATGCGATCGTAGGTGCCCGTTTCGTCGCGGTAATCCTGCAACTTGATGTCGACCTTTTCGTCAAGGCCGGCCTTGGCGATGCGCGCCTTGGCGAAGTCGTGCTGCTCGCGGCTGATGGTCAATCCGGTAACCCGGCAACCGATTTCGCGTGCCGCGAATTCGGCAAAGCCGCCCCAGCCGCAGCCTATCTCCAGCACATGATCCTTCCCGCCTATGCCGGTATCCCTGGCCAGCGCCTGGTATTTGGCGGCCTGGGCGCTCTCGAGATCGTTGACGCCATTCGCGTAAAGCGCCGAGGAATAGGTCATGCTCGGGTCAAGCCATTCCTTGTAGAAGGCGTTGCCGAGATCGTAGTGCGCGGAGATATTGCGCTTCGATCCCGCGCGTGTGTTCTCGTTGAACCAGTGACGGATGCGCTGGACTGTGTTGATGAGCCAGCTGGCGCCGCCGGCAACCCTCTCACCGAAGGCGGAGTTGACCACGAATAATTCCAGGAAGCTGGTGACGTCAGGGCTTTCCCAATCGCCGTCCATATAGGATTCGGCAACACCAATTGTGCCGCCGGAAAAGGCGCGGCCCGGCAGGCGCCAGTTCTTGAGCACCAGTTCGGCATCGGGCCCCGGCGCCTTTCCGCCGACGAGAACGGCGCGGCCGTCCGGCATCCAGACTTTCAGCGAGCCGCGCGGCAGGTTCATCGCCGCCGACAGCACCATGCGCGCCTTGGCCGGCAGGCCCTTGACGATCTCGGCGAAATTGAACTCGTCGAGCCTGACCGCGTCGCCCGGTGCTATGCCATGATGTTCCCCGTGTGTCATTCCAAGCCCCTGGATCTCCGTGGTGCCGGCGCGATCGCCGAGCCGCGGTTCTCTTGGTTCATCCGCCGGGTTCGAACGCCATTGCCTGGTCCCGGTAGCTTGCGGATCCGGCGACAGGCGGGCTCGAACGAAGCGCGCGCCCCTTAGCCAGAGCTTCAGCGCTTCCCGATGAATGCCTGCGCCAATCTTCCACGCCATGAGGCGGAACTTCAAGAGGCATGCCAAGAGCTGGACTGTGCCACGCGGGCGGCTGGCATCCGCCGCCTTGCGGCAGGCTGCTGCCCAAAATCGAAAACGTCTATGGCAGCCGCGGCGCTAGTGCGATAGCTTTAGCCATGCGTTATGTGATTGTCATTGCCGCCATCGCGTTCTTCCTGATCTGGGACGGTCTCTACAATCAGGGCCGGTATCTCGACGTCACGGTCAGGGAACTCTCCCATGTCGTGCGCTACGTCACCGGAAAAGCCTGATATCCCCTCTTGAGATAGCAGCCTGGCGCCTCATTTGAGGTGCTCACCGGTGTGAGACGAGGTCCAGCCCGATCGAGGCGCGTCGCAAGGACGCGTGGCGCCATGACCGGTTGACGCAAAGAGACCGCCGTCACAAAAGACACCGACATTTCAGATCGAGGAGGCGGGATTGATCCGGCATATCGTTTTCTTCAGCGCGCGCCGCAAGGAAGATGTGGAAGCAGTTCGCACCGGACTGCTGGCGCTTGGGGACATTCCTCATTCCAGTCTCTTCGAGGTCACGTTGAACACCAAGGTCGACCCGCTGTCGGATGAAGTGGATGTCGTCGTCTACGCGGAATTTGCCGATGACGCGGCGCTGGCAGCCTACAAGTCGCATCCGCTCTATGCGCAGACCACCAGCAAGGTCAAACCATTGCGCGAGCTGCGCTATTCCGCTGATGTCGTGGCTGGAAGCTGATCCCGTGCCGGGATAGCCTCATGTCAAGTCCAGTTGCGGCGGAAGGGAAAGTCCACGACTGTTTCAGGTGGTTGTTGCGGGGCCGCCGCCGGCGGCATTGCGATCAAGTCTTGAACCGATCTTCCGAATGATGCACATCGCGCTTCCATGACCTCGTCAGGCATTCATCCGCTCGATCATCTGGTTCTGCCGACGCAGAGCCTCGATGTGGCGCGTGCCCGGCTCAACGCCCTTGGCTTCGTCGTCGCTCCGACCGGCATCCATCCGTTTGGCACGGAAAACTGCTGCGTTTTCCTCGCCGATGGCACCTATCTGGAGCCGCTTGCGATCGGCCGTGAACAGGCTGCGACAGAGGCGGCTGCCGAGGGCAATGTCTTCGTTGCGCGCGATCGCCTCTATCGCGAAAGTCGTGGCAACGAGGGATTTTCCGCGGTGGTGCTTGGCACGGACAATGCCGATGACGACCATGAACGCTATGTCGAAGCGGGTCTGTCGGCGGGAGACAAGCTGAGCTTCTCCCGAGCCTTCACCGACACGGCGGGCAAAAGCGATACGGCGTCATTCAAGCTCGCCTTTGCCGCGGCTCCCGGCCAAACGGACGCATTTCTTTTTGCCTGTCAGCGCATCAACGCGCCGAGAGTAGACCGAGGAGCCTTGCAGGCTCACCCCAATGGGGTCGACGGAATTGTCGAGGTGGTTGCAATCAGCAGCGCTTCCGCCGAGCAGCATCGGCTGATTTCAGTGGCGGTCAATGATCAGGCCGCCGATGCGCACGACGGCGTCTTTCATCTGCCGAACGCGGCCTTGACCGTGCTGGAGGCCGCCGCTTTCACGGCGCGCTTCGGCATACCGGCCGGTACGCCATCAGAATTGCACTTCGCCGCCGTGGTTTTTTCGATCCGCGACATTGGCGCCACCGCAGGCCTGCTTGCGGCCAATGCCGTCCAGCACGATATGTCGGGCAATGACATCATCGTGCGGCCGGCATCCGGGCAGGGCGCGGCTTTCATCTTTCGGGAGATCCCATGAGCAACCCCCTGGCGCCCAATTCGTCGGTAACCGTCGGCAACGTCGTCTTCGACAATGCGGGACCCCTGGCGCTGATCGCCGGCCCTTGCCAGTTCGAATCGCGCCAGCATGCCTTCGACATGGCCGGCACGCTGAAGGAGCTGACCGGCAGGCTCGGCATCGGCCTCGTCTACAAGACGAGTTACGACAAGGCCAATCGCACCTCGCTGTCGGCGACGCGGGGTGCCGGCATGGATGCCGCGCTTCCCGTCTTCGACGAGTTGCGCAAGGAATTCTCGCTTCCCGTGCTGACCGATGTCCACACCGAGGAACAGTGCGCGATCGTGGCGCCGCATGTCGACGTGCTGCAGATTCCGGCCTTCCTGTCGCGCCAGACCGATATGCTGGTCGCAGCCGCGAGGACGGGCAAGGTCATCAATGTGAAGAAGGGGCAATTCCTCGCGCCCTGGGACATGAAGAACGTCGTCGCCAAGATCACCGGCTCGGGCAATGCCAATGTGCTGACCACCGAGCGCGGCGCTTCTTTCGGCTACAACACGCTGGTGTCGGATATGCGGGCGCTGCCTGTCATGGCCGAGATCGGCGCCCCGGTGATTTTCGATGCCACCCATTCGGTGCAGCAGCCGGGCGGGCAGGGCGGATCGTCTGGCGGGGAGCGCCACTTCGTCGAGACGCTGGCCCGCGCGGCTGTTGCCGTCGGTGTTGCCGGCGTCTTCATCGAGACCCACCAAGACCCCGACAATTCGACTTCCTCCGACGGTCCCAACATGCTGCCGCTAAAGGATATGCCGGCACTGCTGGAAAGGCTGATGGCCTTCGACAGGATTGCAAAGGGCTGAAAAGCCAATGTCTTGTAGCGGATAAGCCCCGGTTGTAGGCTCGTCCGGCAAATGAGCGCTTTGGCAGGAGGAAGCCAATGTCCGTCGCCCGCGTCACCGAAATCACCTCGTCGTCCAGGAAAAGCTTTCAAGACGCCATCGAGAAGGGAATTGCGCGCGCCGCGAAGACCCTGAAGAACGTCGAAGGCGCCTGGATCCAGGACCAGAAGATCGTCGTCGAGGATGGCAAGATCGCGGCCTATCGCGTCAATATGAAGGTGACTTTCATCCTCGCGGAGTGATTGGGCAGCCGCCAAAAAAGTCGGGAACTTTCGCCCGCGCCCCTCATTGTCAAAGTGCGGATTAACGACAACGAGGAGCAAACAATGACGACGCAAACAGGCCACACCGAAGCCATTGCCGCTTCGCGAGTCATCGGCACGACCGTCTACAACACCCAAGGCGACAGCATCGGCAGCATCGAGGACGTCATGCTCGACAAGACGTCGAACGGCATCATGTTCGCGGTGATTGGATTTGGCGGCTTTCTCGGCATTGGCGAGAAGTACCACGCCATCCCCTGGGCAAGCCTCGACTATGATGAGGCAAGGGGCGGCTATGTCATACCCTTCTCCAAGGAACAGCTGAAGGCAGCGCCTGCCCATTCCATCAACGAACTGGCCGGCGCGGATGGCGAGAGCGCGCGCGACGAGTCATACGAATACTATAAGGTCGCGCCCTACTGGCATTGACGCCACAATCGAAAAAGGGGGTCGTTTCCACGGCCCCCTTTTTGATTCAAATGCAACGCTACTCGCTGATGTGCAAATCCGGCAAAGACGCAATAGCCTTTGGCGGCGACTGCTGGTTGTCGCATGACGTCAGGAACGCCGCGGCGATCAGGAACAGACTGACAATACCGCTCAACTCAGACATGGCGAACCCCTCCTGTTTCGCCCCGCGATAACATTCCTAACCCGAAATGCGCGTCCGGTGGCATGACTTATGATGACAGGAAATTGCGCTTCGTGAATCGGGCGGGCGGCACTATTCGATCAGGCCCCGATTGCCTTTTGCGTCGCTTTGGCTAAGACGGGCGCGACGTTTTCTCCAGATCAATCGAGGACATCGCAATGACCGCCATCATCGACATTGTCGGGCGTGAAATCCTGGACAGCCGTGGAAACCCGACCGTCGAGGTCGATGTTGTTCTCGAAGATGGTTCGATGGGCCGCGCCGCGGTGCCGTCGGGTGCCTCCACCGGCGCCCACGAAGCCGTCGAGCTTCGCGACGGCGGCGCCCGCTACCTTGGCAAGGGCGTGCTCAGGGCCGTCGAGGCGGTCAATGGCGAATTGTTCGAGGCGATCGGCGGCATGGAAGCCGAAAACCAGATCCATATCGATCAGACCATGATTGAGCTTGATGGCACGCCCAACAAGAGCCGGCTCGGCGCCAACGCCATCTTGGGCGTTTCGCTGGCGGTCGCGAAGGCCGCGGCCGATGCAGCCGGGTTGCCGCTCTACCGCTATGTCGGCGGCACCAAGGCGCATGTCCTGCCCGTGCCGATGATGAACATCATCAATGGTGGCGCGCATGCCGACAATCCGATCGACTTCCAGGAATTCATGATCCTGCCGGTCGGTGCGCCGACGCTGCGCGAAGGCGTGCGCTGGGGCTCGGAAATCTTCCACACGCTGCGCAAGAAGCTGAAGGATGCCGGCCACAACACCAATGTCGGCGACGAGGGCGGCTTCGCCCCGAACCTGAAGAGCGCGCCGGTGGCGCTCGACTTCATCATGGAATCGATCGAGAAGGCCGGATTCAAACCAGGTGAAGAGATCGCGCTCGGCCTCGATTGCGCCGCGACCGAGTTCTTCAAGGACGGCAACTATGTCTATGAGGGCGAGAAGAAGACGCGCGATCCCAAGGCGCAAGCCAAGTACCTCGCCAAGCTCGCGGCCGACTATCCGATCATCTCGATCGAGGATGGCCTTGCCGAGGACGATTGGGAAGGCTGGAAGTACCTGACCGACCTGATCGGCAAGAAGACGCAGCTCGTTGGTGACGATCTCTTCGTCACCAACACGGCGCGCCTGCGCGACGGCATCCGCATGGGCGTCGCCAACTCGATCCTGGTCAAGGTCAACCAGATCGGCTCGCTGACCGAGACGCTGGATGCGGTCGAGACCGCGCACAAGGCTGCCTACACCGCCGTCATGTCGCACCGTTCGGGCGAAACCGAGGATTCGACCATCGCCGATCTCGCCGTCGCCACCAATTGCGGGCAGATCAAGACCGGCTCGCTGTCGCGCTCCGACCGCATGGCCAAATACAACCAGCTGATCCGCATCGAGGAAGAACTCGGCAAGCAGGCGCATTATGCCGGCAAGTCCGTGATCAAGGGCTGATCCGGCCGCACATCGTTGATACGGAGAGGGCGGGACATCCCGCCCTTTTTCATTTCAGGCCGGCATGGCGGTCTCCCGTAACCGTCCGTTAAGCACAATCAGGCGAAAAAGACTTCGAGCCGTTTGAGTTCGCGGCACGGGGAATCGGTTATGTGGACGCGTCAGCACAAGCAGAGAAACACCGGCCGGCTGATTATTCCCTCGCTGTGCGTGCTGTTCCTGGCTTATTTCGGCTTCCACGCCTATCACGGCGAATTCGGCATCAATTCGAAATACAAGCTTGAGGCCGAGACGGTTGCGTTGCAGGGTCAGCTCGATGCGATCAAGGCACGCAGGATGGAACTCGAGCGGCGCGTCAAGCTCATGCATGACGGCACGCTGGAGAAGGACATGCTCGACGAGCAGGTGCGCAAGGCACTCAATCTGTCGCAGGCCGACGAGATCACCATCATGCTGCCGGCTCCGGCGAAGTAACCAATTTCAGGTTAATCGCCAATATTTTCAATGATTTTAATTGCTTAGGCGCATGCCAGCTATGCAATTTCGACATGGCGGAACGCCTTTCTACGTGTTAGCCTCCCATAAATCGAAGGGGAGGGCGATCTCCCCGGAGCAGTTTGATCTTGCTCCAGTGTCCGCAAAGAGACGCCAACAGGGAGTGATGCATGGCCACCGCAGCCAGAAAAGCGCCTGCCAAATCGAAATCCGACGGCAAACCCGGTCTATCAGCACCCAAGCCTGTTGACTTCACCAAGGACGAAGAGCTTGCCGCCTACCGGCACATGCTGCTCATCCGCCGTTTCGAGGAGAAGGCCGGCCAGCTCTACGGCATGGGCTTCATTGGCGGTTTCTGTCACCTCTATATCGGCCAGGAAGCGGTCGTCACCGGCATGAAGATGGCGCTGATCGACGGCGATCAGATGATCACGGCCTATCGCGATCACGGCCACATGCTGGCGATGGAGCTGTCGCCGCGTGGCGTGATGGCCGAGCTGACCGGACGCCGCGGCGGCTTGTCCAGAGGCAAGGGCGGTTCCATGCACATGTTCTCCAAGGAGAAGCATTTCTATGGCGGTCACGGCATTGTCGGTGCGCAGGTGTCGCTTGGAACAGGTCTGGCCTTTGCCAACCGCTACCGCGACAACAACAATGTCTCGCTGACCTATTTCGGCGACGGCGCCGCCAACCAGGGCCAGGTCTACGAAAGCTTCAACATGGCCTCGCTGTGGAAGCTGCCGGTGATCTACATCATCGAGAACAACCGCTACGCCATGGGCACCTCGGTGTCGCGCTCTTCGGCGGAAACCAATTTTTCGCATCGTGGCGCGTCGTTCAAGATTCCGGGCATCCAGGTCGACGGCATGGATGTGCGTGCGGTGAAGGCGGCTGGCGATCTGGCTACCGAGTGGTGCCGTGCCGGCAACGGGCCGATCATTCTCGAAATGCAGACTTATCGCTATCGCGGCCACTCGATGTCCGACCCGGCGAAATATCGCTCCAAGGAAGAAGTCCAGAAGATGCGCTCCGATCATGATCCGATCGAGCAGGTCAAGGCGCGGCTCATCGAGAAGAAGTGGGCGACCGAGGACGAACTCAAAACCGTCGACAAGGAGGTTCGCGACATCGTCGCCGACGCCGCCGAATTTGCCCAGCACGACGCGGAGCCGGATCCGTCCGAGCTCTGGACCGATATCGTATTGTAAGGGAGGGCCAGGACATGCCTATCGAAATTCTCATGCCCGCCCTCTCGCCGACCATGGAAGAGGGCAATCTTTCCAAGTGGTTGAAGAACGAGGGCGACAAGGTCGTCGCCGGCGACGTCATTGCCGAGATCGAAACCGACAAGGCGACGATGGAAGTCGAAGCCGTCGACGAAGGTACGCTGGGCAAGATCCTGATCGCCGCCGGCACCGAAGGCGTCAAGGTCAACACGCCGATCGCCGTTCTGCTGCAGGATGGCGAAAGTTCTGGCGACATCGACAAGGCCTCCAAGGCGGCTCCCGCCTCGACGCAAGACGCGGTGTCAACTGGTGGGCAGCGCGCCGACGCGGCCGAGGAAGGCTCGCAACGGGCGCCGCAGGATGCTGGAGAGGCGCCGAAAGCCTCCGTCCCCGCCGCCCCGGTGGTCAACCTCGCTGCCGATCCGGACATTCCTGCCGGCACCGAAATGGTCTCGACCACGGTGCGCGAGGCGCTGCGTGATGCCATGGCCGAGGAAATGCGCCGCGACGGCGATGTCTTCGTCATGGGTGAGGAAGTCGCCGAATACCAGGGCGCCTACAAGATCACACAGGGCTTGCTGCAGGAATTTGGGCCGCGGCGCGTCGTCGACACGCCGATTACCGAGCATGGTTTTGCCGGCGTTGGTGTCGGCGCGGCGATGGCTGGGCTGAAGCCGATCGTCGAGTTCATGACCTTCAACTTCGCCATGCAGGCGATCGACCAGATCATCAACTCCGCCGCCAAGACGCTCTATATGTCGGGCGGCCAGATGGGCGCGCCGATCGTGTTCCGCGGGCCAAATGGCGCGGCGGCCCGCGTCGCGGCACAGCACTCGCAGTGCTATGCCGCCTGGTACAGCCACATTCCAGGCCTGAAGGTGGTGATGCCATACACGGCCGCCGACGCAAAGGGCTTGCTCAAGGCAGCGATCCGCGATCCGAACCCGGTCATCTTCCTCGAGAATGAAATCCTCTACGGCCAGTCCTTCGACGTTCCGAAGCTGGACGACTTCGTGCTGCCGATCGGCAAGGCGCGCATCCACAAGGCAGGCAAGGATGTCACCATCGTCTCCTTCGGCATCGGCATGACCTATGCGGTGAAGGCTGAAGCCGAGCTGCGCGGCATGGGCATCGACGCCGAGATCATCGACCTCAGGACTATCCGTCCGCTCGATCTCGACACCGTCATCGCCTCGGTCAAGAAGACCAACCGGCTGGTCGTGGTCGAAGAAGGCTACCCGCAGAATTCGGTTGGCGACCACATCGCCAACCAGGTCTCGCAGCGCGCCTTCGATTTCCTCGACGCACCGGTCATCACCATTGCCGGCAAGGACGTGCCGATGCCTTATGCGGCGAACCTCGAAAAACTGGCTTTGCCGAATGTCGGCGAGGTCATCGAGGCCGTCAAAGCCGTCGCATATCGCTGAACCGGGTGGGAGGACAATATGCCAATCAACATCACCATGCCGGCGCTCTCGCCCACTATGGAAGAGGGCAATCTTTCCAAGTGGCTGGTCAAGGAAGGCGACAAGGTTTCGCCCGGCGACGTGATCGCCGAGATCGAAACCGACAAGGCGACGATGGAGGTCGAAGCCGTCGATGAGGGCACGGTTGCCAAGCTCGTCGTGCCGGCCGGAACCGAAGGGGTCAAGGTCAACGCGCTGATCGCGGTGCTTGCGGCGGAAGGCGAAGATGCCGGCGCCGCGGCGAAAAGCGGCGGCGCCACACCGGCGAAAGCCGAAGCTCCGAAAGCGGATGCGCCTAAAGCCGAAGCGCCTAAAGCCGAAGCGCCGAATGCTGAAGCGCCAAAGGCCGAGGCCGAGGCCCCAAAGGCGCAGGCGGCTCCGGCCGCCAATGGCAACGCGGCTGGCGACCGCACCTTTGCATCGCCGCTTGCCCGCCGTATCGCCAAGGACGCCGGCGTCGACGTCTCTGCGGTCACCGGCACCGGCCCGCACGGCCGCGTGGTCAAGGCTGACGTAGATGCCGCGATTGCCGGTGGTGGCGCCAAGGCGGCACCGGCTGCCAAGGCTCCGGCCGGCGCGCCTGCCTCCGCCCCGGCGGTAAAGGCGATGTCGGACGAGCAGGTGCTGAAACTGTTCGAGGAAGGCTCCTACGAACTCGTCCCGCACGACAATATGCGCAAGACCATCGCGCGGCGCCTGGTCGAAGCAAAAACCACCATCCCGCATTTCTATCTGACGCTCGACTGCGAACTCGACGCGCTGCTGGCTTTACGCACTCAGCTCAATGCCGCGGCACCGGTGAAAAAGACCGACAAGGGTGAGGCGCCCGTCTACAAGCTGTCGGTCAACGACATGGTCATCAAGGCGATGGCGATGGCGCTGAAGGCGGTGCCGGATGCCAATGCCTCATGGACCGAGAGCGCCATGGTCAAGCACAAGCATGCCGATGTCGGCGTCGCCGTTTCGATCCCCGGTGGCCTGATCACGCCGATCATCCGGCATGCCGACGAAAAGACGCTGTCGGTCATCTCCAACGAGATGAAGGACCTGGCCAGCCGCGCCCGCAGCCGCAAGCTGAAGCCGGAGGAATATCAAGGCGGCACGACCGCCGTCTCCAATCTCGGCATGTTCGGCATCAAGGACTTTGCCGCCGTCATCAACCCGCCGCATGCGACGATCCTGGCGGTCGGCGCCGGCGAGGAGCGGGCGGTGGTCAGGAACGGTGAGATCAGAATAGCCACCGTGATGTCGGTGACGCTGTCAACCGACCATCGTGCGGTTGATGGCGCGCTGGGGGCCGAACTGCTGGTCGCCTTCAAGAAGCTGATCGAGAATCCGATGGGCATGCTGGTCTAGGAAAGGGAAAGGCTGTGCGGATATTCTTCACCAGCCTTTTCGCCTTTTTGATTTCCGGCTTGGCCGGCGGCCTTATCGCGCAATGGTTGGCTGTCGCCACCGGCGCCGAGGAAGAATACATCATCGTCTTCATGTTCTCGGTGCTGGTGACTTTTGTCGTCACCTTCATCTTCTTCGTTGCGCAATTGACGAACGATCCGGTCGCGGCCGTTGCCAGCGCAGGCAAGTGGACGCTGATTGCCTTTGTGGCGCTTCTCGTCCTGCTGGTCGCGCTGGTCCTCTACAGCGACAGCAGCGCCGCGGTGGTCAGGAAAGACATACCGATGGTTGCCGGTCTCGGTCTGCCGGGCCTGGTGACGATCGTCATCCATTGGTTGTTCGTACGCTGGCGCGTGAAGCGCGGCGTGGCCGACACAAAGGCAGGTTGAACGGATGAAGACGGTGCTTTGTTACGGCGACTCGCTGACCTGGGGCTACAATGCCGAGGGCGGCCGTCATGGGCTCGGGGATCGCTGGCCAAGCGTCCTGCAAGCAGGCCTCGGCGAAGGCGTTCAAGTCGTCGCGGAGGGGCTCAATGGCCGCACCACCGCCTTCGACGATCATCTGGCCGGAGCCGATCGCAACGGCGCGCGGCTGCTGCCGACAGTGTTGACGACGCATGCGCCGATCGACCTGATCGTCATCATGCTCGGTGCCAATGACATGAAGCCATGGATCCATGGCAACCCGGTTGCCGCCAAGCAAGGCATCCAGCGGCTGATCGATATCGTGCGTGGCCACGACTATCCGTTCGACTGGCCGGCACCGCAGATACTGATCGTTTCGCCGCCTCTTGTCAGCCGCACCGAAAATGCCGACTTCAGGGAGATGTTCGCCGGCGGCGATGAGGCCTCGAAGCAGCTTGCGCCGCAATACGCCGCACTCGCCGACGAGGTCGGCTGCGGCTTCTTCGACGCTGGCACGGTGGCGCAAACAACACCTCTCGATGGCGTCCACCTCGATGCCGAGAATACGCGAAACATTGGCGAGGCGCTGACGCCGGTCGTGCGCGTCATGCTGGAATTGTGATTGAAGGAGAAAACCCGTGGCTGAGAACTACGACGTCATCATCATCGGCTCCGGTCCCGGCGGCTATGTCACCGCGGTGCGCTCCGCCCAGCTCGGCTTCAAGACGGCGATCGTCGAGCGCGAGCATCTAGGCGGCATCTGTCTGAATTGGGGCTGTATTCCGACCAAGGCGCTGCTGCGGTCGGCCGAGATTATGCATTATTCCGATCATCTGAAGGATTACGGCCTGAAGCTCGATGGCGGCAAGATCAGTGCCGATACCGCTGCCGTCGTCGATCGGTCGCGAAAAGTGTCGCTCAGGCTCAATGGCGGCGTCGCCTTCCTGATGAAGAAGAACAAGGTCGACGTCATCTGGGGCGAGGCCAAACTATCCAAGCCCGGTGAGATCGTGGTTTCCAAGACGGCCAAGAAGCCGATGGAGCCGCAGCCGCCGGTGCCGAAAGGCGTCAAGGGCGAGGGCACCTACACCGCCAAGCACATCATCCTGGCGACCGGCGCCCGGCCGCGCGCTCTGCCCGGCATAGAGCCGGACGGCAAGCTGATCTGGACCTATTTCGAAGCCATGGTGCCGAAGGAGATGCCGAAGTCGCTGCTGGTGATGGGCTCAGGCGCCATCGGCATCGAATTCGCCTCCTTCTATCGCACAATGGGCGCCGACGTCACGGTCGTCGAGCTGCTGCCGGCGGTGATGCCGGTCGAGGATGCAGAGGTCTCGAAATTCGCGCAAAAGCAGTTCGAGAAGCAAGGCATGAAGATCATCCTCGAGGCCAAGGTGACCAAAGTCGAGAAGGGGGCGAACTCGATTACCGCGCATGTCGAGATGAAGGACGGCAAGGTCGAGAAGATCACCGCCGACCGTATGATCTCGGCCGTTGGCGTCCAGGGCAATATCGAGAACCTCGGACTTGAAGCACTTGGTGTTAAGACCGAGCGCGGTTGCGTGGTCATCGACGGGTATGGCAAGACCAATGTGCCTGGCATCTACGCCATCGGCGATGTCGCCGGTCCGCCCATGCTTGCTCACAAGGCCGAGCACGAGGGCGTCGTGTGCGTCGAGAAGATCGCGAACTTCCCCGGTGTTCATGCCACGGACAAGCTCAAGATCCCTGGTTGCACCTACTGCAATCCGCAGGTCGCCTCGGTTGGACTGACGGAAGCAAAAGCCAAGGCCGAGGGCAAGGATATCCGCGTCGGCCGCTTCCAGTTCGGGGCCAACGGCAAGGCCATCGCGCTTGGCGAAGACCAAGGCTTCATCAAGACCATCTTCGACAAGAAGACCGGTCAGTTGCTCGGCGCACATATGGTCGGCGCCGAAGTTACGGAACTGATCCAGGGTTTTGTCGTGGCGATGAACCTCGAAACCACCGAGGAAGAGCTGATGCACACCATCTTCCCGCATCCGACGCTGTCCGAGATGATGAAGGAAAGCGTGCTCGACGCCTATGGCCGCGCCTTGAACGCATGATAGATTCCCCGCAGGAGACTCAGCTGTCAAAGCGGTGGGATCTCGACGGCGAGGCAGTTCGTTTCCGAATGCATTTTTACTGGCGCAAGGAGAAGGCATATGCACTTGAACGGCGTGGGCTGGATCGCAGCAATCATTATCGGCGGCCTGGCAGGCTGGTTGGCCGAAATGGTCATGAAGAGCAACACCGGCATATTCATGAACATTATCATGGGCATCGTTGGCGCGGTGGTGCTGAACGCAGTCTTGCAGGCGCTCAACATCGGCGTGTTCGGCGTCGGCTGGACCGCCTATCTGATCACCGGCTTCATCGGTGCCTGCCTGCTGATCTGGGTAGGTCGCCTGTTGCGCCGTTAGTCGATATCGTTTTCGGCTATGCGAAAACGGTTGTAGCGGCATGCGCCGCTGCAGCCTTTTTCTTTGTCCCGAAAAGTCCTAGATGACGTTAAGGTGACGATCGCCGACGGGCGGTCGCAAGAAAGGCCAGGGTTCAGATGGTCACTGTCCTCGACACGATCGCCAACGCGCCGCGGCTGCGGCATCCCGAGAAGGCCCACAAGCCCGACCAGGAGGTATTGCGCAAGCCGGACTGGATCCGCGTCAAGGCGCCGGTGTCGAAGGGATATGCCGAGACACGGGAGATCGTGAAATCGCACAAGCTGGTGACGGTATGCGAAGAGGCCGGTTGCCCGAACATCGGTGAGTGCTGGGAAAAGAAGCACGCCACCTTCATGATCATGGGCGAGATATGCACGCGCGCCTGCGCCTTCTGCAATGTCGCCACTGGCATCCCGACCGCACTCGACTCCGACGAGCCCGCGCGTGTCGCGCATGCCGTCAAGCAAATGGGCCTCAGCCACGTCGTCATCACCTCCGTTGACCGCGACGATCTCGACGATGGCGGTGCGCAGCACTTCGCCGATGTCATCCGTGCGATCCGGGCGGCAACGCCTCTGACGACGATCGAAATCCTGACGCCCGATTTCCTGCGCAAGGAAGGCGCACTGGAGATCGTCGTGGCGGCCCGGCCCGACGTCTTCAACCACAACCTCGAAACCGTGCCGTCGAATTATCTTAAGGTCCGGCCGGGCGCCCGCTATTTCCACTCGATCCGGCTGCTGCAGCGGGTCAAGGAACTCGATCCGTCGATTTTCACCAAGTCCGGCATCATGGTCGGCCTTGGCGAGGAGCGGAACGAAATCCTGCAATTAATGGACGATCTGCGTTCGGCCAATGTCGACTTCATGACCATCGGCCAATACCTGCAGCCGTCGAAGAAGCACCACCCGGTGATCCGCTTCGTCACGCCGGAGGAATTCAAGTCCTTCGAGACGATCGGCAAGACCAAGGGTTTCCTGCTGGTGGCATCGAGCCCGCTGACACGCTCTTCGCACCATGCCGGCGACGATTTCGCCCGGCTGCGCGCCGCGCGCGAAGCGCAGCTCCAGAAATTGATCTAACGCCGGTTTCATGCCGAAATTCGAAGCCACCCGACGCGTCGCCCACACGCCTGAGCAGATGTTCGCGCTGGTCGCCGACATCGAAACTTACCCGCAATTCCTGCCGCTTTGCGAAGCGTTGGCGGTCCGCTCGCGCAAGGAGCGTGACGGCCGCACCATCCTCGTGGCCGACATGAGCATCGGCTATAAGGCGATCCGGGAGACTTTCACGACGCAGGTGCTGCTCAAGCCCGACGAACATGCCATCGACGTGAAGTATATCGACGGCCCGTTCAAATATCTGAGCAATGTCTGGCGGTTCGAGCCGGATGGTGCCGGCTGTGCCGTGCGCTTCTTCATCGACTATGAATTCAAGAGCCGCATCCTGGGTGCGCTGATGGGCACGATGTTCGATCGTGCCTTCCGCATGTTCGCCGAAGCTTTTGAAAAGCGCGCCGACATCATCTACGGCAAGAAACCGGCGGCCTGACTCTCGACAAGCGCCTGCAAGCCGATCTCAAGTGCATGATGGACCGTTTCCCGGCGGATGAAGTCACGGCCATTGTCGGCAAACAGCTTGCGTTCAGCCGTCACGGGTCGGCCGTTCACCGCAACGCCAAACCAGACCAGCCCGACCGGCTTTTCCCTGGAACCGCCACCCGGACCGGCAATGCCGGTGACAGCCAGCGCCAGCCCGGCACGCGAACGGGCGAGCGCTCCAGCGGCCATCTCGATGGCTGCCTCGCGGGAGACCGCACCATGCACGTCGAGCGTGGCGGCGCGAACACCGAGCATGTCCATCTTGGCTTCATTGGAATAGGTGATGAAGCCGCGATCGACCACGGCGGAAGAACCGGCAATGTCGGTCAGCGCGGCGATGATCATCCCGCCGGTACAGCTTTCCGCGGTCGCCAGCATGATGCCGCGCTCCCGGCACGCCTCAAACAGGGCGATTGCCAGTTCGCTGTTGGTCATTCCGGAACCTCGCCTGGAAACACCACACTGGCGGTGGCGATCGCCGCGATACCTTCCTCGCGGCCGACAAAGCCGAGCTTCTCGTTGGTTGTCGCCTTGACCGAGATGCGGTCGGCGGAAATGCCCAGCATCTGCGAAAGGACTGATGTCATCGCCTCGCGGTGCGGGCCGACGCGCGGCGCCTCGCAGATCAGCGTGATATCGGCATTGGCGATGCGTCCGCCGCGCTCGCGCACCAGTCTTGCCGCATGTTCGACGAATATCCGCGATGCAGCGCCTTTCCACTGCGGATCGGATGGAGGAAAGTGCGTGCCGATATCGCCGGCCCCGCAGGTCGCCAGCAGCGCGTCGGTCAGGGCGTGCAGGCCGACATCCGCGTCGGAATGGCCCGACAGTTTCCTGTCATGCGGGATGGCGACGCCACAAAGCGTAACATGGTCGCCGGGCTCGAAGGCGTGGACATCGTAGCCATTGCCGGTGCGGATGTCGGGAAAGTGTGTCCGCTCGCTAGAAAGTCGCTGGTGCGCCATGGCGATATCCCGTGCCCATGTGAGTTTGACATTGTCGGGCGATCCAGGAACGAGCTTCACCGGCATTTGCATCCATTCGGCGATCGACGCGTCGTCTGTAAAGTCGGATTTGCCGCTGTCATAGGCTTGCTCATGCATCGTCATGATCGCGAGGAAGGGAAAGCCTTGCGGCGTTTGCGCCGCGTGCAGCCCGCTCCGTGGCACCGTTTCGCCGACCATGCCGGTCGCCGATTCGCGTTTCAGTGTGTCGGCGACCGGCAGGGCGGGAAGCGCGCCTTCACGTTCGCCGATGGCCGCGATGGTGCGGTCGATCAGATCCATGTCGACAAAGGGGCGCGCGGCGTCGTGGATGAGGACCTTGTCCGGCGCGTAGCTTCTCAGCGCCTGTAGCCCGAGCCGAACCGAATCCTGCCTGGTGGCGCCTCCGGCAATTGCCGTTACCCGATCCGCATCGGTTCCGACCGCTTGCTGAAAAAGCTCGCGGTCTTCGGCATGGATGGCCACGACGACCCGGCCGATGAGCGGGTGCGCCAGAAAAATGTCTATGACACGAGCGATGACGGCGCGTCCGCCAATTCGTTGATATTGCTTAGGACCATCGGCTTGTCCGGCGCGCGCGCCGCGACCGGCCGCGACGATAACCACCGCGACTTTGCCACCCGGATCCGGAGCCTGATTTTCGGTTGCGCCAGTCATGCAGTCCGGTCCTAGTCGCGGCCAAGGCCGAAGGCCAGCATTTTCCCAATTGCGCCTTAATGTGGCGTCATTCCGCGTTGCACATTTCTCTCGATCTGGCTAGAGAATGTGCAACGAATGGACGTGCTTGGTTTTTGTGCATGGTTAACTTGACCGGATTGGCCCAGTCTCTCGACGTCGGCGGCGTCAGAATACGCAACCGCGTCTTCCTCGCGCCAATGTCGGGGATCACGGACGAGGCGTTCAGGCAGCGCGCCCATGGGCATGGCGCAGGCCTGGTCGTGTCCGAAATGGTGGCCAGCGGCGAGCTCGCCAAGGGCAGGGCGGGTTGTGGCCTGCGGATACGCCATTCCGGACTGCCCGTCCATATGGTGCAGCTTGCCGGGCGCGAGGCCAAGCATATGGCCGAAGGCGCGCGGATCGCCGCCGGCGAGGGCGCCGACATCATCGACATCAACATGGGCTGCCCGGCCAAGAAGGTCACCGGTGGCTATGCGGGTTCGGCATTGATGCTGGATCTCGACCACGCGCTCTCGCTGATCGAGGCCGTGGTAGGCGTGGTCCAGGTGCCGGTGACGGTCAAGATGCGGCTGGGTTGGGACGAAGGCGTGCTCAACGCTCCTATCCTGGCGCGCCGGGCCGAGCAGGCGGGCGTCAGGATGGTCACGGTCCACGGCCGCACACGCTGCCAGTTCTACCAGGGCAAGGCGGACTGGCGCGCCATCGCTCGCGTCAAGGAGGCTGTTTCCATTCCGGTCGTCGCCAATGGCGATGTCTGCTCCCCAAGCGAGGCAGTCGCCGTTCTCGAACAGTCCGGCGCCGACGCGTTGATGGTCGGCCGCGCCCATTATGGCGCGCCGTGGGTCGCCGGCGGCATCGCTGCGGCTGCCACCGGGACATTTTCGCCGGGCATTCCCGAGACCCCGCAAGCGCTTACCGACTATGTTGCCGCCCACTACGAGGACATGCTGGCGCTTTACGGCATCGAGAGCGGCCTGCGCCAAGCGCGCAAGCATCTGGGCTGGTATCTCGACCGACATGCCGAGGGTGTCGCTGGCGAGAGTAGGAAAGCGATATTGACCGCGTCCGAACCGGCCCGCGTCATTGCCTTGCTGCGTGACGTGTTTTCGCGCGATCCGCAAACCTTGAACCTGCGGAGCGCCGCATGACCGCAACCCCTGGCCAAGGCGTTGAAATGGCGGATGCTGCCCAGATCGTGCTAAACACGATCCGCCGCCCGGTGATCATGATCAGCGAGGAAGGCTTCATCACCTTCGCCAATGCCGATGCCGAGGACTTCTTTCGCTCCAGCGCGACCATGCTGGCGCGCAACACCCTGTCCAAGCTCATACCCTTCGGCAGTCCGCTGCTGACACTGGTCGACCAGGTGCGCGAGCGCCGCGCGCCCGTCAACGAATATCGGGTCGACGTTTCGTCGCCGCGCCTCGGCATCGAAAAGGTCGTCGATCTCTATGTCGCGCCGGTGCCGGAGTTTCCGGGCTCCGTCGTGGTCATGTTCCAGGAGCGGTCGATGGCCGACAAGATCGACCGGCAAATGACGCATCGCGGCGCGGCGCGCTCGGTGACCGGTCTGGCGGCGATGCTGGCGCATGAGATCAAGAACCCGCTCTCCGGCATCAGGGGGGCGGCTCAGCTGCTCGAGCTGTCCGCTTCCGATGAGGATCGCGCGCTGACGCGGCTGATCACCGACGAGACGGACCGTATCGTATCGCTGGTCGACCGCATGGAGGTGTTTTCCGACGAGCGGCCGATCGACCGCTATCCCGTTAACATCCATGTGGTGCTCGATCATGTGAAAGCGATCGCAAAGAACGGCTTCGCTAGGAAAATCAAGATTTTGGAGGACTATGATCCGTCATTGCCTCCGGTATTTGCCAATCGCGACCAGCTGATCCAGGTGTTCCTCAACCTGATCAAGAACGCCGCCGAGGCAATCGGCAGCGACCCCCAGGGCGAGATCGTGCTGTCCACCGCCTTCCGGCCCGGTATTCGCGTTTCGGTTCCGGGGACGCAGGACCGCGTGTCGCTGCCGCTGGAGTTCTGCGTGCGCGACAATGGTTCCGGCGTGTCGGAGGATATCCTGCCAATCCTGTTCGATCCCTTCATCACCACCAAGCCGAACGGCTCGGGGCTCGGGCTGGCGCTGGTCGCCAAGATCGTCGGTGAACATGGCGGCATCATCGAATGCGATTCGACGCCGCGCGCGACAACATTCCGGGTCCTGATGCCGGCCTGGAAGGAAACGGCGCTTGGCGCTGATCAAGACGGTGAAGGAGGCCGCAAATGACCGTTCGCGGCAATATTCTAGTCGCCGACGACGATGCTGCGATCCGCACCGTTCTCAATCAGGCCCTGTCGCGTGTCGGTCACGAGGTGCGCGTCACCTCCAACGCGTCGACCCTGTGGCGCTGGGTCGCGGCCGGCGAGGGTGATCTCGTCATCACCGACGTCGTGATGCCGGACGAGAACGCTTTCGACATGCTGCCGCGCATCAAGAAGGCGCGGCCGGACCTGCCTGTCATCGTCATGAGCGCCCAGAATACCTTCATGACGGCGATCCGCGCTTCCGAAACGGGCGCCTATGAATATCTGCCGAAGCCTTTCGATCTGACCGAACTCCTCAACATCGTCAACCGCGCTTTGTCCGAGCCCCGGCGGCCGAAGATCGATGCCAGGCAAGAAGAGCCGCCCGAAACGATGCCGCTGGTCGGCCGTTCGGCGGCCATGCAGGACATCTACCGCATGCTGGCGCGCATGATGCAGACCGACCTGACGGTGATGATTTCGGGCGAATCGGGCACCGGCAAGGAACTGGTGGCACGAGCGCTGCATGAATATGGGCGCCGTCGTGGCGGCCCGTTCGTTGCCATCAACATGGCGGCTATCCCGCGCGACCTTATTGAATCGGAACTGTTCGGTCACGAGAAGGGCGCCTTCACCGGCGCGCAGAGCCGCTCGACTGGCCGTTTCGAGCAGGCGGAGGGCGGCACGCTGTTCCTTGACGAGATCGGCGACATGCCGATGGAGGCGCAGACGCGCTTGCTGCGCGTCCTGCAGCAGGGCGAGTACACGACTGTCGGCGGCCGCACGCCGATCAAGACCGATGTGCGCATTGTCGCCGCCACCAACAAGGACCTGCGTACGCTGATCAACCAGGGCCTCTTCCGCGAGGATCTTTTCTACCGTCTCAATGTCGTGCCGCTCAGGTTGCCGGCCCTGCGCGAACGCTCCGAGGATGTGCCCGATCTGGTGCGCCATTTCTTCAAGCTCGGCGAAATGGAGGGGCTGCAGACCAAGCGCATCTCTTCCGGCGGCATCGAACTGATGAAGCGCTATCCCTGGCCAGGCAATGTGCGCGAGCTGGAAAACCTGGTCCGCAGGCTCGCCGCGCTTTATTCGCAGGACGAGATTTCCGCCGAGATCATCGAGACGGAGCTCAAGACGGGCGAACGCCCCGTGGTACCGGGTGGCGGCAACCTCATTCCCGACGATCTTTCCATCGGGCAGGCGGTGGAGCACTTCCTGCAGCGCTATTTCGCCTCCTTTGCGGGCGAATTGCCGCCTGCCGGTCTGTACGAGCGTATCTTGTCCGAAGTCGAATATCCGTTGGTGCTGGCTTCGATGACGGCAACCCGCGGCAACCAGATCAAGGCCGCGGAGCTCCTGGGACTCAACCGCAACACCCTGCGCAAGAAGATTCGCGAATTGGGCGTCAACGTTTACAAGTCCTCCCGCCAGACCTGAGCCCGCGCTGCATACAGGATCTTTTCAGGGGACCGACCGGGGAAAGAGTCCTGTAGTTGTCACACTTGTTGCATAATCGCCACAATGCGTTGCATAGATCGGACGCAATCACTGGCTCTAGACGGCGACATGGCTCCGCAGACACCTGTACTCAACAAACCGCTCTTCAGCGAACCTGGCGCGCGCGACGGGCGCCGGCTGCTGGCACTCCCCGGCGTGGTGGCGGTCGTCGGTGCCTTGGTCATGGCGGCTATTTCGTTCGCCATCCTGGTCGGTGCGACACCGATTGCGCCTGACGCCAAAACGACCTGGGCGCTGATCGCTCTCAACGCCGCCTTCGTGCTCTTCCTCATCGCGCTGGTTGGACGCGAGGTGCATCGCATCGTCATGGCGCGCCGGCATGGCAAAGCGGCTTCTCGGCTGCATGTGCGCATCGTTGCCATGTTCGCTCTCGTTGCCGCCATTCCCGCCATCATGGTGGCGATCATCGCCTCGATCACGCTCGATATCGGCCTTGATCGCTGGTTCGAAATTCGCACCAAGACGATCGTCAATTCGTCCCTGTCGATCGCCGACGCCTATGTGCAGGAGAACGCGCGCAACCTGCAGGGTACGACGTTGTCGATGGCCTACGATCTCGATGCGTCGCGAACGCTCTACGGCCTCGATCGCACCGGCTTTCTCGATCTCATGAACAAGGAAGCCGTGGGGCGCTCGCTGGCGCATGCCGCCCTGATCAAGCCCGATGGCTCCTTCGTCATGAGCGCCAAGACCGATGCCGATTTCGCCATGCCGGAACCGCCGGAAGGAGCGGTGGCCACCGCCACCGACGGCAAGCCGGTGCTGATCGAGCCGCGCACGCGCAACATCATGGGCGCCATCGTCAAGCTGCGCGAGCTCGATGGCCTCTATCTCTACACCATCCGTCTGGTCGACCCCGAGGTGATCAAGGCGCGGCAGATCGTCAGGTCCAACACCGACGAGTATCGCAATCTCGAGGACAACAGGCGTACCTCGCAAGTGGCGTTTGCGCTGCCCTATCTGTCGCTGACCCTGATCATCATCCTGTCGGCAATCTGGACCGGCATAGCTGTTGCCGACCGGCTCGTGCGGCCGATCCGTCAGCTGATCGGCGCTGCCGACGAAGTCGCGACCGGCAATCTCGACGTCGCGGTGCCGGTGCGGCCATCCGATGGCGATGTCGCCTCGCTCGGCGACACGTTCAACAAGATGCTGCTGGAGCTCAAATCACAACGCAACGAGATCCTGTCGGCGAAGGACCTGATCGATGAGAGGCGGCGTTTTTCCGAAGCCGTGCTTGCCGGTGTCACCGCCGGCGTCATCGGCGTCGACCCTTACGGCATCATCACCATCGTCAATCGTTCTGCCGAATCGATGCTGGCCGTTTCCGCCGGCGCGGCACTTGGGCAGAATCTTTCCGCGATCCTGCCGCATGTCGGCCGCGTCTTCGAGATCGGCCGTAAATCCGGCAAGCCGGTCTACCGCGAACAGGTGACCTTCTATCGCGCCGGCGCCGAGCGGACGTTCAATGTGCAGGTCACCATCGAGGCAGGCGACGACGGCTCGGAGGAAAAATCCTACGTCGTGACCGTCGACGACATCACCGATCTGGTTCAGGCCCAGCGCTCATCCGCTTGGGCCGACGTGGCGCGGCGCATCGCCCACGAGATCAAGAATCCGCTGACGCCGATCCAGCTTTCCGCCGAACGCATCAAGCGCCGCTACGGCAAGGTCATCACCGAAGACCGCGAGGTTTTCGACCAGTGCACCGACACCATTATCCGGCAGGTGGAGGATATCGGCCGCATGGTCGACGAGTTCTCGGCTTTCGCGCGCATGCCAAAGCCCGAGATGAAGGCCATCGACCTGCGCGAATCGCTGCGCGAGGCTTCCTTCCTGGTCGAAGTCAGCCGCGCCGACATCACCTTCGAGCGGATATTCGGCAACGAGCCGCTCAAGGGCACGTTCGACAGCCGGCTGATGGCCCAGGCTTTCGGCAATGTGATCAAGAATGCCGCCGAGGCGATCGACGGACTGGAACATAAGGACGGTTCGCACGGCATAATCCGGATTCAAGCCGGCCGTCAGAATGGCGCGATTCGCATCGATGTCATCGACAATGGCAAAGGCCTGCCGCGCGAGAATCGCCAACGGTTGCTGGAGCCCTATATGACCACGCGTGAAAAGGGCACCGGGCTTGGTCTCGCTATCGTCAAGAAGATCGTGGAGGACCATGGCGGCAGGCTGGAACTCCATGACGCGCCTGCGGATTTCCACGGCGGGCGCGGCGCGATGATCAGCATCATCCTGCCGCCTGCAACCAGCGCGCTGCCGCGCGGCGAAACCAAGGCGGACCACGAAAGAGAAACTGAAAAGGTCGATAATGGCGTCTGATATTCTCATCGTCGATGACGAGGAAGACATCCGCGAACTCGTCGCGGGCATCCTGAGTGACGAGGGTCACGAAACCCGTACGGCATTCGATGCCGACAGCGCACTGGCGGCCATCGCCGACCGAGCACCGAGGCTGATCTTCCTTGATATCTGGCTGCAGGGTTCGCGTCTGGACGGCTTGGCGCTGCTCGACGAGATCAAGACCATGCACCCGAACCTGCCGGTAGTGATGATTTCAGGCCACGGCAACATCGAAACGGCGGTTTCCGCCATCCGTCGCGGCGCCTATGATTTCATCGAAAAGCCGTTCAAGGCCGACAGGCTGATCCTCATTGCCGAACGCGCACTCGAGACCTCGAAACTGCGCCGCGAAGTTTCCGACCTCAAGCTGCGCAGCGGCGAGACTTTCGATTTGATCGGCATGTCCTCGGCGATGAGCCAGTTGCGCCAGACCATCGAGCGCGTCGCGCCGACCAACAGCCGGGTGATGATCGTTGGCCCTTCCGGATCGGGCAAGGAACTGGCCGCCCGCGCCATTCATACGCTGTCGACCCGCAAGGGCGGGCCGTTCGTGACGCTGAGCGCCGCCAATATCACGCCTGAACGCATGGAGATCGAACTGTTCGGCACCGAATCGAACGGGGTCGAACGCAAGGTCGGGGCGCTGGAGGAGGCCCATCGCGGCATTCTCTACATCGACGAAGTGGCCGACATGCCGCGCGAGACGCAGAACAAGATTTTGCGCGTGCTGGTCGAACAGCAATTCGAGCGGGTGGGCGGTACTAAGCGGGTCAAGGTCGACGTCCGCATCATTTCCTCGACCTCGCAGAACCTTGAGGCGATGATCGCCGACGGGCGTTTCCGCGAGGATCTCTACCACCGGCTCGCCGTGGTTCCGATCATGGTGCCGGGACTGGCCGAGCGGCGCGAGGACATTCCCTATCTCGTCGACAACTTCATGAAGCAGATCGCCCGCCAGGCTGGCATCAAGCCACGCCGTATCGGCGACGACGCGCTGGCCGTGCTGCAGGCGCACAACTGGCCGGGCAACGTGCGCCAGTTGCGCAACAACGTCGAGCGACTGATGATCCTGGCGCGCGGCGAGGACGTGGACGCGCCGATCACCGCGGATCTGCTGCCGTCCGAAATCGGCGATGTCATGCCGCGCACGCCCAACCAGTCGGACCAGCATATAATGGCGCTGCCGCTGCGCGAGGCACGCGAACAGTTCGAAAAGGACTATCTGATCGCCCAGATCAACCGGTTCGGCGGCAACATTTCGAAGACAGCCGAGTTCATCGGCATGGAGCGTTCCGCCTTGCACCGCAAGCTGAAGTCGCTGGGCGTCTGACCCAATCCTCGGTGGCCCACGCGATTGTCCGTTACCTGCACGGCGGAATCGCCTAAACAGGCCGAACCAAATCTCCCGAGGTGACCATGCCGCGCATTGCCTATGTGAACGGGCGCTACATCACTCATGCCGATGCCGCCGTGCATATCGAGGATCGCGGCTACCAGTTCGCCGACGGCGTCTACGAGGTCTGCGAGGTGGCGCGCGGCTTCATCGTCGACATGCCGCGCCACCTTGCCCGGCTGAACCGCTCGCTGACCGAACTGTCGATCGCCTGGCCGGTGACACGCAATGTGTTGCCGCTGATCCTGCGCGAAGTGGTCAACCGCAATCATGTCGTCAACGGCCTGGTCTATGTTCAGGTGACGCGCGGTGTCGCCAGCCGGGAATTTGTCTTCCCATCGGCGAACGTCAAGCCCGCGCTGGTGGTGACAGCCAGGAAGGCCGATCCTGCCGCGGGTGCCAAGCGAGCCGAGACCGGTATCGCCGTCATCACCGTGCCGGAGAACCGGTGGGACCGTGTCGACATCAAGACCGTCGGGCTGCTGCCCAATGTATTGGCCAAGCAGAAGGCCAAGGAAGCGGGCGCACAGGAAGCGTGGTTCGTGGATGCCGACGGCAACGTCAAGGAAGGCGGGTCGTCGAATGCCTGGATCGTTACCAAGGATGGCGTTCTGGTCACCCGGCCGGCCGAACATGGCATTCTGCGCGGCATCACGCGCACCACCATGTTCGAAGTCGCGGCAAGGCTCGGCCTGAAGATCGAGGAACGGGAATTTTCCGTTGCCGAGGCCAAAGCGGCCCGCGAAGCATTCATCAGTTCCGCGACGACTATTGCCATGCCGATCGTGGCCATTGACGGCGATCCCATAGCCAATGGCCACCCCGGCTCAATAACACTTTCGTTGCGGCATGCCTTTTTTGACATTGCGGAAAAAAGTCCAGCCTGATAACCGCACAGGTGGAATGAACATCAATATATCTCGTTCTGCTTGTCGTTACTGACGGCAAGAGGGTGTTTGCGCGCTTGACATGTGCCCGCTAATTTGGCGCATTGGCTGCAAACCGAAGGGGATCGGCGAAAGACAAAAACAATGGCGGAACGATCGCAAAACCTTCAGGACCTGTTCCTGAATTCAGTTCGCAAGAGCAAGAACCCGCTCACCATCTTTCTTATCAACGGCGTGAAGCTGACCGGCGTGGTCACTTCTTTCGATAATTTTTGCGTCCTGCTGCGCCGCGACGGTCACTCCCAACTCGTCTACAAGCACGCCATTTCCACGATCATGCCGAGCCAGCCGGTTCAGATGTTCGATGGCGAGGAAAGCCAGGGCGCCTGATTGGCACGTGAGAAGGACGCGGACGGCACGGTTCGCGGAAAACCAGCGCATCATCCCGGGACGGAAGCCAAGGGTCCGACCCGGGCTGTTGTCATTGTGCCTGTGCTTACGCGCCAACCGCGTAACGACGATGACACGAACCGTCCGCGGCTGACGCGCTCGTCCGAGGCGCGCCACGACGAAGCAGTCGGCCTTGCCCGCGCCATCGACCTTAATCTGATCCATACGGCGGTCGTGACCGTCAACGACCCGCGCCCGGCGACGTTGCTGGGCAGCGGCAAGGTCGAGGAGTTCGCCGGGATCGTCAGGGAAGGGCACGCGGAAGTGGTCATCGTCGACCATCCGCTGACGCCGGTGCAACAGCGCAATCTCGAGAAGCAATTCAACGCCAAGGTGCTGGATCGCACCGGGCTGATCCTGGAGATCTTCGGCGAGCGGGCGCGTACTAAGGAAGGCACGCTGCAGGTCGAGCTTGCCCATCTCAACTACCAGAAGGGCCGCCTGGTGCGCAGCTGGACCCACCTGGAGCGTCAGCGTGGCGGTGCAGGCTTCCTCGGTGGCCCCGGTGAAACGCAGATCGAATCCGATCGGCGGCAGTTGCAGGAAAAGATCATAAAGCTGAAGCACGAGCTGGAAACCGTGCGCCGCACCCGCGACCTGCACCGCGCCAAGCGCAAGAAGGTGCCGTTTCCAGTGGTGGCGATCGTCGGCTACACCAACGCCGGCAAGTCGACGCTGTTCAACAAGCTGACCGGAGCAGGGGTGCTGGCGCAGGACATGCTGTTCGCCACGCTGGATCCGACACTGCGCCGCGTGCGGCTGCCGCATGGCACGCCGATCATTCTTTCCGACACGGTGGGCTTCATTTCGGACCTGCCGACGCATCTGATCGCGGCGTTCCGGGCGACCTTGGAAGAGGTGGTCGAGGCCGATCTCGTCATCCATCTGCGCGACATTTCCGATCCCGACACGGCGGCGCAGGCCGAGGATGTCGAGCGCATCCTCGCCGATCTCGGCGTCGACGCCAGCGACACCAGGCGCGTGATCGAAGTCTGGAACAAGATCGACCTGCTGGACGAAGGCAACAGGCAGCGGCTGCTTGCCGACAGCGCCGACGGTTCCAAGGAGCCGCCGATTGCCGTATCGGCGGTGTCAGGCGAAGGCATCGATGCGCTGAAAGCGGTCATCGAAACGCGGATGGCCGGCGAACTGCAAGACCTGACGGTGACGATCGAGCCGGCACAATTCGGCCTGGTCGACTGGCTTTATCGCAATGGCGATGTCGTTTCGCGAACCGACAATGACGATGGCAGCGCCACCGTTTCGCTGAAGGCCACGCAAAGCGCCCGAGAAGAGATTGAAAGCCGATTGCGACGCAAAAACAACGGCTAACGCGCAGAAATTCCAGGATAAGTATCGCGCTTTCCGTCCGGAATTGCCGGAGCTATAGGCTTACCTTGCAGTCTTTGCTTCCTGCCAGAGCGCTTCCATCTCCTCCAAGCTAGCTTCCTCCAGCGAGCCGCCTGATTTTTCCAGGGCCTGCTCGACATAGTGGAAGCGTGAGCGGAATTTCTCGTTGGTGCCGCTGAGCGCCGCCTCCGAATCGAGCTTCAGGTGACGGCCGAGATTGACGACGGCAAACAACATGTCGCCGAACTCGTCCTTGATCGAGGCCGTCTCACCCCTGGCCAAAGCCTCACGCAACTCACCGATCTCTTCTTCGATCTTGTCCAGGATGGGAGCAGCCTCGCTCCAGTCGAAGCCGACGCGGGCGGCTTTTTCCTGAAGCTTCAGCGCTCGCGTCAAGGCGGGCAAGGCGACCGGAACACTGTCCAGGAACCCCTTGCCGTTGTCCTCCGGGTCAAGGCCGCGCGCGAGGCGGGCTTGTCGCTTCTCGGCCTTCTCCTGCGCCTTGATCTTCTCCCACATGCCCTTGGCCATGCCGGCGCTGCGGGCCTTCTCGTCGCCAAAGACGTGCGGATGGCGGCGGATCATCTTGGTGGTGATGGCCTGGACAACGTCAGGGAAGGCGAATTCGCCGGCTTCCTGCGCCATCTGGGCATGGTAGACGACCTGCAGCAGGAGGTCACCGAGTTCGTCGCGCAAATCGTCGAGATCGCCGCGCGCGATGGCATCCGCCACCTCGTAGGCCTCCTCGATCGTGTAGGGCGCGATGGTGGAGAAGTCCTGCTCGATGTCCCACGGGCAGCCGGTCTTCGACGCGCGCAACGCCGCCATGATCTCGATCAAGCGTGAAATGTCTTTCGATGGCGTCATGGTGCGGATGCTATCGCGCGAACCGCCACTCGGCCAACGCTGTCAGCCGGCGAGGGGACCTTGTCCACAGGCGCACCGTACCCGCCTCGTCAGTCCAGCACGGAAACGATCGCCTTGGCGAGGTCATTCATGCCGTCCTCGGGCAGGCCGGCGACGTTGATGCGGCTGTCGCCGACCATGTAGACGGCGTGCTCGGCGCGCAGCCTTTCGACCTGCGCTTCCGTGAGGCCGAGCCGCGAGAACATGCCGCGATGGCTGGCAACGAAGTCGAAGCGGTCGGAATTGGATTGCCGGCGCAGCGCCTCGGCGAATGCGACCCTAAGCCTCAGCATACGAAGACGCATCTCTTCCAGTTCTGCTTCCCAGTCGGCACGTAGCGCGGCGTCTTCCAGGACGATGCGCACCGCCGCGGCACCATGGTCGGGTGGCATCGAATACATGGCGCGCGCCGCCGACAGCATCTGGCTCATCGCGACGTCGGCCTGCGCGCCGTCCCTGGCCAGGATCATCGCCGCGCCGACCCGGTCGCGGTACACCGCGAAATTCTTCGAGCAGCTCGACGCGACAACCATTTCCGGAACTTTCGCGGCCAGCAGCCGCAAGCCGAGGGCATCGGCCTCCAGGCCGTCGCCAAAGCCTTGATAGGCGATGTCGACAAATGGCAGCAGGCCGCGCTCGACGACCAGATCGGCGATGGCCTCCCACTGGGCCGCGTCCAGATTGGCGCCGGTCGGATTGTGGCAGCAGCCATGCAGCAGCACCACGTCGCCGCTGTTGGCCGACCGCAGCGCCGCCAGCATGTCGTCGAAACGAACCGCTCCCGAGGCCGCATCGAAATAGGGATATTCGCGAATCTGCAGGCCGGCGGCACGCATCACCGGCATATGGTTCGGCCAGGTCGGGTCGGAGACCCAGACCGTGGCATCCGAACGCGTCCGCTTGAGCAGTTCTGCCACCAGCCGCAGCGCGCCGGAGCCACCGGGCGCCTGTGCCGCCCGGATGCGCGACAGGTCCGCGCCTGGACCGAAGGCGAGCTTGGCCATCATAGTGTTGAACCCGGTATCGCCGGCAAGGCCGAGATAGGTCTTGGTATCCTGGCTCTGCAGCAGTCGCTTCTCGGCCTCGCGCACGGCCCGCATAACCGGCGTCTTGCCGTCGCGATCCTTGTAGACGCCGACACCGAGATCGACCTTGCCAGGGCGTGGATCGGCGCGATAGAGGCCGATCAGCGCAAGAATCTTGTCGGCGGCAGCTGGCTGCAGGTCTTCGAACATCATTATGGTTCCGTTGGCGCGGCGGAGTGATACGCAAATTGGCCACGTTTCACCAGCGGTTTTGATCGCGCCGGCGCGAAAGGCGGCACCTGCTGGTGCGGCTTTTCAACCACTTCAGAGAAGGCATGCCATGCTCGTCCGTCTGACCATGATCTGCGCCGGTGCCACGGCGGCGACCCGGAAAGGGCGGTTTCCCTCGGATGAACCGCTGGAGCCACGATCGCCGACATTGGCAAAGGCGATGCGCGGGACGCTGCGTCGCGCCGACCGTGTGTGGACAGCGCCGGCGCTTCGCGCCTGTCAGACCGCCGACGCGCTGTCGCTGAACGCGACTGTCGATCCGATGCTGGCCGACCAGAATAACGGACGATGGGCAGGCAAGAGCTTTGAAGAGGTGCAGGCGCGACAGCCTGAAGAAATCGCCGCATGGCTTACGGATCCGAATGTGGCCCCGCATGGTGGTGAGTCGCTGGCCGATGTTGCCCGACGGACCGCTGGATTGATGGATCGATTGATCGCCGAACGTGGCCATACCATCGCCGTGACCCATGCCAGCGTCATTCGCGCCGCGATCCTGCATGTTCTCGGGGCGCCGATTGCCGCCAGCTCAAAGATCGACGTCGAGCCACTGAGCATCACCGATTTTCGCAGCGACGGCCGCCGGTGGGTGTTGCGCGCCTGCGGTGTCACGGTTCCCAAACCGGCAAAACCACTTGGACCTAAGGGCGTTCACGGAACCTAGGCGAGACGAGATACCTGCAACCGATATTTTCGCGCGAAGAAAAATCGGCAGGGCCGGGATTAAAATCCCCACATGCTCCGTAAACAGGGCATGAAACGGTCGATGCCACGCTTTGACATCCTAGGACAGCTCGGGTCGCTGCGGCGCTACGCCCGTTCGCTGACGCGCGACGGCGTCGAGGCCGAGGATCTCGTCCACGACGCGCTGGTGCGCGCCTATGAGCGGCGCGGCACGTTCCGCTCGGGCGGAAACCTGCGCGCCTGGCTGCTGTCGATCGTCCACAACACCTTCATCGACCGCGTGCGCTCGCGCCGCTCGGAAGCGGCACGCCTCGAACAGGCCCGATATCTGGCCGACGGCAGCACCCCGGCGCCGCAGGACCATTCCGTGCGCCTGGCGCAGGTTCGCGAAGCCTTTTTCAGCCTGCCGGAAGAGCAGCGCTCGGCGCTGCATCTGGTCGCCATCGAAGGGCTCTCCTACCAGCAGGCCGCCAACGCCAGCGGTGTGCCGCTGGGCACGCTGATGTCGCGTATCGGCAGGGCGCGCACAGCCTTGCGGCAGATGGAAGAGGCGCCCGCCCGGGGCAAAAATCATCTCAGGATCGTGGGAGGTGACTCATGACCGCTCTTGTCGACCCGGTTACGGACGCCGATCTCGACGCCTATATCGACGACCAGCTCGACGTCAGCCGCCGTATCGAGGTCGAAGCCTTCCTGTCGGCGCGTCCGGACACGGCCGCGCGTGTGATGTCGGATCTGCGCACCCGCGACGAACTGCGCATGGCGCTGGCCGGCTCCGAAGGCATGGCGCGGCCGGCGACGGCCGATGCGGCGCGGCGGCTGGAGAGGGGGCTTGGCCGGGGCCGCATCTTCGGTGTGCTGCAACGCGCGGCAGCGGTCGCCGCTTTCGTCGCCGCCGGCTGGCTGGCCAACGGCATCGTCGGGCCGATGTCGGTGACCAAGGTCGTCGCGTCGCCTCAGCCGCCCGCCTATTTCGACGAGGCGGTACAGGCACACAGGACGACGCTGCTGCGCGAAAACATGGCCTCGCAGACCGAGGCGCCTAATTACAATGCGGGTGAGATCCGCGCCGCCACCGCCATCGTCATGCCGGCGCTGCCGAAGGACTGGAAGGTCCGCGACGTGCAGATCTATCCGTCGCGCTTCGGCCCGAGTGTCGAGATTGCGGTCGACACCAAGGAGATGGGCCTGGTTTCGCTGTTCGCGATCCGGCCGGGCACTTTCGATGTGGTCAAGCCGACCGTGGCGCCCTCGGGCGACATCTCCTCGGCCTATTTCCAGATCGGCGATGTCGCCTACGCTGTCGTCGCCAAGAGCGAGGTTCATGATCTCGACCGCGCCGCCGAAACGCTCGCCAGAACGCTTTACTGACCAATCCACAAAGGAGACCTCGAATGAATACGCCCAATCTTGGATACCGCGTGGGCACAGGCGCCCGGACTGGAGCCGTCTATGACGAGGGCCTGCGCCAGCACATGCTGCGCGTCTACAATTATATGGGCCTTGGCCTGGTGGTTACCGGCCTTGTCGCCTTCCTGGTGTCGTCGACGCCGGCGCTTTATGTGCCGATCTTTTCCAGCCCGCTGAAATGGGTGGTGATGCTGGCGCCGCTCGCCTTCGTGCTCCTGTTCTCGTTCAAGATGCAGACCATGTCCGCGGCAAGCGCGCAGGCGATGTTTTGGGCCTTCTGTGCCGTCATGGGCCTGTCGCTGGCCTCGGTGTTCCTCGTCTTCACCGGCACCAGCATCGCGCGCACCTTCTTCATCGCCGCCACCATGTTCGGCGCCACCAGCCTCTACGGCTACACGACAAGGCGCGACCTGACGCAGTTCTCGTCCTTCCTTATCATGGGCCTGATCGGCGTGGTGATCGCCAGCATCGTCAACATCTTTCTCGGCTCGACCGCGCTGCAGTTCGCCATCTCGGTGATCGGCATCGCCGTGTTCATCGGCCTGACGGCCTGGGACACGCAGACGATCAAGGAGCAATACGCGGAGAATTTCGATGCGGAGTCGCGCCAGAAGCTCGCCGTCTTCGGTGCCTTCTCGCTCTATCTGAACTTCATCAACATCTTCCAGCTGCTGCTGAATTTTACCGGCGAGCGGGAATAGTCCGGACCGTAGCAGGCAACAGCTTTGAGTCTTGGCTGGCCGGAGGGAAACCTCCGGCCATCTTCTTTCGAAAGGGGCGTCTGGCCCACCATCAAGGTTCATCGCGATCGCGTGAAATGCAAATGCCGTCCGCCACCTTGAGTTCACGCCCGGCCATTTGCTAGCCTGCCGGCCACGCCGGACGAACCGCGAGGACATATGGAACAGGACAGTCTGACGCTTCATGGCGAGGGCATATCGGCAACCATCATCGCCCACGGCGCAGAGTTGGTTTCCCTGCGGGATGCACGAGGATTTGAGTTCCTGTGGCAGGCTGGACCGGCCTGGCGGCGCCATTCGCCGGTGCTGTTTCCGATCGTCGGCCGGCTGAAGGGCGATCACCTGCACCATCGCGGCCAGACCTATCCGATGACGCAGCACGGCTTCGCCCGCGACAAGCCTTTTATGTGGGCGGAGAGGGGGCCTCGATCCTGCACGCTGGTGCTCGCCGACGACGCGGAAACCCGAACGCACTACCCGTTCGCATTTCGACTGGCCGTGACCTATACGTTGGGCGAGGCGCAACTCGACATAGAATTCGAGATTACCAACCCGGGCGACGAACCGATGCCGGCGTCGATCGGGGCGCATCCGGCGTTCAACTGGCCGGTTCTGCCCGATATGGCCAAGGACGCCTATCGCCTGACGTTTGCCCAGGCAGAGCCAGCGCCGATCCGCCGGCTGAAGGATGGCCTGCTCATCGCAACGCCGCAGCCAACGCCGGTCAAAGGCACTGTGCTCGTGCTGTCCGAACGGCTGTTTGAGGACGACGCTGTGATCCTGGACCGGCCGGCCAGCAACAGCGTTCGCTACGGCGCCGATGACGGTCCGGCGATCGAGGTCTCATGGCAGGGATTTCAGGAAGTGGGCATCTGGTCCAAACCCGGCGGCGCACCGTTCCTGTGCATCGAGCCCTGGCACGGCATTGCCAGTCCGTTGGATTTCGATGGCGAGTTCACCGACAAGCCCGGCCTGATGCTGATCGCGCCGGGCGCGAGGCGTTCGCTGAGTTACCGGATCAGCGTGGAGCAGGGGCCTCGGTAAAGTTTTCCTGCAAGCCATGAAGCGGGCGCAAAGCCGGGCCGGGGCTGTATTCGATCTCAGGTCGGGTCTCAGACCTGCCTGACCAAGGCGCCGATAACATTGACAAGAAGGCGCGCGGCGGTGAGCGCCGACAGGCCGTCACTGTCGGCTGGCGGATAGAGCTCCACAAGATCGAATCCGGCGATCCTCGCTCGCTTGCCCAGGCCCGCGATGAGATCGATGACCTGTGTGTAGGTAAGGCCGCCGGGCGTACGCGCGGCCACGCCCGGCATGATGCCGGGGTCGAGACTGTCGCAGTCGAGGGTAACGACGACTCGCGCTCCTTCCGGAATATGGCCGAGCGCCGCTTCGACACCCAGGGCGTGGACCTCGCGGGCGGTGACGAAACGGCTGCCATAGCGCCGCGCCGCTTCGATTTCCGTGAGGCGTGCGCTGCCGACGCTGCGCAGTCCGACCTGCACCATGCCGGCGACATGCGCCATCTCGCTCGCGCGGCGCATCGGGCTGGAGTAGCCGTGGCGTTCGCCATGCACCTCGTCTCGCCAGTCGATATGGGCGTCGATCTGCAGGATCCAGACAGGCCCGTGATCCGCGAAGCCGGCGAGGAAGGGACTGACCACGGAATCGTCGCCGCCGAGCAGGATGGGCACGGCCGGCAAGGACAGGACCTCGCGCGTCTTCGCCTCGATCCGGGCGCGGTTGCCGGCATTGTCATGCATGATGGTCAGGATGTCGCCGACGTCGACGCAGCAGACGGGCTTGCCGTCGAACAGCGGGCCGCCGAGATCGAAATCCCAATGCTCGACGAGCGCGGCATCACCCTGGCTCGCAACGCGGATGGCATCGGCGGCCAAGGCATGACCGCTGCTGTCCTTGCCGGGATAGGTGCTGCCGTGCCCGGCGCCGAAGATCACTGCGCGGGGCGCCGTGCCATCGGCGAGGCGATCGGGCAAGCAGAGAAAGGAAGATCGTGTGGTCATTCTTGATAAGCCTTTGAGTCCAGCCGAGGCGTGATGGATTGAAGCTAGCGTAGTTGCTGGGATGGTCGAATTCCATTGCCGCAATCGCCGTCCAGAAGTTCCGTCGGTTCCAAGCTGGAGGCGGCCCTGAGACGGGGACATTGAGCTTGCTAAAGTGGGCAAACGTTGCAGATTACTGGAACTGCGATAAAGCGAATGGACCGACCGAGGAAAATCCGCATGATCTATCTTTGTTGTCGAGTGCCGCGGTTCTTATGGCTGAACGCATCCGCATAGATGTGGTTGATGGGGAAGGGAATGACATTGCCAAAGTTCTCATGGCAGGCAGGTCTCCTTTTCGGCCTATGCGCTACTCCCGTTGCCTTCCTGCTGGCACTCTTTTCGGCCGGAGCTGGGCATGGCGACTATGTGCTAGCCCGCATTCTCTATCCAATCCCCATGTTGGCAACTCTTTTGACCGACAACACGATTACCGGCCTTTCCCTAGGGTTGGCTGTGGCACAGTTTCCTGCCTATGGGGCATTTGTTGCTCAAGCCGGCCGCGCCGGTTGGTTGGCGCTTGGCCTCGTCCACGTCATTGCAATAGCAACTGCTTTCAGCGGGGTGCTCGACTATTTTTAGGAACGCCTACGACGCCTCGCTGCCGCTACGCGCAACGGGACCAGCCAGCAGATAGCGCTGCGCTGGCAGCTATGCCTATTTGCGCGAAAGACAGCCGCCGACTCTCATCGCCTGGGGACCGGAAGATGGCTACATGCCGGCGCAGTGAAAGGCGCCGGCCACTGGCTTCTGGAAACCCATTTCGATAGCGCGCTTCCGCTGGTGCGGGACTTCCTGACGCGCGTCCATGGCTCAGCACAAGGATTTGAAGAGGTGCAAAAGGAGAAAGATCGATGACGACAACGCCGACCATCGCACGCATCTGGCGCGGCCGTACCCGGGCTGACGTAGGCGACACTTACGAAGTCTATTTGAGAGCCGAAGGTATTCCGCCGCTTGAGAAGACCGCCCTGGGCGTCCAGCTGTTTCGCGAGGATCGCGAAGGGGAAAGCTGGTTCACCACCATCTCGTACTGGCCCGACCACGAATCGATGACGGCTTTCACCAAGGGTGAGCCAACCAAGGTCCACCATCTCGACCGCGACCCGGAGTTCCTGATCGAATTACCGGAGCGAATCCAGATCCACCGCATCCTGCTCGACCACCGGAGGCTGCCCTGATGCGACCGGTCGCGATGTAGGAACACATGGAAAGCGTCGCGCGCCGCCGCCGCGTCATCTGGCATGATATGCTCGGTACGGGCGTCCGCCAAACCGGACGCGATGTCTCGAGCGACGTGCCGGTGTCGGCGGCGCCGGGTCAGGAGGTCGGGTGAAAATCTATAGTCCGCGTGTAGTGGAGGGACAGGAATGGGTTCTTCCCCAACAAGCCGAGGACTACCAGCTATTCGCGAGCCTCGGCGACCTGGGCCAGAAGCGATGGCGTCCGCCGCGGATGAAATTCCTGCGCGAGCAAGAAGACGGAACACCCCGGCTATATTCCGATTTTCCTTGGCTCGGCGAGCACGTGCTCATTCTGAGGAGCACGGCGTTGAAGTTGCTAAGGCCGATTCTAGAACCGTATGGTGACTTCCTGTCGCTTCGTGCTGACGAACCCATATCGCTGTTCAACGTCACCAATGTGGTCGATGCGATGGACGAAGAACGTTCAAGAACCGTCCGGTTTGACGATGGCGGTATCATGATGATCGAAAATCTCGTCCTTCGGCCGGAGGCCATCGGCGGGGCCGAGATATTCAAGTTGCCGGAGCGGCCCGATGGCGTGCGACTATCCGATATCTATCTGCAAGAGACCATCGTGCGTCAGATCGGCGAGCTCGGATTCAAAGGCATCGCCTTTGAATTGGTCTGGAATGACGAAGCGGTCGGTCGCGACAGGATCGAATACCGCGGCATGGAGCGGCGTGCGCCAGTTTCATTCGCGAGTTTGAGACGCTTTTGGTCCGGTCTGCTTCGGAAGCGCGGGCTGTGAAGCAGGGCTGTGAGATGGATTCGAGATGCTTTTCACGTTGTGATAAAAGTCGCATAAGATAGATTATGGAACCTACGCACGTAGCGCGGCCGGGGAATTGCTGCGGTTCCGACCGCTGTCGGCAAACATCATGAATGGGCGCCACCGGCACTTCACGACCTCGAACCCATGGTCGAGCGTTCAAACGACGACTTGAAACGCCAACTGAGCAGCAGCCTCTACCGGTTTGACTCGTATGGGATTTCGATCACCATGCCATCATAGGCTGGTTCGACATTGTCGGGCGTCTCGGCCATCACGGCGGTGTAATCGAGCGGCACGTGCATGTGCGTCAGCACGGCGCTCCCAGGCGAAAGCGCCTCGATCCAGGCCAGCGCCTGGCCAAGCGAAAGATGGCTTGGATGCGTGTTGTATTGCAAAGCGTCGATGACGAGCATGTCGAGACCTCGCAGCCGTTCTGCGGTGGTCTTGGGAAAGTCGCTGACATCGGGACAGTAGGCGAGCCCACCGATGCGGAAACCCAGCGAAATGATGTCGCCATGGATCTGGGGCAGCGGCTCGAAGGTGAGGGCGCCCCCCTCTCCTTCGATCACGACCGGCCGGGTATGATCGATGATGTGGGCGTCGACGATCGGCGGATAGGAACTGCCTACCGGCGTCTGGAAGCAATAGCCGAACGCCTCGCGCAGCCGCAGCATGGTCGGCTCGTCGGCATGGATGCCGATGCGGTGCCGTTGTTCCAGCACATAGCCGCGCAGGTCATCGATGCCGTGGATGTGGTCGGCATGCGGATGCGTGTAGATCACCCCGTCGATGCGCCTGACTGAAGCCATCAGCATCTGCTCGCGGAAATCGGGGCCGGTGTCGATGACGACCGTGGTGCGGCCGCCATTGGCGGCAATGCGCTCGACAAGCGCCGCCGTGCGCATGCGCCGGTTCCTGGGATTGGTGGGATCGCAATTGCCCCAGTCGCCGGTGATGCGCGGCGTGCCTGGGGATGACCCGCAGCCGAGAATTGTCAGGCGCAGCCGGTCGCTCATGTCTCGAGCGCCTGCTGGCGAGGCATTTTTCCAAACAGCCGAAAGAAATTATCGGTCGTCACCGCCGCGATCTCAGCCTCGCTGACGCCGATTGTCTCGGCCAGCACCTTGGCGGTTTGCGCGACGTAAGCCGGCTCGTTGCGCTTGCCGCGGAACGGCACCGGCGCCAGATATGGCGCGTCGGTCTCGACCAGCAGCCGGTCACGCGGCAGATCGGCGGCGATGGCGCGCAATTCGACGGAGTTCTTGAAGGTCAGGATACCCGAGAACGACACATAGCCGCCTAACGACACGCCGACCTCGGCGAGCCGCCGTCCCGACGAAAAGCAATGCAGGATGAACGGGAAGGCGCCCTTCCCTGTCTCGTCCTCGAGAATGGCGGCCATGTCGTCGTCGGCATCGCGTGAATGGATGACGAGAGGCAGCCCGGTCTCGCGGGCGGCGGCGATATGAGCGCGAAAACCCTGCGCCTGCGCATCGCGCGGTGCCTTGTCGTAGAAATAATCGAGACCTGCTTCGCCGATCGCCACCACCTTTGGGTGAGTGGACAGGCGGACAAGGTCGGCGGTGGTGACGTCGAGCTCCTCGGCGGCATTGTGCGGGTGAGTGCCGACCGAGCAATAGACTTCGTCGAAAGTCTCCGCGATCTCAAGAACTTGCTGAAACCGCTTCACGCGCGTGGAGATCGTCACCATGCGGCCGATTCCGGCCGCCTTGGCGCGGGCGACAATGGCCGCCCGCTCCTCGGCGAAGTCCGGAAAGTCCAGATGACAATGGCTGTCGACGAGCATCAGGCGTTCGCGTCCGTCTGTTCGACATAGCGCGGAAACACGCCCTCCGGCGCAGGCAGCGCCGTCCCGGAAACAAGCGCGTGGTCGGCGTGGACATGCACGAACTCGCGATAGTCCGCCGGCACCGCCAGCAGGTCGAGCAGCTTGCCGGCCGAGCCCGGAATGAAGGGCTGGCATAGAACCGCCACGCGCCGGACCACTTCGGCCGTAGTCCACAGCACCGTTTCCATGCGCTCGGGATTGGTTTTCTTGAGCGCCCAGGGTTCCTGTCCGGCGAAATACCGGTCGGCTTCCGCAACCACGCCGAAGATCGCCGCCAGTGCCAGATGGATGCCCTGTTCGGCCATTGCCTTGCGCGCGGTGGCGAGAGCGTCGATCGCTTGATCCAGGATCACCTTGTCGGCTTCCGCCAGGTCGCCGCGCTTCGGTACCACGCCGCCGCAATTCTTGGCGATCATCGACAGCGAGCGCTGCGCCAGATTGCCGAGACCGTTGGCCAGATCGGCGTTGGTGCGGTTGACGATCGCTTCATGGCTGTAGCTGCCGTCCTGGCCGAACGGCACTTCGCGCAGGAAGAAGTAGCGTACCTGGTCGAGGCCATAATGCTCGATCATAGTGAACGGGTCGATGACGTTGCCGACCGATTTCGACATCTTCTCGCCGCGGTTGAACAGAAAGCCGTGGCCGAAGACGCGCTTCGGCAGCGGGATGCCGGCCGACATCAGGAAGGCTGGCCAATAAACCGCGTGGAAGCGCACGATGTCCTTGCCGATGATGTGCGCATCGGCTGGCCAGAACTTCCATTTCTCATCTTTTTCATCGGGATAGCCGACGCCGGTGATGTAGTTGGTCAGCGCGTCGACCCACACATACATGACATGCTTTTCGTCGCCGGGTACCGGCACGCCCCAGTCAAATGTGGTGCGCGAGATCGACAGGTCCTTCAGTCCCGACTTGACGAAGCTCATCACCTCGTTGCGGCGCTCGGCCGGACCTATGAAGTCGGGCTGGCCTTCATAAAGCGCGACGAGCTTGTCCTGATAGGCCGACAGGCGGAAGAAGTAGCTCTCTTCCTCGACCCATTCGACCGGCGTTCCCTGCGGCCCGTAGCGGACATTGTCGGGACGGACCTCGGTCTCCTCCTCGCCGTAATAGGCTTCGTCGCGCACCGAGTACCAGCCGGCATAGCCGCCCTTATAGACGTCGCCATTGGCGGCCATCGCCTTCCAGATCGCCTGCGAAGCAGCGTAATGGCGCTCCTCCGTGGTGCGGATGAAATCGTCGTTGGAGGCGTTGAGCGCGGTCGCCATGCGCTTGAACTCGGCTGAATTGCGGTCGGCCAGTTCGCGCGCAGAAATGCCTTCGCGCTTGGCTGTCTGCAGCATCTTGATGCCGTGCTCGTCGGTGCCGGTAAGGAAGAAGACCTGCTTGCCGTCGAGCCGCTGGAAGCGGGCAAGAGCATCGGTGGCGATCAGCTCGTAGGCATGGCCGATATGCGGCTTGCCGTTCGGATAGGAAATCGCGGTCGTGATGTAGAATGTGTCGCGTGACATGAATGAACCGTCATGAATGTCTGAATGGAGGCCGTGGCGGTGGATATCGCATCGGAATGGCGATTGCCATCCCGAGACCAGTGCATGCCGCCCAAAAGTGGCCCCGGTTTAAGGGGCAACGGCATGCACCAAAAAAGGCCCGTCACATTCGCATTGCAGAATTCAGGCGGTCGATCATGGTCAGGGCGTGCTGCTTTTTGTCGAGATTGTAGGTGTCCGTCTCAGATATAGCGTCCAGCGCCTCATGCCAACTGTCCGACAGCGCTTTGGCCCGCTTGAGATCGCCAGCCCGCGCCGCCTGGCTTGCCGCATCCGACAGAAGGTCCAGCGCCCGGCGATTGAAGATGTCGAACTGTATCGCCTGGTCCTTGCCCGCGACCGCCTCGGCCAGGCGATAGGCGCCGCCAATATCGCTCTTTCCCGTCGCCACCAGTCCATCCAGCGTCCGCGCGATCTCCAGCCCGCCATACTGCGTCAACAGGATCGCGTTGCGGGCGCTGCCCCCTGCCCGCTCGACCAATGCAGCCCTCGCGGCCGGATCGTCGGGCGGCGGCGGCTCCGCTGTCTCCAGCACCGCCATCAGTTCGTTGGCGTCGAGCGGTGTCAGCCGCACCACCTGGCAGCGCGAGCGGATCGTCGGCAGCAGACTGCCGGGTGCATGGACGATGAGAATGAACAGGGTCCGTGCCGGTGGTTCCTCGAGATTCTTCAGCAAGGCATTGGCCGCATTGGCATTCATGTCGTCGGCCGGATCGACGATCACCACCCGGTAGCTGCCGTCATGCGAAGTCAGCGACAGAAAGCGGCTGACCTTGCGGATTTCGTCGACGGTGACGACGGTCTTGAAACTCTTGGTCTTGTCGTTCAACGGGCGGGTCAGATGCAGTACGCCGGGATGCGCGCCGGTTGCGATCTGGCGAAACAGCGGCGAGGCCGGATCGGGAACTGCTAGGTTGCCAGGCGCCTGGTCGAAGGCCGGATGCTTCAAAAGGTGGTGGGCGAGATGGAAGGCGAGCGTCGCCTTGCCGATCCCGACCGGACCGGCGAAGATAAGCGCATGAGGCAGCTTTCCCGCACGATAGGCGGCGGCAAGCATGGTGACGGCCTGCCCGTGTCCGACCAGACGCGGTGTTTCGGAGGGTTCCGGCACACCGTCCAGCGTATCATGCTGTTCCGGCGCGATGCGTTCGAAGATCATACGGGTGCGACCTGCCTGTTGCGCTCGGACGCCCTTGCCTCCAGTGCCGCGAACACGGTCGCCGTGACGACATCCTCCACCGTGTCCGGATCGGCGGACGCATCGACGACGATGCAGCGTTCCGGCTCTGCCGCGGCGATCGCCAGGAACGCTTCGCGGCGGGCCTGGTGGATGGCCAGCGTCTCTTTTTCGAAGCGGTCGGCTGTGGCATCGCTGCCACGCCGCAATGTCGCGCGCTTCAAACCCTCGGCCGGGTCGATATCGAAGATCAGCGTCATGTCGGGCATCATGCCGTTGATGGCGACCTGTTCCAGCATGGCCATGAATGCCGGATCGATCCCACCCGTAACGCCTTGATAGACACGCGAGGAATCCAGGAAGCGGTCACAAAGCACGATGGAGCCGCGTTCGACCGCCGGACGGATGACCTGCTCGACGTGGTCGGAACGCGCGGCTGCGAAGAGCAGCGCTTCCATCTTGGGCCCGAACGGTTCGGCGGCACCCGAAAGCAGCACATGCCTGACCGCTTCGGCGCCCGGCGAGCCGCCCGGCTCGCGTGTCCGTACGACATCATACTTCTTGGCGCGCATCTTGGTGGCCAGCCGCTCGATCTGCGTCGACTTGCCTGCGCCTTCGCCGCCTTCGAAGGTGATGAAAAAACCGCGCGCCAACCGAGGGCCTTTGTTCGTGTTCGAGTGGATTGTTGCGCTGTAGATAGTCCGCGTTCGGGAAAACGTCCATGCCGTCAGTGCTATCGGAGCCAGCCGATCGCCAGTTCCTTGACGGCATCGAGAGCGCGTTGCGGCAACGTGCCGACGCTGATCGACTCGGCGGCGAACAACGGTGTCTCCTGGCTCAGCGTGTCGCCGATCCAGACGCGCAGTGCGCCCACCGGCTGCCCCTCCTCCACCGGTGCCGCGACCGGGCCGGTGTAGATGATCCTGGCCGTCAGCTTGTCGCGGTTGGTGATCGGCAGGAAGATGTCGATCGGACCTTTTGCCTTGAGCGTCACGCCGGATTTCATGCCGCCAAAAACCTGGGCCTCTCCGACCACCTCGTCCTTGGCGAAGATTTCGGTCTTCTCGAACGAGCGAACGCCCCAATCGAGCAGTTTGCGTGCCTCTTCTGCGCGCTCCTTGTCATTTGCCAGCCCGCTCATCGCCGCGATCACCCGCGTGCCGTTGTGGCTGGCCGAAGCCACGATGCCAAAACCGGATGTCTCGCTTGCGCCGACAGCCAGGCCGTCGGCGCCGATGTCCATCGCCAGCAACGGGTTGCGGTTCCTCTGCGAGATCTTATTCCAGGTGAAATCCTTCAACCCGTAATACCGGTAGAAATCGGGGTATTCGCGCCATAGATGCAGGGCGAGCTGCGCCAATTCGCGCACGTTTGTCTGCTGGCCGTCGGCCGGCAGGCCAGTGGAGTTCACGAAAGTCGACGTCTTGAGGCCGATCTGGCGCGCACGTTCGGTCATCTCTCCGGCAAAATTGTCCTCGGATCCGGCCATGCCTTCGGCGATGACGATACAGCCGTCATTGGCGGCCTGCACGGTCACCCCCTGGATCAGGTCCTCGAGCCGGATCGCCGATTTGAGCTTGGCGAACATCGTCGAGGTTCCCGACGGCGCGCCACCTTTGCGCCAGGCGTTTTCGCTGACCACGAACGTATCGTCGAGTTTGAGGCGCCCGGATTTGAGGGCGTTGAAAACCACTTCCATCGTCATCAGCTTGGCCATCGAAGCCGGCGGAATGGGTTTATCGGCATCTTTCGAAAACAGCACCGTGCCGGTATCGGCATCGATCATGAAGGCTTGCGCGGCCTTGGTCTCGAAAAGCTGCGCTTGGGCCGGCGAAAGCGTAAGCAGGAGGCTGAGGAGAAAAAAAACGGCGAAAGGCTGTAGCAAGCGAAACTGCATGAAAATCGACCCGTTGGCCGGCCCCTCCGGCGTCCCGAAACTATCGGGCTTTTTCGGTGAGGGATCAACTGCCGGGCGCAACCGGCGCTGGATCAGTCGCGCACGACCAGCGCGTCGGGCGCGCCATGAGACCACGCCGCCTTCAGCAACTCGTCCAGACCGCCATGGCCGTCCGGATAGAGGTTGACCGCATACCAGTCATTGCCGTCGAGATCGGAGCGCTGGATTTCTATTCTGCCGAAGGGCTTTAGTGCCGAGGCCACACGTGTGGCTTCGGTGGCGTCGTCGAACGTGCCGGCGGCGACATAGTCGGCACTGGATGGCGCCGCTTGGCGGCCGGTGTTTTTCCACGACCGCAGGATGTCTGCGGGCGACATGCCGCTGTCGTCCAGAGCGGCAAAGACATCCGCGCGATGGACGCGTTCATCCGCATAGGACAGCGACGCCATGGCGAACGGCGATTGCGGCGGCAGGCTGATCTGCGGCCGTTCCGGCACGATCGGTCCAAAATCGGGCAGCGCCGGATCGCCGAAGGCCGGCTGCGCGGCCATCCGTCCCTGCATCGGTGCCGCGGCATCGGTCAGCTGACCTGGAAACGGCACGGCGGCCGCGCCGACCGGAAGGCTCGGCGAAGGCCCGTTCATGGCCACCATGACGCCGGTCGGCAGGCCGTCCGATGGGTCCGGTATGCGGTTGCCTGGATGGTAAGAGGCCATCAGGTACTGGTCGTCATTGCCGTCGAGCGGCGCGCGGCCGACATATTCGACCTTCACCTTCGCGGTACCGACCTTGTCGTAGTCCAGCATCTGCGCGGCTCGCTCCGAGACGTCGATGATGCGGCCCTCATGGTAGGGGCCGCGGTCATTGACGCGCACGATGACCGAACTGCCGGTTTCGAGGTTGGTGACGCGGGCATAGCTGGGCAGCGGCATGGTCGGATGCGCCGCCGTCAGATGCGCCATGTCGTAGACTTCGCCATTGGCGGTCAGCCGGCCATGGAAGGCGTCGCCATACCATGATGCCAGACCCACCTTGGCGTACTTCTTGTCTTCCTTGGGATAATACCACTTGCCGCGCACCTGATAGGGCTTGCCAAGCTGGTCGCGACCGCCGCCGCGCCGCATGAAGGCAGCGCGCGGACTGGCCTTCACCCCATATTCGGTCTCGGCGAAATATTCCTTGGAGCGGGTCTTCTTGTAGACCATCCCTTTCGGCTCGGGCTGCGACGCGCAAGCGGCGAGCAATGCAGCAGACGCTGCAAACAACGCAACCGTGGCAACGCGACAAAGACGCGGGTGCGTCACAGCCTGCATTCTTGATTGCCCCCTAAATCTCATGAAGACGTCGCATCCGACCATCAGAGGAGCCAAAGCACTCACTCGACAATGCCAACGACGCCTCGAACCCCGATCCTTTGTGCGCAGGAATTGTTTATCACGGTATTAACCGATTGTGGCCGGAACCGGGCAAGATTGTGACGCCGCCTGTCCTGTCCTAGGCTCAGGGAGCGACCTGCTCATGCAAGCCGGTTGACAGGCCTTTACCGGGCACACTAGAGCAGTGGCCGGCAGTCGCTGGAGGGATGGCCGAGCGGTTTAAGGCACCGGTCTTGAAAACCGGCGTGGGCGCAAGTTCACCGTGGGTTCGAATCCCACTCCCTCCGCCATAACGTCTATGAATCAGATAGGGACCCGACCGCTATCCCCAGCCCGCTTGGCTGCGGTGGTGCCGCAACATCTTCACCAATCATCCGCGGGTGCCATGGTCGAGTTCGACACGGGCATCTGGGGCCGCCGATTTGAGAGCCGATAAGGGGTGACTGCAAGGGCCGTAAAGCGTCTTGTGGTTACCATCCACGATGATTTTGGGCACGGTGGGCACAGGGAACCGGTAGCTATCCACCGCGTTCTCTCGGCATGCTCAAGAAAATCGCCTTTGCCGCCGTGCTTGTTCAAGTTGCAGCCTTGTCAGCCCTCCTGACGCAAACATTCCTCCTTGCATCCACGCCTACCCAAGCGGCCAGTGTGCAAGGCGAGCCCGTGGTGGCCGTTACGGCATCGGAATGCGCCAAGGCGACATGGCCTAATATTCCCGTTCAGTGCCTTGAGAGGGTTGAGGCGAGAGCGCAATAAAACTGGAGAAACGCAAGCCGGCGGGCCGCCTCTGACACACGGAATTGTTCCATTGCGTCCAAGGCGATCATTGCCATCGTCGAAAGCTATAGATTACTGCTGACGCCCGACCGGCGAAACTGTCACGATTAACGAATCATTGACCGCGCTGTCCTATTCTGAGACAGCGCGGTCAAATCCCAACCGGACTGCGCAGGCGGCTCCGGCAACCCAGCCCCCGCCGCACTGTCGGAGCCGCCACCATACAATGGAATAAATACCAGCAATGGTTGAATCAACCGTTACTGCAGTTGTTGCAACTAGAACGAACGACATCCACCGTTCCGCACCATTCCACCTAGCGCTCCCGGTTCAAAAAACCGCAGGACGTCATAGGAGCCAAAAAAGCCCGCCGGGCGGAGCCAGTCCGCTCAGCGTGACAAACAGGAGACTGATAGCGAATCCGTTTCGATTTATGCTCTGAGCATGGAATGCGCCGCCTTCGATGACATCGCCAGCGCCCTGGCAGCCCGCAAACGGCAAACCGCAATGGGAAGCGCTATAGCAGCGAGTCCTGCTCTAGCTCCCTCTCGCAAGGCGTGGGCCGTGCCACAGCCGGCTGACACTCTACAGAAGAGCCGAGCAGTCTACCTGATCGCGCATCGAGGCTAGATCGTCGCGAACGAGCCATTCCGAGTAAGCCCTCAGTCGCCTGAGGCCAGCGGTCTTGGCGTCTCGCTCCGTTCGCTCGGCTTCCAGCGTTGCTGACGCTGGAAGCCACGCGATGCATTTAGGCTTCGGACGGTACCGAAGTGATCCGACAATTTGATCCTTCACCGGCCATTCCCCTCGTACGCCCTGTGAAGCTTTCACATGTGGCGGGGTAAGTCGTCCGTCATTGTGATGATGTCACGGCCAACTGCTATGCGTTAGCAATCGCTTGTTCCCCTCTGGACTATCGCCGTGCCGACCGCGTTGGTCCCCGGCTGGTTCCAATGGCGGCACCTCCCAGCTGCGCGGGTGCAAAAGCCTTCGGCCGGGACAGGAGGCAGTTCAAAGGGGCGAACCGATAACAGGGAAGCGGACCAGTTCCGAACCTTCATGACCGGCACATATTTTTCAACCCACCAGCAAAAGGCCCGCTAGGTGGGAACCGGCGGGCAAGTTCTGGAGTGCTGGGATCAACCAGCATAGGTCAACGATGGGCGGCGAAGTTGGTTGCGGGGGCGACCCAACCGTAGACGGCTATTTCGACTCCACGCCCGGCTCAGGCTGAATGTCGATCGTGTCGCCATCTCCATGCACGGCATCACGGTCCCAGTCATTGGTCTTGTCAGGTGTTTTGGCAACCGCTTTTCGGGTGTCCCTTCCTCGGTCCTTGCGGGGTTCTGGACCTGGCAGTTCGCGTGATGACTTCGGCTCCACATGCGCCTCCTGTTCTCTACCAAAACAAAGTCGGGGGGCTCGGGTTCCAACAAAGCAAAGCCCGCCGCCTCCGAGAGGAGCGCAGCGGGCCATTCGGCTAGGAGTTGAGGGGACATCTCCACGCTGCCAAAACAACAGATCGGCAGCGGATTGCCTGATGACGGGACCGTGAGATAGCGTGTTAGCCCAACAGCCGCCGCAACCGCTCCGCCCCGGCAAACGATCGGCGTTTGCTATTTGGCTTTTAGCCGGAGACATGTCAGCCAAATTTTTTGGCTCGGTCGCTTTTCGCTGCGCGTTCGTCTGGTGGCCCCGACGCTTGGTGCAACCCGACCGTCTCCCGCCGTTTGAATGATGCCGTTTCTGGAAGCTGGCGTATTAACGGTCAAGCTGGCGGGTAATCATCCCAACCCAACACCGCTGGTCAGGCCCGGCGGCGTCCCACCCCTCCTCGCCGGGCCGCCCGCATGTTGCACAAAGGCGAAGGTCGCCACCTTGCTCAGTCGGACTGCTGTGTGCGCTCCGCGATGGCAAACGCCTGCAGGTTCCTGGCCTTGCCGATGTCCCGGTCGGCGTTCGCGATGATCGAAAAGAAGGCTGCTCTGGCGATATCCTTCTTGGAGGCCTTGGGGTGCGCTTTCCGGGCAGCCTTGACGAGCTGCTTGGGAGACATGTCGGGCGTGACGATCCTCATGAGGGTATCGCCGATCGCACTCATTTCGCTTGCATCCATGATGGGCGTCCCTGCGCTGACCGCAATGCCACAATAGCAAGGACAACTCGCGACCGACAATATGGTTCTGAAATGAAAAACCCCGCCGGCAGGGACCGGAGGGGTTAGTCCTGGGAGGACGCGCGTTGCGCTGCGTTCGACAAGCGCGCATTGTCCAGATATCGCGCGGTTGCGACACCGATGTGACACAAGGACAGATGGCTGCGTACGCCCTTCGCAAGGACGATCGGTACGCGTCTCGCGGTCTTGCGACATCGGTGGCGATCACATGCCGGCCATAAGCATTATCGGAGATCCCTTCAGCCTTTGGAAAGGGAGATGTGGTTCTGCTGAGGAGTTGAAGCGCTGGCGGCGTGCCGGCGACAGGCTGGGCGATAGGGGCGGATGGACATCTTTGGCATCAAGGCGCTTTTGATCTGTGCGCTGATCTTCATTCCGTTCGAACATCTGTTTGCCGAGCAGCCGCAGAAGGTCCTCCGCAAAGGCTTGGATGTCGATTTGATTTATGTGCTGTTCAACACCTTCGTCATAAAGGCAGCCATGGCCATGATGGCGCTCGGCACCCTCGAAGCCGCCGCGATCCTTGTCCCGCAATCGGTAACGCGGGCCGTCAGCGGCCAGCCCATCTGGCTGCAGGTTGCGGAAATGATCCTGATCACCGATATCGGCGTCTATTGGGCGCATCGGGCCTTCCATAAAATCCCCGCTCTCTGGAAATTCCATGCGATACACCATGGCATTGAGGAGCTGGACTGGCTCGGCGCTTTCCATTCCCACCCGGTCGACGCGATCGTCACAAAGGCAATATCTTTGACGCCGATCTACCTCCTTGGCTTCTCCGACGCCTCGCTCGCCGTCTTTTCGCTTATCTACTTCGGCCACACGATGCTTGTTCATTCAAACCTGCGGATTGCGTTCGGCCCCTTCAAGTGGTTGATCGCCAGCCCGCAGTTCCATCGCTGGCACCATGCCAACCAGCGCACAGCTTACGACAAGAACTTCGCCGGCCAATTGCCGTTCCTCGACGTGATATTCGGCACCTACAATGCCACCGGCAACAAGCTGCCCGAGAAATACGGCGTCGATGATCCCATCCCCTCCAGCTATTTCGGCCAGCTCGGCTACCCGTTCTTGCCTCACAGGAAGCCCTCGAAACGGGCAGCGCCGAGCGTCGAAGCAGGCTGGTTGCCGGACACGCCGGGCATCGAGCGTGTCGACAGATGAGTTCGGGGCGATGGTGCCGAGGCCTTTCGTGGCGAATCGGCTAAGCCTCGAGGCATGAACGAGACCTCACTCTACGCGCCGGTGAAGCGTTTCCTCGAAAACCTCAACTTCGTCGTGAAAGGGGAAATCGGCGGTTGCGACATCGTCGCGCTGCGCGAGGGGGAGCCGCCGATCGTCGTCATCTGCGAGCTGAAGCTGCAGTTCAATCTCGAACTGGTTCTGCAGGGCGTCGACCGTGCGGCTGCTTGCGATGAAGTTTGGCTGGCGGCGCGCATGTCGGCGCGGGGCAAGGGGCGCGAAAGCGATGCCAGGTTCCGCAATCTCTGCCGTCGGCTTGGCTTCGGCCTGCTCGCGGTGACCGCCAATGACAGGGTCGAAGTGCTTCTCAGTCCGGTCGCCCAGGCACCGCGCAAAAATGCGCGACGGCGTTCTCGCCTTGTCGATGAGCATCAGCGCCGCCGCGGCGATCCTGTCGCTGGCGGCGGATCGCGCACTCCGATCATGACCGCCTACCGGCAGAGCGCCCTCGCCTGCGCCGCCGCGCTTGCGGACGGCCCCAAACGGCCGCGCGATCTGAAAGCCTTGACGTCGATCGCGCCGAAGATTCTTCAGCACAATGTCTATGGCTGGTTCGCAAGGGTCGAGCGTGGTCTCTATGATCTCACGGATGCCGGCCGAGCTTCGCTGGTTCGTTGGCCGCAGGTCGCGCACGATGAAGCCCGACACGAGATTTTGATTGCGCCGGACCTCTGAATGCCAGGGTTTGCCGAGCATGAACCGCCGCTATTGGTTGATTTTTCAGACAAAACATGTTGCTTGTCCCGCCCATGAAGACACTCTGCATGATGGCCATTGCGTCCCTGACGCTGGCCTTTCCGGCCAGTGCGATGGACAACGCTTTGCGCGCCGGGCTGATGAAACTTGATCCGCAAACCCGCCTCGAACAGCGTTGCGATGCCGAAATCCTGGACCGGATCACCCACGATGATCGCAAGTTCAAGGCCGACCGCGTCGTCGCTTACGCCTTCGCGACGCCGGAGATGAGCGCCGACGCAATCCGGAGTCCCGGTGCGGCGTTCCGCAGCAAGGGGCAATGGTACCGGCTCAAATTCAAATGCCAGACGGGACCGGACCATATGGAAGTTCTCCAGCTCCGCTATCGGATCGGGGACGAGATTCCGGAAGCCGACTGGGCGAAATACAATCTCTACGATTAGGTTCTCGCGGGCTTGCGCCCGCCTCCGGCTTGTGCCGGCGGCTGTCGAGAACCTCCCGCAATTCCACCGCCACGAAAATGGTTTTCCAGCGTTGCCCGTTGCCGCACTTGACGCCAGCGGACCATGCCTTTAGGCCCGTTCGGACGATCGACGACGAACACTCGACGAAGGGCTTCCAGGTCGATGGAAATATTTACCGCCGCGGGCTTTTCGGCTCTCCTTCAGGTCATCGCCATCGACCTTGCGCTCGCGGGCGACAATGCCATCGTTATCGGCCTTGCCGCTGCCGGCCTGCCGGCCAGCCAGCGCCAGCGAGCCATTCTTGTCGGCATCGCGGCGGCCACCGTTCTTCGCATTTTCTTCGCCCTGATCACGCAATGGCTGCTGACCATTGGTCCCATGCTGCTTATCGGCGGCGGCCTGCTTTTGCTGTGGGTTTGCTGGAAGATGTGGCGCGAATTGCGTGTCAGCCACGACGATGAGCGCGACGCCACCGAAGCGCTGTCGAACGGCGACTTCGACAAGGATGGCGTCATTGGCGGCAAGGGGCCGAGCAAAACCTTCTCGCAGGCCGCTTGGCAGATCGTCATTGCCGACGTCTCGATGTCGCTCGACAATGTTCTGGCCGTCGCGGGAGCGGCTATGAACCATCCGACGGTGCTGATTGTCGGGCTGGCGCTGTCGATCGGTTTGATGGGCTTTGCCGCGTCATTCGTCGCACGCTTGCTGCACAAATACCGCTGGATTGCCTATATCGGCCTGGTCATCATCCTCTATGTCGCGGTCAAGATGCTGCTGGACGGAGCCGTGCAGCAATTCCCCGATCATTTCGCTTTCCTGTCACCCTGGTTCGGGTCGAACGGGCACTGACGCACATGCCGGGCCGCAGGGCTCCGTTTGCCTGATTGAGCAAGCCGTGCTATTGCGCCGCCCAAATTGAGCTCCTGCCAGGAGCCATGCCAACCGTCATATGTTGAGACTGCGGGCCGGATCGGTGTTTCCGGTTCGCGTCCATTGGAAAATTGCCCATGTCCGCCCCACGCGTCAGCTTCGTCAGTCTCGGATGTCCCAAGGCCCTTGTCGATTCCGAGCGCATCATCACGCGTCTGCGGGCCGAGGGCTATGAGATCGCCCGCAAACATGACGGCGCCGATCTCGTTGTCGTCAACACCTGTGGCTTTCTCGACTCCGCCCGCGACGAGTCGCTCAACGCCATTGGCTCGGCACTGTCGGAAAACGGCAGGGTCATCGTCACCGGCTGTCTGGGCGCCGAGCCGGACGTGATCCGCCAGAAGCACCCCAACGTGCTGGCGATCACCGGCCCGCAGGCCTATGAGAGCGTGATGGCCGCGGTCCATGAGGCCGCCCCTCCCTCACACGATCCCTACATCGACCTGCTGCCGCCGCAAGGCGTCAAGCTGACGCCGCGCCATTATGCCTATTTGAAGATTTCGGAAGGCTGCAACAACCGTTGCACCTTCTGCATCATTCCGGCACTGCGCGGCGATCTCGTCTCGCGGCCGGCCGCCGATGTGCTGCGCGAAGCCGAGAAACTGGCCAAGGCCGGCGTCAAGGAACTGCTCGTCATCTCGCAGGATACCAGCGCCTACGGCATCGACATCAAGTACCAGACGTCCATGTTCGGCGACCGCGAAGTGCGGGCGAAATTCCTCGATCTCTCGGAGGAATTGGGCAAGCTCGGCATCTGGGTGCGCATGCATTATGTCTACCCCTATCCGCACGTCGCCGACGTCATCCCGCTGATGGCCGAAGGAAAAATCCTTCCCTACCTGGACATCCCCTTCCAGCATGCCTCGCCACAGGTGCTGAAGAACATGCGCCGGCCCGCTCATGGCGAGAAGACGCTCGAGCGCATTCGCGGCTGGCGCGACGTGTGCCCGGATCTCGCCATCCGCTCGACCTTCATCGTCGGCTTCCCCGGCGAAACGGATGACGACTTCGAGATGCTGCTCGATTGGCTGGATGAAGCGAAAATCGATCGCGCCGGCTGCTTCAAATACGAGCCGGTCAGAGGCGCCCGCTCCAACGAGCTCGGGCTTGAGCAGGTGCCGCAGGAGATCAAGGAAGCGCGCTGGCATCGCTTCATGCAGCGCCAGCAGAAGATCTCGGCAGCGCAGCTGGCCAGGAAGGTCGGCAAGCGTCTGCCGGTGCTGATCGACGAGGCGCACGGCACTTCGGCAAAGGGTCGCACCAAATATGATGCGCCCGAGATCGATGGTTCGGTCCACATCCAGTCGCGTCGCCCGATGCGCGCCGGCGACATCGTCACCGTCAAGATCGAGCGCGCGGACGCTTACGATCTCTACGGCTCGGCTGTCTGAGCCTTCCGTCAAGTTCACCATCCAAATGAAAAAGGGCGCCTCGCGGCGCCCTTCCCATAGAGACGTGGCGTGCTGCCTATTGCGGCAACTTGTCGTCGACGCCCTTGACGTAGAAATTCATGCCGAGCAGCGTGCCGTCGTCGGCGACCTCGCCGTCCTTCAGCCATGCCGAGCCGTCCTGCTTGGCGATCGGCCCGGTGAAGGGGTTCCAGCCTCCGGCGATCTTCTTTTCGGTCGCTTCGGCCATCGCCTTAACGTCGTCGGGCATGTTGGTGTAGGGCGCGAGCTTGACCGCGCCGTCCTTGATGCCGAGCCAGACATTATCCGGCTTCCAGGTGCCGTCGATGGCCGCCTGCACGCGGCTGATATAATACGGACCCCATTCGTCCGTCAGCGAGGTCAGCTGCGCGTTGGGCGCGAACTTGATCATGTCGGACGACTGGCCGAAGCCGTGCAGCTTGCGCTCCTCGGCCACCTGCAGGGCCGCGGTCGAGTCGGTGTGCTGGACGATGATGTCGGCGCCCTGGTCGAACAGCGCCTTGGCGGCGTCGGCTTCCTTGCCCGGATCGAACCACGAATTGACCCAGACGATCTTGGCCTTGAAGTTCGGATTGATCGACTGCGCGCCGAGCATGAAGGAGTTGATCCCCATCACCACTTCCGGGATCGGGAAGGAGACGATGTAGCCGGCGACGCCGGACTTCGATTCCTTGGCGGCGATCTGGCCGAGCACGTAGCGGCCTTCATAGAAGCGGGCATTGTAGATGCCGAGATTGTCCCCGGTCTTGTAGCCGGTGGCGTGCTCGAACATCACCTTGGGAAACTTCTTGGCGACCTTCACTTCGGCGTCCATGAAGCCGAACGAGGTGCCGAAGATGATCTTGCAGCCTTCGCGCGCCAGGCGCTCGAAAGCGCGATCGGCATCGGGGCCTTCGGAGACGTTTTCCAGGTAAGCAGTCTCGACCTTGTCGCCGAGCGCCTTCTCGACCTCGAGGCGTCCCTGGTCGTGCTGGTAGGAATAGCCGAAATCGCCGATCGGGCCGGTGTAGACCCAGCAGGCCTTCAACTTGTCGGCGGCCTCCGCAGACACGGCCAGCGACAAAGCCGCTGTCGTCGTCATCAGGGCAATAAGCAGTTTTTTCATTGTGTTACCTCTCTGAGTTAAGCCTTGGAGCTTCCCGTCTTGTTCTTGTTGTCAACGATCCGGAACGAATGGCTGCCCCAGGGATGCCGGCGTGTTCATCATCGTCAGACGCTTGTTGCGCGAGATTAGAACGAGAACCACGACGGTTGCCAGATAGGGCAGAGAAGAAAGCATCTGCGAGGGCACTGGAATGCCAAAAGCCTGTGCATGAAGCTGGCCGATCCACACCGCGCCGAAGATGTAGGCGCCGGCCAGTACCCGCCATGGCCGCCAGGACGCGAACACCACCAGTGCGAGCGCGATCCAGCCTCGGCCTGCGGACATGTTCTCGACCCACTGTGGCGTATAGACGAGCGACAGATGCCCACCGGCAAGACCGGCGCAGGCACCCCCGAAGATGACCGAGAGATAGCGGTAACGGATGACCTTGATGCCGAGCGCATGCGCCGACGTGTGGCTGTCGCCGATCGAGCGCAGCGTGAGGCCGGTACGCGTCTTGAACAGGAACCACATCACCGCGGCCGTCAGCGCGATCGAAATGTAGAAGATCGGATCCTGGCCAAAAAGAAGCCTGCCCACGACCGGTATGGAACTGAGGCCGGGAATATCGAGATTGGGCAGCCTGACGCCGGGCTGGCCGACGAAGCTTGTTCCCATCATGCCGGAAAGGCCGAGACCAAGCAGCGTCAGTGACAGGCCTGTTGCCACCTGGTTGGTGGCCAGCGACAGCGTCATCACGGCAAAAAGCAAGGAGAACAGCGCGCCCACGACGATCGCCGCCAGCAGGCCGATCCAGGGCGATCCCGTCAGATAGCCGGCCCCGAAGCCGCCGACGGCGCCCATGACCATCATGCCTTCGACACCGAGGTTGAGCACGCCGGAACGTTCGACCACCAGTTCGCCTATCGCCGCGATCAAAAGCGGCGTCGCCGCCGTGGCGATGGTCAGGAGGATGTTGACGGTGATGTCCATCAGCGGGCTTCCTTCAACTTTGGTGCGGCCTCGAGCTTCGCGGGCGTTTCCTGTTTCGTCAGCGCCAGACCGATCAAGCGGATGCGGTAATGAATGAGCGTGTCGCAGCCGAGCACGAAGAACAGCAGCATGCCCTGGAACACCCTCGCCACCTTGTCGGAAATGCCGAGTGCGCTTTGCACGGCCTCGCCGCCGAGATAGGTCAGGGCCAGCACCAGGCCCGCGGCGACGATGCCGAGCGGGTTGAGGCGGCCGAGGAACGCCACGATGATGGCCGTGAAGCCATACCCGGGCGAAATCACGGGCTGAAGTTGCCCGATGGCGCCGGAAACTTCGGAGATGCCGGCAAGGCCGGCCAGCGCTCCCGATAGCAGGAAGGCAAAGAACACCATCCGGTTGAGGCCGAAGCCGGCGAAGCGCCCTGCCCTTGGGCTGGAGCCCAGCACGCGGACCTCGAAGCCCTTGAGCATGCGGCCCATCAGGATCCAGATCAGCACCGCGGCCACCAGGGCGAACACAAACCCCCAATTGGCGCGCCCGGCATCGGGCATCAGTTCCGGCAGCACGGCCGCGTCGCCGAACTGGATCGTCTGCGGAAAGCCGTGGCCCTGCGGATCGCGCCAGGGACCCCGCACCAGCCAGTCGAGGAAGAGCTGCGCGACATAGACCAGCATGAGGCTGGTCAGGATCTCGTTGGTATTGAACCGGGTCTTCAGCAAGGCCGGGATCGCCGCGTAGGCCGCACCGCCGACCATGCCGAGCAGAAGCATCAGCGGCAGCACCAGCGGGCCATCGAATTGCGGGAACAGCACGGGAATGATCGAGCCGAAGATTGCCCCGAAGATGAACTGGCCTTCGGCGCCGATGTTCCAGATGTTGGCCTTGTAGCAGACCGACAGGCCGACAGCGATCAGGATCAGCGGCGCTGCCTTGATCGCCAGCTCATGCAACTGCCAGACCTGGCTGATCGGCTCGATGAAATAGATATGGAAGGCATTCAGCGGGTTGACGCCGAGCAGCGCGAACAGAACCGCGCCGGCAATGATGGTCAGCGCGAAGGCGATGAACGGCGACAGCATCGAAAACAGCGCCGAGCGCTGCGGGCGTTTGACAAGTTCGAGGCGCATCATGCCGTCTCCAGCGTATGTTCGGCGTGGCCGGGCTCGGCGCCACCCATCAGCAAGCCGACCTTCTCGAAAGTCGCTTCGGCGATCGGCATCGGCCTGGACAATTCTCCATTGTGCATGACGGCGATCGCGTCCGATATTTCGAACAGCTCGTCGAGATCCTGGCTGATCACCAGCACCGCCGATCCGCTGCGAGAGAGCTCGATCAAGGCCTGACGGATGTGCGCTGCGGCTCCTGCGTCGACACCCCATGTCGGCTGGTTCACCACCATCACGCTTGGCCGGCGGTCGAGTTCGCGGCCGACGATGAATTTCTGCAGATTGCCGCCCGAAAGTGCTGCCGCTTCAGGATCCGGCGCGCTCTTGCGCACATCCATCGCCTCGATGATGCGTTGCGATGCGGCATAGACGGCGCCGCTCTTGACCATGCCGCCGGTGCCGACAAAAGCCTTGCCATCCGTGGCATGGCGCGACAGCAGGAGGTTTTCCGAGAGCTTCATGCGCGGCGCGGCGCCATGGCCGAGACGCTCCTCCGGCACGAACGCGGCCCCCAACAGGCGCCGCCCGGTAATGGTGAGGCTGCCGGCGTTCTTGCCGCGGATGCGCACCGAAGCGGCATCCTGCTGCAAAACCTCGCCGGAGACGGATTCGAAGAACTCGCCCTGGCCGTTGCCGGCGACACCGGCAATGCCGATCACCTCGCCAGCGCGGACATTGAGGCTGATGTTCTTGAGCGGAATGGAAAACGGCGTTGCCGGCTTGCGGTTGAGGTTGAGGATTTCGAGCAGCGGCTGCGCGGTTTCGATCCCCTCGACCGGCGCGCGCACCACGGCCTGCACTTCGTTGCCGACCATCATGCGGGCGAGCGATGAGGCTGTCTCCTCGCGCGGGTTGCAGTGACCGACCACCTTGCCGTGCCGCAACACCGTGGCGCGGTCGCAGATGCGTTTGACCTCTTCAAGCCGGTGCGAAATGTAGAGGATCGATTTGCCTTCCGCGCGCAAGCGCTCCAGCGTCTCGAACAGCTTGTCCGCCTCCTGCGGCGTCAGCACCGATGTCGGCTCGTCCAGGATGATGAGCTGCGGCGTCTGCAGCAGGCAGCGGATGATCTCGATGCGCTGGCGCTCGCCGACGGACAGATCGCCGACCAGCGATTCCGGATCGAGCGGCAGGCCGTAGCTGTAGGAAAGCGCCCTCGCCTTGGCCGCGATGCTGCCGATCGGCGAGCCGTCATCCAGCGACAGCGCGATGTTCTCGGCGGCCGTCAGGGCTTCGAACAGGGAAAAATGCTGGAAAACCATGCCGATGCCGAGCTTTTTGGCAACGCCTGGGCTGGTGATCCGCACTGCCTGGCCGTTCCAGAAAATCTCGCCGGAATTGGGTTCCAGCGAGCCGAACAGCATCTTGACCAGCGTCGATTTGCCGGCGCCGTTCTCGCCGAGCAAAGCGTGGATTTCACCTTTGGCGATGTTGAGATCGATATGATCGCACGCTGTCAGCGTGCCGAATATCTTGGTCAGGCCACGAACCTCGAGCAGGTTCGCCCCATCATGATTTGCACTCACAGTGCCTCCCATCCGGATTACCGGACATGTTCTGTGTTCCCGCAAGCATCGTATGCGCGGCCGGCTCTCGTGCGAAAGCAGCACCCAACTTGAAAGAGCTTCAAGAATTTCAGCGGAAACTCAAGGGCAAAGATCAGCCTTCCTTCGCACAAGCATATGGCGGGCCGGCTTTTCGGGCAAACCATGCTCGCGGCTGCGGCAGCGCGCTGAAAACCCAGGCAGATTGCCGTCAGGGAACCAGGATGGTCGTACCTGTCGTTCTGCGGCCTTCAAGGTCCGCATGTGCCTTGCCGGCATCCTTCAGTGCGTAGCGCTGATTGATCTTGATCTCGACGGCGCCGCTGAGCACGACCTCGAACAGTGCGGCGGCGGAGGCATCGAGGTCCTCACGTCTGGCATTGTAGACGAACAGCGTCGGCCTGGTTGCGAACAGCGAGCCCTTCTGCGCCAGCAGCGACATCGAGAACGGCGGGATGGGTCCCGAGGACTGGCCGAAGCTGACGAACATGCCGAGCGGCTTCAGGCAGTCGAGCGAGGCCGGAAATGTGTCGTTACCCACCGAATCGTAGACGACATCGCACTTCTTGCCGCCGGTGATGGCGGCTACGCCGGCGACGAAATCCTGCTCCTTGTAGTTGATGACATGGTCGAAGCCGTGCGCCTTGGCGAGTTCGATCTTGTCGGTGGAACTGGCGGTGCCGATGACCGTCGCGCCGAGATGCTTCGCCCATTGGCCGAGGATCAGGCCGACCCCGCCGGCCGCGGCATGAAACAGGATGGTGTCGCCCGCCTTCACCTTGAAGGTGCGGCGCAGAAGATATTCCGCGGTCATGCCTTTCAGCATCATGGCGGCGGCCTGCTCGTCGCTGATGCCGTCCGGTACCTTGACGACCTTGCTGGCATCGATGACGCGCTCTTGCGCGTAAGCGCCGGTCGTCACGGCATAGGCAATCCGGTCGCCCGACTTCAGCCAGTCGATGCCCCCGCCGACTTCCAGCACCACGCCGGCGGCTTCGCTGCCCGGAACGAGCGGAAATCCGCCGGGCGGCGGATAAAGACCCGAGCGATGATAGACGTCGATGAAATTGAGACCGATCGCGGTATGCCTGATCAGGATCTGCCCCGAACCCGGCTGGCCAGGATCGGTGTCCTCATGGATCAGGACTTCCGGACCGCCATTGGCGTGGATGCGGATGGCTTTGGACATGGAGAGGATTCCTTGAAGAGCGGCTGGTCAGGCCTTTTTGGCGCCGAGGTTCGGAAAGAACTGCATGAGGCCACCAATGGTTGCGAGATAGAGCCCGGTAACGGTGATTCCGATCTTGGTGAAAGTGCCGACTTGTTCGCCAAGCACGCCGATCTGGTCGTAGAAAGCGGCGAGTGCGGCCTGCGCAAGCGCGAGCGCGCCGAAAGCACACCACAACAGCGTCATGCCGAGATTGATCGGCCGCAGCCGCTTCACCCGCACCGGATGGATGAAGTTTATCGGGACAAAGGTCAGAATGCCGGCCACCACTACCACCGCGAACGAGACCCATTGTCCCGGTTCGATGACAAACAGCGTGAACACCACCATGTTCCAGACCACCGGGAATCCCTTGAAGAAATTCTCCTTCGTCTTCATGCCGGTGTCGGCATAGTAGATCGCGCTGGAGACGACGATGATCGCCGCCGAAAGGAACGACAGGCCCTCGCCCATGAAGCCCCGTTGGTAGAGCGCGAAGGCCGGGATCAGCACGTAGGTCACGTAGTCGATGATGTTGTCGAGGAGTTCGCCGGACCAGGTCGGCAGGATTTCCTTGACCTCCAGCTTTCGGGCGATCGGCCCGTCGATGCCATCGACGAACAGCGCCAGGCCTAGCCACCAGAACATGGCCGTCCAGCGCTCCTCGCTCGCCGCCACCAGCGACAGGAAAGCCAGGAACGAACCGGAGGCGGTCAGCAGATGCACCGAAAACGCACGCGCCTGCGGCCAGGTGACCTTCTTCTTCGGCCGTGGAATCCGGTCGGTGATCTTCCCGGCGATCTTGCGGGCTTTTGTGTTCTTGCTCACGGGCCCCGCCAATCAAGCTTGCAGATCTCGGCCGATCGGCCGGCGAAATTCCAGTTGCGGCCAAAGGCGCGCATCTTGCTCTTGTCGGACCTTGCCACGATGATCTCCGGCGCGATCCAGTATTCCGAGTTCGTGATCACCGTATCCTTGTCGCGGTCCTTGCCCGCGATTGGCGTGACCGCCCCGTCGATGATCTTCGGAATCTGGAAGATACGCGTCTTGTCTCGTGTCTCGTAAGTGATCGGCACCTGTTCTACGCCCAGGAATTTGCCGACCAGAATCGAGAGCAGCGACGTGGTCCCGCCGGCCTTGCCGGTGAAGATCTTGGTCAACGCCTTGACCGCGTAAACCGAGGCTCTGATGTCGATGAACAGGCCCGCGGTCCAATTGCCGCGGCTCATGTAACCGGGGATTTCCATGATCAGCCCAAGGTTGAGGCCGGAGAGGTCGACTTCGCCGAAGTGACCCGCATCGATACGGAAACCCGCCCATGTCTGGCAATAGCCTTCTGTTGGTGGGTGACTGCCGAGCGACAAGACGCAAGGGCAAAAAACCGTGCAATTGCAGGAGAGTACGAGCTCTCCTTTCATTGCCCAGCCCGGGTCAGTCATCGAATTCCCCCCAATCACAGTGAGACTACTAGCAGCACGGCTGCCCAGACAAGCAGTATCGCACCGGCCAGCCGGGTTGGAAGACTGCCCATCGTTTGTTTTTCAATTAGGGTGAACACGCCGATCAGCGCCATCCAGAAGACGTTCATGACGCCGACGGCGAACATCACCAGCATCAATGCCCAGCAGCATCCCAGGCACCAGATACCTTGCACGATGCCCAGCCGAAAGATGCGGAAGGTCTCGGCACTCCAGTTTGAAAACAAGGTCGAGAATGGGTTCCGGCATTTCGTCAGGCAGGCCTCCTTGAGGCCGCTGAACTGGTAGAGGCCGGCAACCAGCAAGGCCAGCCCACCGGCAACGCCAAGCACCGGATCGAATACCCCAGCGGACGCGGCGACTGCGTGGACGGCAAGTGTCAGTGCCGCAAACAGCAGCGATGCGGCGAGCCAGGCGCAGAGGTAGCCGGCAACCAGCACCAGCGGATGGACGACCGGCGCCCGCTTGATCCGCGCCGTATCGGCGATCTCGCAATAGGTGCGGATCATCGGTGCCGCCGACGGCAGCATCGCGGCGATGGCCATCAGGAACCACATGAGGATGAGTGCCAAAGCACGCGGGCCGATGCTTGCGTCCAGCGGCGCTGGCGAAAGGCAAAGAACGAAAAAATGGTCCAGGAAATCGGGCAGCGGCAGCTGTGGCAGGTTGCGCAGGAGAGCGTCACCCGGCGCGCTGATCCGCGCCTCGGCGCCGCGTATCGCCATCGCGGCAAGCAGCAGCCAGGCCAACGCGATGCTTGCACAGACGACGACGTTGACCGTCAAACGCGGGTCGCGCGCGACATTTGCCGTGGCGCGGCCGGCGCGGTCGAGATGGCTGAAGTCGTCCTGTTGGCCGGTCATGACATCCGAATGGGCCGAATCGCCGCGTTGATCAAGCCGCATGATCTGCCCTATATGCCTGTTTGGACTGGCAGGTCTGGTGGCCGCCTCTCAACTGCAGACCGGAAGCCGATCTTGGAGCATCAGGAAACAGCGCGGATACTGATTGCGGGCACGGGGCCGGCGGGGTTGATCGCCGCGCTTGCCTTCGCCGATGCCGGCTTTCCGGTGACGATTGCCGGGCCGGAAACCTCGGCTCCCGACGGTCGCACCACGGCGCTCATGACGCCTGCCCTGAAGGTGCTCGAAGGGCTGGGCGTGCTCGAGGACATCAGGTCCAAGGGCGCGCCTTTGAAGGTGATGCGCATTGCCGATGCGACCGGCCGGCTGATCCGCAGCCCCGTCGTCACCTTCCGCGCCAGCGAGATCGGCGAGGAACAGTTCGGCCTGAACCTGCCCAACGGCGTCCTTGGCCCGGCGCTTGCCAGCAAGGTGGCCGCGCATTCCGGCATCGAGTGGCGCAGATCCATGGTGAAGGCATGGCATCTCGGCGCCGGCAAAGCGCATGCCACGCTGGCTGATGGCAGCGAGATCGATGCGTCCCTTGCGGTCGCCGCCGACGGCCGCCTGTCGCCGGCCCGCGAGGCCGCGGGCATCTCGACGGCGGCGCGCGCCTACCCTCAGGCGGCGCTTGTCCTCAATTTCGGCCACAACCGCGAACATGGCTTCACCTCGACGGAATTCCATACAGAGACCGGCCCGTTCACGCAGGTTCCACTGCCGGGCAATCGCTCCAGCCTTGTCTGGGTGGTCAAGCCAGAGACCGCCAAGGAGCTTGCCGCTTTGGACGATGCAACGCTCTCGCTCCGCGTCGAGCAAAAGATGCAATCGATGCTGGGCCGGGTATCCGTCGAGCCGGGTCGCCAGATTTATCCATTGTCGACGGTGACCCCCCTGCGTTTCGCGGCGCGACGGGTGGCGCTTGTCGGTGAGGCGGCGCACGTGTTCCCGCCAATCGGCGCGCAAGGCCTCAACCTAGGCATCAGGGATATTGACGATCTGGTTGGAATCGCGCGTGAAAATCGTGAGGATCCGGGGGCTGTTGCGGCCCTTGCTGCATACGATTTCAAGCGCCGGCCCGATATTCTGGCGCGCAGCAGCGCAGTCAATCTGCTCAACATGTCGCTGCTTTCGGACATGTTGCCGGCGCAGATGGCGCGTGGCGTTGGCCTGGGTGTACTTGGCGGCTTTACGCCGCTGCGCGCCTTCTTCATGCGGGAAGGGCTTCGCCCGGGCAGCGGCTTTGCGGCAGTTGCGGGCGGCCTTCGGAAGCCGGCTCGGCAGCGGTAGCGATTTTGCGGACTTTGCCGCGGTATCGCGACGTTCATCAAAACCTTTGTTGCGCATACCGCGTATCTTGAAGGCGCTCAGACGCTCGGGATTGAATTGATGCGGAGTCTGCGCCAAATAAAGCCAAGGAATTCAGTGGTGAGTGCGATGAAAACGGCCAAATTCGCGATCGGACAGGTGGTTCGCCACCGGCTGTTCCCGTTCCGAGGCATCATTTTCGACGTCGATCCGCAATTCGCCAACACCGACGAATGGTACGAGGCCATCCCCGCCGACGTACGGCCGCGCAAGGACCAACCATTCTACCACCTGCTCGCCGAGAATTCGGAAACCGAATACATCGCCTATGTGTCCGAGCAGAATTTGCTCGAGGACCAATCGGGAGAACCTGTCCGCCATCCGCAAATCAAGGAAATGTTCGACAAGAAGCCGGATGGGCGCTATGCGCCGAAACGGCAGTCCAGGCACTGACTTCCGGCATGCTGAGTATGGCCAGAAATGAAAAAAGCGGGGCATGACCCCGCTTTTTTGACTCGCTATATTCCCGACGCCGGATCAGTTGGCGGTCTTCGCCTTGTCCTGCTCGTCCTTGAGCTTCTTGGCGAAATCCTGGTTGTTCTTGGCGACGAAGTCCTGAAGCTTCTTCTGCCGGTCCTCGATGTCCGACTGCTGCAGCGGCGGGCCGTCATAGGCGCCGCTGAAGCCCTGCAGCGCGATCTTGATCGGGTTGGCCTGGTTCTGGAAATTGATCGAGGTCAGCGTGATCCCCTGACCCTTCTTGAACGAAGCGACAAGCTGATCGGTCAGCGGCACTTCCGCCACGCAACGATCCGGGAAGCAGATGACATAGTCGAGCTTCTGCGCCTTGCCGGTGTCGATCTGCAGGCCGATGCCGGGAGGCACGAGGCGGCCGGTCGGGACCGTCACCTGGAACACTTTGCGGTTCACCTTGCCCTTGAGCTCGATCAGGCTGACGCCGGTCACGAGTTGGCCATTGCCAGCGGTGACGATGTTCTGGACATTGCAGATGTCGACGTCTTCCTGCTTGGTGCAGGCCTTGAACCAGCCCTGCGGAATCTGCGGCTGCTGCTGCGCGGAAGCAGAGGGAAGTCCTGCGCCGAGAAAGCCAACCACGCCTGCGGCCATGACCGACAGGCGGTACGCGTTGCTGTTCAGGCTCGTCATGTCGTGCACTTCCTCTCAATGATCCCGGGACCGGCTTCTTCGCGCCGTGTGGTCCAGCTACCTGTTGCCAAAATGAGGCAACAGAATGACTTCGGACGGCGTGTTACACTGCAAGCGGCGTCGAATCCAGCCCGCCGACCGGTAATTCTTGACGACGCCATTGGCCGCCACGCAGGTGCCCCATGCTAGGGTGCGGACCGAATCATCAAGCCGACCTGTTAAGGAGACGGTCATGGGCCGCGTTCTTGTTTGGCTGGTCACCGCATTATCGTTTTTCAGCCTGTCGTCGCCTCCGGCGCTGTCGGAGCCGAAACACGCGATTGCGATGCAGGGCGAACCGGCCCTGCCGCCGGACTACACCCATTTCAGCTACGTCAATCCCGACGCGCCGAAGGGTGGCAGCATTACCTATTGCGTCGTCGGCAGCTTCGACAATCTCAACCCTTTCATCCTGAAAAGCCTGCGCACGACCGCGCGCGGCATGATGGACACGATTTACGGCAATCTGGTCTTCGAGCCGCTGATGCAGCGCAGTGCCGACGAGGCCTTTACCCTTTATGGGCTTCTGGCCGACACCGCCGACATGGATCCCGAGCGCAAGACCATCGAATTCCATCTCAACCCGAATGCCAAATGGTCGGATGGTCAGCCAGTGACGCCGGAAGACGTGCTGTTCACCTACGATGCCTATACGCAGAAAGGCCGTCCGCCCTACAGCGACCGCATGGCCAGGATCGCCAAGCTCGAAAAGACGGGCGACCACAGCGTGCGCTTTACCTTCAATGACAAGGCCGATCGTGAGTTTCCGCTGATCATCGCGCTGACGCCGATCATCCCCAAGCACGCTTTCGACATCGACACTTTCGACAGGACGACGCTGAAGCCGTTGATCGGCAGCGGTCCCTACAGGGTCGCGCAGGTGACGCCCGGCCAGCGCATCGTCTTCAAGCGCAACCCCGACTATTGGGGCAAGGACGTTCCCGCCAAGCGCGGTTTCGACAATTACGACCAGATCACCATCGAGTATTTTCTCAACGCCAACGCCAAGCTCGAAGCCTTCAAGAAGGGTCTTTGCGCCATCGACGACGACAGCGATCCGGTGAAACGCGAGCGCGATCTCGACTTTCCGGCGTTTCACAGGGGAGACGTTGTCTCAGAAACCTTCGATACCGGCATTCCACCCGTCGTGACGGGTTTTCTGTTCAACACGAGGCTGCCGAAGTTTTCCAACCCCGTGGTTCGGCGCGCGCTCGGCATGCTTTATGATTTCGAATGGGCCAACAAGAACCTGTTCGGCGGCAAGTACACCCGCACGATGAGCTACTGGCAGAACTCGGAGCTTTCCGCGCTCGGCCATCCTGCTGATAACAGGGAAAAGGCGCTGCTGGCGCCCTATCCCGGCCGCGTGCCGGCCGACGTCATGGACGGCACCTGGAAACCGCCGGTGACGGACGGTTCGGGCCAGGACCGCAAGGTGCTGAAGACAGCTTTCGATCTTCTGAAAAGCATCGGCTACCATGTGCAGGACGGCACGATGATCGATCCTGACGGTAAACCTTTCGGCTTCGAGATTCTGACCGCCTCGCAGGATGAAGAACGTCTGGCCGGCATCTACCAGCGCACGCTTGAGAAGATCGGCATCAATGTCAGCATACGCAGCCTGGACGGCGACCAGATCCAGTCGCGCAAGCAGCGTTTCGATTTCGAGGTCCTGATCGGCTCCAGCGGCTTCAACAATTCGTTGTCCCCTGGCATCGAGCAGATCGGGCGCTGGTCGTCCGCCGCGGCCAGGACCGAGGGATCGTTCAACCTCGCCGGCGTCGCCGATCCGGCGATCGATGCGGCCATCGACGCAATGCTGCGAGCCCGTTCAAAGGAGGACTACGTCGCGGCGGTTCGCGTTCTCGACCGGCTGCTGATCTCCGGCTATTACATGGTGCCGATGCAGTACAATACGCAGCAGTGGCTTGCTTACTGGAATTATCTGGAACATCCGCGCAAGACGCCCATATTCGGTTATCAGCTGCCAACATGGTGGCGCAAACCGAACTGAAGTCCGGAGATCGAGATGAGCGAAGCGAACGCCATAACCGTCGACGTGGTGTCGGACGTCGTCTGCCCGTGGTGCTTCATCGGTCAGAAGCGGCTGGACAAGGCGATCGCCGCGGCCGGCGATGTCGAAGTGCATATACGCTGGCGGCCGTTCCAGCTCGATCCAACCATTCCGCCGCAAGGCAAGGACCGCCACGACTACATGCTGGCCAAGTTCGGCAGCGACGAGCGCATTCGCGAAATTCATGCTCGCATCGAACCGCTTGGCGAAGCCGAAGGCATTTCCTTTGCCTTCGACGCCATCAAGGTGGCGCCGAACACACTCGACGCGCATCGGCTGATCCGCTGGGCCGGTGCCGCCGGCGAGGACGTCCAGAACCGACTGGTGCGCCGCCTATTCCAGCTGAATTTCGAGGAAGGCGCCAATATCGGCGACCACACCGTATTGGTCGAAGCTGCCCGCGAAGCCGGCATGGACGCCGCTGTTGTTGAAACGCTCTTGCCGAGTGACGCTGATGTCGAGGCGGTTCGCACGGAAATCGCCACCGCGTCGCGCATGGGCATCACAGGCGTGCCGTGCTTCCTGCTCGAGGACAAATATGCCGTGATGGGTGCGCAGGATGCCGACACGTTGGCCGATGCGATCCGTCAGGTCGCGGCGGCCAAGGCGCGTGGCGAGTTGGAGAAAACCGGCTGAAGACAGCGGACGCCAATTCGCCTTCATTTGGCGTGCTGATGAAAGAGCCGCTTGCCATTGGGCCGGTGCGGATCGCCCTTTGGTTGACGAATGGGCAAGAGAACGATCCTGCGCTCCCGCTGTTCCAATCCGATATTGGCGACTTCGCCACGGCAAGGAAGCGGCGTCGACCCCGGCCCCCATGATTTCTTGAGTCACGAAACCGTGTGCCAGGTTTCCCCAGGGGAAGATCGACCGAAGCCCCGTTCGCCGCGTCCAAGTTGCTGAAACCAATCAAAATTTTCTGATGATTGCCCACCATTTTTTCTGGCGGTTCGATCTTCAATCTGTTGCGTCAGTGCAACGGTCGCGAGAGCAATCCCATAGGCCTGGTTTAAAAATTAATGGAAAATGATCAATTGGTGTTACCATCCGTAACAAAACAAAAAAGGTTTGGGCGGGATCGTGATTCGGATCGGCAGGCGATCGCAAGAGTCAGTACCGGATGGACTACGCAGCGACGCCGCAGGGCGGTCGCATTTGACGCCGGTATCCTCGATGCGCAATTTCTGGGGGCTCGTGCGAGCCTACTGGATCTCGGACCGCTGGAAGGAAGCCTGGGCGCTGACGCTGGTGATAGCCCTGCTCACCGCGCTGTCCAGCAAGGCTAGCGTGTGGTTCGCCATGGCGTCGGGCGAATTGGTGAATTCGATCGCCTTCCTGCACGATGCCGCCAACACCAGGCCCTTGGAAACAATCCTGACCAACGCCGGCATACTGGTGCTGCTGGTCATGCTCAAGGACGTCGGCTTCACCGGCGTGCGCAATCTCGTCTCGGCAACCTTGCACCGCAAATGGCGCGGCTGGCTGAACGACCAATTCAACCAGGCCTTGCTCGACGGCAACCATACTCATTTTCACGCTCAACATGGTTCCGCGGACGGCGGCATCGTTGCGCCCGACAATGTCGACCAGCGCATCCAGGAATCGATCAAGGACATGACCGGCGGTGCGATCGGCCTCGCCATGGGCGTGCTGGGGCTGGCGACTTCGCTCTACTTTATAGGCCAGAACCTGTTGCAGTCGTCAGTGGAGGTCAAAGGCCTGGAGTTCCTTGGCAGCTATGGCAGCGCTGTTCTCGCCCTTCTCGCGGTTGCCACTTACGTCCCCCTCAACACCTGGATCGCCGTCAAGCTCGGCAGCCTGCTGGAACGTCTCAACATTCGCATGCAGAAGGCCGAGGGAAGTTATCGTAGCGAACTGACGACGTTCCTGCGCCGCAGCTTCCATGTCGCCGCCTCGCATGGCGAGGGCGTGCAGAAGAGGATGCACGACCGGCTCTATGTCGACATCGATCGCACCTGGGGGCGGCTGAATGTCGTCAACACCAGCTATATGTCGTTCGAGCTGATCTACAACTTCGTCGGCGCCCGTATCGTCGCCTATGCTCCAGGCCTTGTGCCGTTCATCCACAGCCGCTTGGACTATAAAGGCTACATCACCGGCTCCGAAATGGTCGCCCAGCTCATCAGCCAGTGTTCCTGGTTCATTCATGTCATGCCCGCCATCGCGACGCTGCGCGCCAACAGCCAGCGCGTGACGGAGCTCGCCAACGCGATCGAGAAAGTCCAGCACCCGCAGGAATTCTACAGCCAGAGCGGCCGTTCCGACTTCCACTACGCCAGCCAGAATCCGGTCTTCGGTCTGACCATCCAGAAGCTGGAGCTGGCGCATCAGGGTGAGGATGCGACACCATTCCTCAGTTCCGCCAACCTGCGCTTCCGGCGCGGCGAATGGACCTTCCTGAAAGGCGAATCCGGGTGCGGCAAGACCTCGCTGATCAAGGCGATCAACGGCCTGTGGCCTTATGGACGCGGCACCATCGTCTTCCCCGAGGGCGTCAAGAGCTTCTATGCCGCCCAGGAGGTCAAGCTGCCGCAGGTGTCGCTGAAACAGCTGGTCTGCCTACCAGGCTCGGAAGGCGACCACGGCGATACCCAGGTCGCGTCGGCACTGCACAAGGCTGGCCTTGGCGATTTCATCGAACACATGGCCAATGAAAGCCGCGAGGGCAAGAGCTGGGATCAGGTCCTGTCGGGCGGCCAGAAGCAGAAGCTGGTGGTGGCTCGTATCATCCTGCAGCAACCGGGCCTGCTGTTCCTCGACGAGGCGACCGGGGCTCTCGACCCTGATGGCAAGATTGCCTTCCACCAAGCCATCAAGGACAACTGCCCTGATGTGACGGTGATCAGTGTCATGCACGAAGCCGTGGCACCGAGATCTGCTGCCGGGACCGAGTTCTACCACTCGATGGTCCTGATTGCCGACGGCGTCGCCACGAAGAAGCCGCTTGCCCCAAGCCTGCCGCTGGAACTCACCACGATCCTGGCCCAGCCACGGCCGGTCGAGGACAAATGGACGCGTTTCTCGCGCCGGCTGAAGCAGAAATAATGCTGATGTCCCCGTGGCTTGCCACGGTGAACGGTCCACGGTGATCACAGTCTCGCGATCCGGGCCGTTCGGCACTGTTTTCCTTCCTCACCGCGATTGACTCGGCAAGGCGCGCTCCTATGTTGCGCCGGCTTGCAGCAGTCAAAAGCGAACCCGCAAGCAGAAAGGTCACCGCGCCATGCCTGGCGACAGTCACAGTCGAACGCAACGGCCGTCCGCCTAGACGTGACCTGAATGGTTCATGTCCTGCCGGACGGCAAGGAGTGAGCCATGAACGATTTTTTCCCCGTAGCGGACGACGAGGCCGTCGCTATCGCCCGCATCCTTGCCAATGATCACGTCGCCGACCTTGTCGAGGCGCTCAACCATGAATCGCGCGAAACCGCGACGGAGCTGCTTTGCGCCGTACCCTTCGAACGGCTGGTCGAGATTTTCGACCAGCCTGAGCTCGAAGGCGCGCCCGAACTGGCGGAGGCCCTGCCCCGTCCCAAGGCGAGCAAGCTGCTCACCGCCATGTCCGTCGACCGCGCGGCCGACATCCTGCGCGAGCTCGACGAGCCGGCACGCTCCGAGCTGCTCGGTGCGCTGGCGCCGCCGCTGCGCGCCACCCTGCTTTCCATTCTGGGCTATCCCGAAGGCAGCGCCGCCTCGATCATGACCACGGAGTTCGTCAGCGTGCCCTCCGACTGGACCGTCGGACGCACGCTCGACTACATCCGCAAGGTCGAACGGACGCGCGAGACCGTCTATGCAATCTACATTGTCGATCCGCGGACAAATCTCCTGGTGCGGTCGACGGGCTTGCGTCGGCTCATCACCGGTGAACCGGACGACCCGATCCTGTCGGTAGCGCCGGACCGCCTGCCGGTGACAGTCACTCCGCTGACGGATCGTGAACACCTGGCGCAGACGATCTCCAAATACGATTTGCTCGCCGTCCCGGTCGTCGACAACGGCAAGATCCTCGGCATCGTCACCATCGACGACATCATCGACACGATGATCGAGGAGACGACCGAAGACGTGCATCGCTTTGGCGGCATGGAGGCTTTGGACGAGCCGTATATGAAGATGAGCTTTCTCGCCATGATCAAGAAGCGCGGTGGTTGGCTCTGTGCGCTGTTCATCAGCGAGATGCTGACGGCCAATGCCATGCAAAGCTATGAGGGCGAGCTGGAGAAGGCGATCGTGCTGACGCTGTTCATCCCGCTGATCATGAGTTCCGGCGGCAATTCCGGCTCGCAGGCGACCTCGCTGGTCATCCGCGCGCTGGCGCTGCGCGAAATCGGCCTTCGTGACTGGTGGCGGGTGGCGCTGCGCGAACTGCCTACCGGTCTCGTGCTCGGCGCCATGCTGGGCGTGGTCGGCGTCTGCCGCATCGCGCTCTGGCAATATATGGGCTTCTATGACTATGGCCCGCACTGGCCGCTGATTGCCGCAACCGTTGGTGCCGCACTGGTCGGCATCGTCACCTTCGGTTCGCTGTCGGGGTCGATGCTGCCTTTCGCCCTGAAACGGATCGGTTTCGACCCCGCCAGTGCATCCGCACCGTTCGTCGCCACGCTGGTCGATGTCACCGGACTGGTGATCTATTTCTCGGTGGCGCTCGTCATCCTGCGCGGCACTTTGCTGTAGCGGTTCGACTGCCGCCGCCGGCCGTGGCTGGCGGCGGCAGCGCCGCGTCAAGCGACGTCAGACGCGCTCGCCGTCCTTCACTCGATAGGTCGGCTTGTACATGGTGACGAGCTCTTCGGAGGCGGTCGGGTGCACGGCCATCGTGCGGTCGAAGTCGTCCTTGGTCAGTCCGGCCTTCAGGGGGATGCCGAGCAGCTGTGCCATTTCGCCGGCATCCGGCCCCAATATGTGGGCGCCGAGAACCCTGCGCGAAGCGCCATCAACGACCAGCTTTATCAGCATCTTTTCGTCACGGCCCGACAGCGTGTGCCGCATCGGCCGGAAGCTGGCGCGGTAGATTTCGATATCGGCGAAGCGCTTGACGGCTTCGTCTTCCGACAGGCCGACCGTGCCGATTTCCGGTTGCGAGAAGACAGCCGTCGCGATCGTGTCGTGGTCGGGCGCCGTCGGGTTGTCCTTGAATGCCGTCTCGACGAAGCACATGGCTTCGTGAATCGCCACCGGGGTCAGCTGCACGCGGTTGGTGACATCGCCGATCGCCCAGATATTGTCGATGTTGGTGCGGGAATACGGGTCGACCTTGATCGCACCGGTCGCGGCGGTCATCTCGATGCCTATGCCTTCCAGGCCCATATTCTCGGTGTTGGGGAGGCGGCCGATGGCCAGCATCACCTGATCGACCGTCAGCACCTGCCCTCCGATGAGCTGCGCGTCGAGCCGTCCGTCCGGCCGCTTGCTGACCGATTCGGAGACGGAATGGCAAAGGATCTTTATGCCCTTCTTCTCCATCGTCTCATGCAGCGTGCGCCGCAGGTCCATGTCGAAGCGGCCGAGGATTTCCTTGCCGCGATAGACCAGCGTGGTGTCTACGCCGAGGCCATGGAAGATGTTGGCGAACTCGACCGCGATATAGCCGCCGCCCTCGATCATGATCGCCTTTGGCAGTTCCTTGAGGTCGAAAGCCTCGTTGGAAAAGATGCAGTGTTCGTGGCCGGGCAGCGCCGGATGCGCTGCCGGACGGCCGCCGGTGGCGATCAGGATCTGATCGGCGGTGACGGTGCGGTCCTCGCTCAGGAGGTGGATCACGTGCGGGTCGACGATCATCGCCCGCGTGTGAAACGTCTCGCCACCCGAACCCTCGACATTCTTCTTGTAGATCGCTTCCAGCCGGCTGATCTCGCGGTCCTTGTTGGCGACCAGCGTCTGCCAGTCGAAACTGGCTTCCGGCACTGTCCAGCCATAGCCGGCGGCGTCGGCGAAATGCTCGGGAAATTGCGAGGCATAGACATAGAGCTTCTTCGGCACGCAGCCCCTGATGACGCAGGTGCCACCGAAACGGTATTCTTCGGCAATGCCAACGCGTTTGCCGAGCGCTGCCGCGACCCGCGCCGCCCTCACCCCTCCGGAGCCGCCGCCGATGACGAAGAGGTCGTAGTCATAACCGGCCATGAAGCGGCTCCTTGAACGCCAAAATGCGACTGACAGGTAGGCCGCAAACCGTCAAAAGAAAAGCCCGGACAAGCCGGGCTTCACAGATGGCCGCAAGGCCGTCGGAAAGATCACGATCAGTTCTGCGTGCCGTCCGACGGCGCGGAACCGTCGGCGGGGGCCGCGCCATCCGCCGGAGCAGCACCGTCCGCGGGCGCGGTTGCATCGGCGGGTGCGGCCGGCGCCTTGGCTTTTGCCGCCGCTGCCAGAGTCTCGCCGACTTGCTGGGCGAGATCGCGCGCGACGCCGTTCTGCCAGATGTCGGCGGCCTTGACGAGGTCACGCGTCACGGTCGGGCCGCTGTCGAGCAGCTTCTTGCCGGACTCGGAGCTGTAGAAAGCCGCGATGTCGGAGAGTTCCTTTTCGGAAAACACCTTCGCATAGGCAAGAGCCGCTTCCTTCTCGAGATCCGCACGGCGTGAGGCCATCGCCAGCGCCTTCTCGTTGATCGTCTTGCCGATCAGTTCCTGCATGTCCGGGTTCTTCTGGATAAGCTGCGATTCGAGCGCCGCGGCGGCCTGCGGCAGGATGTTGTCGAACGGGTCGGTCGCGTGGATCGCGGCGACCGCGGCGCGTGCGGCCTTCAGATGCGATTCCGTGACGTCCTGCGCGAAGACAGGCGAGGAGAACGCGAAGACGGCCGATGCCGCCACAAGGACGGAAAGACGGCGAACCCGGTTATGCAACATCATGATCGGTAGAACTCCCTGGTTTTCGGGCGGCATGGACAGTTTGGATACCGTCGCCGCCGGCGATGATGGCCGCTGACGCCAGCCCGATGAAAAGACCATGCTCGACCACGCCAGGAATGGCGTGGAGAGCATTCGAAAGCGCTCTTGTATCCGGAATGCGGCCAAAAGATGCATCGAGGATAAAATGGCCGCCGTCTGTAACAAAAGGCTGGCCTCCCGTCATCCTCAATGTCACCGGACCGGAAAGGCCGAGATTTCCAGCCGCCATGACCACGGCGATCTCGGTCGCGCGCAGGCCGAACTGGTTGACTTCGATTGGAAGCGGAAACCGGCCGAGTGTCTCGACCATCTTCGATCGGTCTGCGATGACGATCATGCGCTGCGAGGCCGCGGCCACGATCTTCTCGCGCAGCAGCGCCCCGCCGCCGCCCTTGATCAATGTCAGCTCCGGGTCGACCTCGTCGGCACCGTCGACGGTGAGATCGAGCTCGGGCGTTTCCTCCAGCGTCGACAGTGGCACGCTGAGTTCGCGGCACAGCGCAGCAGTGCGTTCAGAGGTCGGCACGCCTGTTATGGTCATGCCGGTGGCGACCTTGTCGGCAAGCAGCCGCACGAACTCCTCGGCAGTGGTGCCGGTTCCGATGCCGAGCCGCATGCCGTCGCTGACATGGGCAAGGGCCGCCCGCGCGGCCTCGACCTTCAATTGCCTCGCATCCATGCTGCTTTGCTGCCCCGAAACCGAATGCATGTCGCCCAAAATGACCTCGGCTTTGGGAAAACGACATGCATGAAAGAAAGACCTGAAGCGCGCCGCATGAGTCTGTTTCGACGCGACGCGCTTTAGCGTTTTCGGCTCCTAGCATTTTTGCAGGCCGGGTCAAAGCCCTTGGCGGCCGTCCCGCCGGTCTGCTTGCCTTAACGCGTCGCAGCCGCTATCGCCTGCCCATGCACAAACCTGCGCAGGATGGATCATGACTCGCCCGATCATCGTGTTCGACCTTGATGGAACGCTGATTGACACGGCGCCGGACCTGCTCGACAGCCTCAACCACAGCCTGGCGGCCAGCGAACTGTCGGCCGTCGACGAAGCCGGCTTCAAACGCTTCGTCGGCCATGGCGGCCGGGTGATGATCGAACGGGCGCATGCCGCGCAGCAACGATCCCTCAAGGTCGAGGAGCACGACCGGCTGCTGAAACTGTTCCTCGATCACTACACCGATAACATTCCGGGCAAATCCCGCCCCTACCCCGGCGTAATCGAGGCGATTGCCCGCTTTGAGAAGGCCGGCTATCTGCTGGCCATCTGCACGAACAAGTACCAGGCCAATTCGCTGGCGCTGATCGAAGCACTCGGCTTGACCAGGCATTTCGCGGCAATTGCCGGGCAGGACACGTTCGCGTTCCGCAAGCCCGATCCGCGCCACCTGATCGAGACCATCAAACTCGCCGGCGGTGATCCGCACCGCGCCTTGATGGTCGGCGATTCGCAAACCGATATCGACACCGCCAAGGCGGCCGGCATTCCTGTCGTCGCCGTCGATTTCGGCTACACCGACCGTCATGTGCGCGAGTTCGAGCCCTCGGCGGTGATCTCGCATTTCGATGCGTTGACGCTCGATCTGGCGCAAAGGTTGATCGGCGCCGCCGCACACTGAGCGCCACGATGAAAATCTCTGCGGAACGGGCCTTGGCGAGACCGCAAATCCGATCTGTGTGACAACACCAGACGCTGCCTTGACTTAATGGGTCGGCCTCCCTTATATCGCGGCTCGCTTGGCCTTCGGGCAACGAGCGGGCGATTAGCTCAGCGGGAGAGCACACCCTTCACACGGGTGGGGTCGCAGGTTCAATCCCTGCATCGCCCACCATCCAACTACCTGATTTCGTTGGATGATTAGGCCCCTAAGGAAATCTCTGAAAATCGGCACTGGCGCGTAACTGGCGCGCAACCCTTCCTACCTGTCCGGCAAGTGCAGAATCTGGCCGAAATAGCACAGACGTGGCCCCGGTTCTCCACTGCGCCCTACCGGGTGGGCGGAGTGGGGGTGCGAAGCACGGGCGCGAATAAACACCCCTACGAAAAACCCCCCTGCTCCACAGAAGGGGTCGATTACTGGAAAGCTGTGATTTAAAACGTAGGCTCTTGCACAGAGGGCCAATTTTCCCCACGGTAGCTTTACCGCGGAAGTGGGGGGGGGGGGGGGGGGGGGGGGG